>DASRPD010000099.1:0-3242 GCA_035646535.1 Acidimicrobiia bacterium
ATGACCTTCGCTCCCTCTTCTGCGAAGCGCACGGCAGTCGCGCGGCCGATGCCACGGGTCGAGCCGGTGACGATCGCCACCTTGTCCTCGAGCCGACCGGGACGAGGCTGCGCGGCGCTGGCACTCATACTCGGATCTCCGTTGTTCGGGATGGGCCGTCCGGCTCGACGAGGATCTTCACGTGGTCCTCGGGATCCGCGAGGGCGGCGAACGCGGCCGGGACGCCCTCCACCCCGACGGTGCCGGTGATGAGCGGCGTGACGTCGAGGCGTCCCTCGGCGATCGCGGCGAGCGTCGCCGCGAACTCCATCGGGTCGTAGCCGAACGCGAACTGGATCGACAGCTCCTTCATCACGCCGACCATGGGTCGTACGTGGTCTTCCTCCATGCACACGCCGACAACGAGCACACGGGCCTGGGGTGGTGCGTCGCGCATCGCCGCGTCGAGCATGCCGGGTACGCCAACAGCTTCGTAGACGACGAGCGGGCGCCGCCCATCGACCCGCCGCCACGCGTCGATCGCGGCTTCGTCGCCCGGGTCGACGACCTCGTGCGCGCCCATCCGGACCGCGAGGTCCCGGCGGCGCGATGAGAAGTCGGCGGCGACGATGGGCTCGACGCCCTCGAGCGCGAGTGCCGCTATGACGGCCAGGCCGATGGGGCCACAGCCGAGCACGAGGGCAGCGTCACCGGGCGTGATCTTCGACTTGTGGACCGCGTGGAGCCCCACGGCCATTGGCTCGGTGAGCGCGGCGCGGCGCGCGTCGAGCCCGTCGGGCACCTTCATGCACATGCCGGCGGTGAGACGCAGCCGCTCCGCGTAGGCGCCCCCGTAGGTGTTGGAGTACCCGATCGCCTGCAGGCCGGTCGAGGTGAGCGCGGCCGGGATCGACACCACGAGATCGCCCGGCCTGGCGATCACACCGTCGGTGTCGGGTCCGAGCTCGAGGACCTCCGCACAGAACTCGTGACCCATGACGAAGTCGGCCGATGGATCGAACATCGCCGGTTGGCCCGCCCCGAGCGACATCTCGGCCACGCTCTCGGCGTGGACGAGCGCGTGGAGATCGGAGCCACAGATCCCGCAAGCATGCGTGGCGACGAGCGCGTCACCCGGGCCCGGGACCGGATCCGGGACGTCTTGCACGAGCAACTGTCCGCGGCGAGCGACGGCGGCGAGCACGACAGCAGCCTCGCGCGGATGGTTTCGCCGGGCTAGCCCAGCTCGGCCTGGCGGAGGTCCCCATTGCTCGCGTCGCAGGAGAAGACGTGCTCCTGATCCTGCGCGAACACTGGCGCGACGTCCGTTCCGACGTCGGCCGAGATGCCCCCGCCGCTGAGCAGGGTCGCCATCAGGCCCTCGCCTCCCCGTCGTCGACGGATGACGGCGCGGTTCTCGAGCCGGCTGGGTTCGGGTCGGTCACGCCGTCGTTTGACCGATGCCGGCCTCCGAGAGAAGGGTGTCCGCGATGGCCATCGACTTCTCCCTCTCGCCCGAGGCCGAGGAGATCCGCGCCACGGTGCGCACCTACATCGAGACCTTCGTCCGACCGCTCGAGGCCGGAATCGACGAGGACGGCCGGGCGTCGCTCGCCGAGCGGTACCAGCACGCCCGGCGGGCCCGCTTCGCCGACGGTCCCGACGAGATCCACCAGATGCGGATCGCCGAGCGCACCAATGAGTGACGGACGAGACACGGAGGACAGCGAAGGCGTGACGTGGGAACCCGAGCTCGAGGAGCTGGCCCGGCGGACGGAGCTGGCTCACCGCATGGGAGGCGAGGAGAAGGTTAGTCGGCATCGCGACCGCGGCAAGCTCACCGTTCGCGAACGCATTGACGGGGTGCTCGACCCGGACAGCTTCCACGAGATCGGTGGCCTCACCGGCCGGGCAACGACCGGTGAGGACGGCGAGATGAGCGCGTTCACGCCGACCAACTTCGTCATGGGTCGAGGCCGGATCGAGGGTCGCCCGGTGGTCGTCGGCGGCGACGACTTCACGGTGCGCGGCGGCGCGGCCGACGCGTCGATCTTCCAGAAGCAGGTGTACGCCGAGCAGATGGCCAACGAGCTGCGGCTCCCAATGGTGCGGCTCGTGGACGGGTCCGGTGGCGGTGGATCGGTGAAGTCATTAGAGACCGATCGACGCAGCTTCGTTCCGTTCAATCCCGGTTGGGAGTGGGTCGTCGCCAATCTCGCAACGGTTCCGGTGGTCAGCCTGTGCCTCGGTTCGGTCGCCGGGCTGGGCGCAGCGCGGGTCGTGACCAGTCACTACTCGCTCATGGTGGCCGACACCGCGCAGCTCTTCGTCGCGGGACCACCGCTGGTGAACCGGCTCGGCATCGAGACGGTCGACAAGGAGACACTCGGCGGCGCGGCAATCCACGGTCGCAACGGCGTCGTGGACGACGTGGTCGACTCCGAGGCCGAGGCGTTCTCCCGTGCCCGCCGATTCTTGGGCTACCTCCCACCTTCGATCGACGAGCTCGCACCGCGCGCCGAGCCTGACGATGACCCGGATCGGCGCGAGGACTGGCTCATCGGCGCGATCCCGCGCGAGCGCCGACGGGTGTACCGGGTTCGACCCATCGTCGACGCCATCGTGGATCGAGACTCGTTCTTCGAGATCGGCGCCGGCCACGGACGGGCCGCGGTGACGGGCCTCGCCCGGCTCGACGGTTGGCCCGTCGCGGTGCTGGCCGGCGACCCCTACGTCCACGGCGCGGGTTGGACCGCCGACGCGGCGCGCAAGGTCGAGCGGTTCATCGACCTGGCCGAGACGTTCCACCTGCCGGTCGTGCATCTCGTCGACAACCCCGGTTTCGTGATCGGCACCGAGGCCGAGAAAGCGGCCACGATTCGCCACGGCGCGGCCACCCTCGCGGCGATCTACCAAGCGACCGTGCCGTGGTGCTCGGTGATCCTGCGCAAGGTGTACGGCGTGGCCGGCGCCGCGCACCACAACGCCAGCCGCGTCTCCTACCGCTACGCCTGGCCGAGCGGCAGCTGGGGCAGCCTTCCGCTCGAGGGCGGCATCGAGGCGGCCTACCGGGCCCAGCTCGAAGCCGCCGACGACCCCGCGGCGCTGCGGGACGAGATCGAAGCGCGCCTGGCGCGAGCCCAGTCACCGTTTCGCACCGCCGAGGCGTTCATGGTCGAAGAGATCATCGACCCCCGCGACACCCGCCCCTTGCTGTGCGAGTTCGCCCAGCTCGCCGCGCCGTTGCGCCACGCGGGGCCGAG
>DASRPD010000100.1:0-8758 GCA_035646535.1 Acidimicrobiia bacterium
AGGCTGAGGCCCCCAAGACCAGGAGGAACCAGCGATGAAGATGAAGGACAAGCTCATCGGTGCAGGAGCCGTGCTCCTCGCATTCGGCGGGCTCGGCACCGCAGTTGCGATGGCCTCGACCTCGGGCGCGACGACGCCCCCCGCGGTGCACGCCCCGGCATCGGCGAACACGCCGGAGCCGACGAGCGCCACCGACACCGACAACGTCGAGCAGGGTGACCAGACCACGCCCGACGTCCCCGGAGCCGAGGAGACCCCCGACCCGAACGAGAAGGCCGACGAGGCCGACGGCGTGGACTGCGTCGACGGACTCGACGCCCAGACCGGTGTCGAGTGCGACGGCGGACCCGCCGCCAACCCCAACGACCCGAACGAGGCTGACAGCACGACCGAAGGCTGAACCAGCGAGAAACCACCTCGCGCACCCACGTCGGCGGGGAACACCCCTTCCCCGCCGACGTGCGGCGCGACAGCTTTTGACGCGGATCGTGAATGTTGGCGCCTGCCCGAGCCCGCGGGCTTGGGTCATGGTCGCGCTCGACCCTCGACCCTCGAACCTCGAAGGACGAACGTGAGCGAGAAGCGCAAGTGACCAGGCCTTCACCCCGGGCGGCGTGCACGAGGCGTCACGTCGTATCCCAGTTCCGCCGTGCAGGCTCAGCCGGCGTCGTTGGGCGTCTCTGCGTCCGGCTTGGCACTGACGACGTTGAAGGCCTTGTCGAGCTGCACGTCGAACTGGGTGCCGTCGGCTCTGGTGACCTCGATCTCGTAGTAGCTCTCCTCGTCATCGACCTCGGAGCCGGTGACTCGGCCGCCGCCGGTGTGCTCGAGTGCGACTGCGCTCGCGTGTTCGAGCGCGCCGCCGGTGATGTGCGTCCCGCTGCCGTCGTCACTACCTGCTGCGACCGCGATGCCGGTTCCACCGGCCGCAGTGACGGCGGCGACGACCGTGCCGGCGAGCACGAGCTTGATCCGTCGGTTCATGGTGGGATCTCCCTTGTTGTCGAGGGTGTGCGCGCGGCGAGGTTCGACGCGGCCAACCGAGACTGCCAGTTGCACCCTGAACCCACCCTGACTGGCTGACTGCCCCCTGAAAGGGCGCTACGTTCAGCTCACGTTCAGGGGAGTTGACCCATGATGAGGTTGCCGCGGCCGGTGTGTCGTGGATGGGAGCCGAAGCGCGGACATGAAGCTGTTGCTCGTCGAGGATGACAAGAAGATCGCCTCCACGGTCAAGCGCGGCTTGGAGAGCGAGGGTTTCACGGTCGAGGTCGCCTTCGACGGCAACGATGGTTTGTGGATGGCCACGGAGGGCTCGTATGACCTGATCGTGCTCGACGTGCTGCTTCCGGGCCGCAACGGCTTCCGCATCTGCGCCGATCTGCGCGAAGCGCAGAACTGGACGCCGATCCTGATGCTCACGGCCAAGGACGGCGATCTCGACGAGGCGGAGGCCCTCGACACCGGGGCAGACGACTACCTGACCAAGCCCTTCTCGTTTCCGGTCCTCGTCGCCCGGGTCCGGGCCTTGTTGCGGCGAGCCACGGGTCGCAATCCGGCGCCGGTGGGAGTCGGCGATCTGCGGATCGATCCGGGAGAGCGGCGGCTGTGGCGCGGCGACGACGAGATCTCGCTCACGGCTCGCGAGTTCGATGTGCTCGAGTTCTTCGTTCGCCGCGCCGGGCAGGTCGTGTCGAAGCACGAGATCCTCGCCGGGGTGTGGGATTACGACTTCGATGGCGACCTCAACATCGTCGAGGTCTACGTGCGCCGGCTCCGACGCAAGATCGACGAGCCCTACGGGCGGCATTCGATCGCGACCATCCGCGGCGCCGGCTACCGCCTCGACGATGACGACGACTGACGGACCGCCGCGCGGCCGCGTCCGGAGCGTCACCGGCACGCTGCGCTTCCGCATCACCGCGCTCGCCACGCTCGTGGTCGCCGCGTTGCTGGTCGTCGCGGCCGGGGCACTGGTGGTGACCCAACGCAACCGGCTGACGGAGAGCCTCGAAGCGACGCTCGGTCAACGCGCCCGTGACCTCGCCGACGTCGCCGGCAAGGGCGACGCCACCGGAACGCTCACCGGGTTCGGCGGCCAGGACACTGCCGCGCAGATCGTGTCCCCATCGGGAGTGGTGCTCGCGGCGAGCGCGAACATCGCTCGCGAGCCGCCGATGGCGCCCCCGCCGTCGAGGCGCGGCGCGGCGTTTCGCACCATCGATGACCTGCGCATCGACAACAGCGCCTTTCGGGTCCTGTCGCGTCGTGTCGACACGCCTCGTGGGCCGGCCGTGCTCCACGTGGCCGCCAACCTCGACGACGTCATCGAGAGCACCGGGGTCCTTGCCACCTCGCTCGCGGTGGTGATCCCCGCTGCTGTTCTCTTCCTCGCGGGACTCATGTGGTGGCTCGTGGGGCGCACCCTCCGTCCCGTCGAAGACATCCGGGGGGAAGTCGCGCACATCGGCGGCACCGACCTGCACCGACGTGTCCCGCAACCGAGGGGCGACGATGAGATCGCCCGGCTCGCGCGCACCATGAACACCATGCTCGACCGCGTCGAGGAGGCGACGCGCCGTCAGCAGCAGCTCGTCGCCGATGCGTCGCACGAGCTCCGCAGCCCGCTCACGCGGATGCGCAGTCGGCTGGAGGTCGACGGCGCGCATCCCGGATCGGCTGATCTCCCGGCGACGCAGCGCGACATCCTCGAGGAGACCGTGGGGTTGCAGCATCTCGTCGACGACCTGCTCCAGCTCGCGCGTGCTGATGCGGGCGCGCCGAGCGAGCGGTGGGAACGCGTCGACCTCGACGATATCGTCCTGCGCCAGGCTCGCCGGCTCCGCGCCGGTGGTCGCATCACTGTCGACCTCAGCGACGTCTCGGGCGCGCAGGTCGACGGCGCACCCAACGAGCTCAGCCGGGCGATCCGCAATCTCGTCGACAACGCGGCTCGTCACGCCGCGTCCGTCGTCACGTTCACGCTCACCGAGGACGACGACCGCGCGTGCCTCACCGTCGCCGACGACGGACCGGGGATCCCGCCTGACGAGCATGAACGCGTCTTCGAACGGTTCACCCGGCTCGACCGCGCCCGCAGCGCCGCAGATGGCGGCACCGGTCTGGGCCTCGCCATCACCCGCGACATCGTCGAGCACCACGGAGGTTCGATCACAGTCGACAGCGAGCACCTTCGCGGCGCCCGCTTCGTTGTGACCATCCCCACGCACGGCACCAGATCCTGATCCGCCCCTGCCGATGGTCGACCGGTTGCCCACCGGGTCGTTCAGCTTGGAGTCAGGAGACAACCTGTAGAGGTGGGGACGATGATCGAGTCCACTTGCCGGTCGAGAGGAGCGCAGCGCATGCGTCCAGCACACCGAAGCGGGTCCGGACGGCTCACCGGAGTCGCGAGACCGCGCCGAGACCTGATCGTCGCGGCGATCACCTGCCTGTCGGTGCTCATGGCGGCGTGCAGCAGCGGGACGACCGGCGACGCAACGCCCGCGCTGCATCGGACACCCTTCGACGCCGCGAACTTCGTCGATCCGACGACGAGCACCAACCAGTGGCACCCGCTCCGACCGGGGATGCAATGGGTCCGTGAGGGGACGACCGAGGTCGGGTCGCGTGCGGTACCTCATCAGGTGATCACGACGATGACCGACGTCATCCGCGTGATCGACGGTGTTCCGACGGTGGCCATGATCGACCAGGACACCGACGCCGGCCAGATCTCCCAGGTCTCGATCGACTACTTCGGTCTCGACACCGACGGCAACGTCTGGCTTGTCGGCGGCTACACCGAGGCATATTCGGGCGGCGAGTTCACCAACGCCATCGACGCCTGGTTGGGAAAGGCCTCGGGCGGCGATCCGGGAATCCTCATGCCGGCGGACCCGACCATGTCGACGCCGCGGTGGTTCGTGGATAAGACCCCCGGCGACGATGGCAGCGCTGCCGAGGTGGTGGAGGTCGGCGCCTCACGCTGCGTCGCGTTCTCCTGTTACAAGAACGTGCTGGTCGTGCGGGAGGGATCGATCAAGGCGATCGACAACGAGTTCAAGTTCTACGCGCCCGACGTCGGGCTGATCCGCAACTCTCCGCGCAAGGACAGCAAGCACAAGGACGTCGAGGAGCTCGTGAACCTCGTCCAGCTCAGCGGAGCCGGGCTCGCGGAGAGGAGCGACGAGGTCCGGCGTCTCGAAGCTCACGCCCGACAGACCGAACCCAAGGTGTTCGGCTCCGCACCCGAGTCGACCAGAGCGGGATGATCCCCGCTGAGACCGGCCGCGACCCTCTCCTTCGACTTGAGGAGGTCTCGAAGGCCTACCGGACGGGGTCGTCGCCCACGGTGGTGCTCGAGGACGTGAACCTGGCGATCGGGCCCGGCGAGAAGGCGAGCCTCATCGGGCCGTCCGGGAGCGGAAAGTCGACGCTCCTGTCCCTCATCGCCGGACTCCTGCGGACCGATACCGGACACGTCGTGATCGGCGGCGTTGCGACCGACGCCCTCGGTGACACCGCCCGGGCGGCGCTTCGGGCGGAGAAGATCGGCGTCGTGCTCCAGTCCGACAACCTGATCCCGTTCCTGACCGCGGCGGAGAACGTCGAGCTGGCCATGGGATTCACCGGGCGCAACCGCAGTCGAAGTCGAGTCGGTGAGCTCCTCGCGGAGCTGGATGTCGCTCATCGGGCCGACCACCTCCCACGGCAGCTCTCGGGCGGCGAGGCCCAGCGGGTCGCCGTTGCGGTCGCGCTGGCCAACGAGCCCGATCTCCTCCTCGCCGACGAGATCGTCGGGCAGCTCGACTCGTCGACGGCTGATCGGGTGGCCGACTTCGTGTTCGGCCTGGAGATGGCGGTCCTGTTCGTCACCCACGACCGCGAGCTGGCGCAACGAGCCGATCTGCGACTCCGGCTCGTCGACAAGTCGGTGGTCCCCCAGTGACGACATCGAACGGCATCCAGGCCGACTCGCTGGTGGTCGACCACCCGAGGCCCGCCGGCACCGTCCGGGCACTGGCCGGGGTGACGTTCGAGATGCCCGGCGGATCGAGCCTCGCCATCGCCGGTCCGAGCGGTTGCGGCAAGTCCACGCTTCTCGGCCTGTTGGGAGGATTGGCCCTGCCCACCAGTGGCGTCGTGCGCATCGGGTCGCAGGTGATCTCGTCGCTGACCGATCGGGAACGGGCCGACTTCCGCCGCGCGCACCTCGGGCTCGTGTACCAGACCGACAACCTGCTGCCGTTCCTCACCGTTCAGGAGAACGTCACGCTCCAGCTCGCACTCCACGGCGACTCCGAGAAGGCCGAGGCCGAGGAGCGCACGATGACCTTGCTGGCCCGCTTGGGCCTCGACGCCAAGGCCGAGGCCCTGCCCGACGAGCTGTCGGGCGGGCAACGACAGCGAGTCGCGGTGGCCCGGGCGATCGTCCACCGACCAGAGGTGATCCTCGCCGACGAACCAACCGGCGCGCTCGACTCGTCGAACGCGGGGGTCGTCGTCGACCTTCTCCTCCGGGCTCAGGCCGACCTCGGGGCAACGCTGGTGATGGTCACCCACGACCCCCTCTCGGCGCGACGCACCGACCGGGTGATCACCCTGCGCGACGGTGCGATCGTCGGTGAGCTGGAGCCCGACCGTGCTCGGTAGGTACGTCTGGCGTGATCTCGTCCGCAATCCGAGGCGGAGCCTGGCCACGCTCGTCGGCGTCACCCTCGGTGTGGGGCTCTTCTCGGCCGTCCTGTTCTTCATCGACGGTTCGTCGGCTTCGATGACCCAACGCGCGGTCGCGCCGCTCCCTCTCGACATGCAGCGCGTCCTCACCAGCCCCCTCGGCGAAGGGCTGGTTCTGACGGAACGTCTCGATGCGACGGGCGGGCTGCAGCCGGGCCGGCGGGTCGGCGTCCGCCTCGAGCTTGTCAACCACGCCGCCGTGCCCGCGAACGAGGTTGTGCTCCGCTCCGAACCGGCACCACAGCTCACCTACGTGCCGGGATCGGCCACCCTCGACGGTGTTCCGATCACCGATGTCGGTCGCGACAGCCCTCTCGCCCAAGGAGGTGCGAAGACCGGTCTCAACCTGGGCACGATCCAACCAGGGGTCGCCGTCACCGTCGGCTACCAGGTCGAGGCCACGTCGCCGGTCGCCGCCACCGAGTCGCTGAGCGGCCGCACGTCGTTCTCGAGCCGCGAGGTCGTCGTTCCGTCACGGGCCAACGCCCCCGCCGCCCTCGGGCTCGACGATCTCGCGGCACGGATCTCGAGGCTCGACGGTGTGGCGTCCGCCGATGAGCTGTCGTTCGTCGACCTGTCGCCCGGTTCGCTGACGGCCGGATGGGCCACCGAACCCGGACCGGTACGCGTCTTCGGGTTCGGGCCCGGCTACCAGAAGCGGCACGCCGGCATCGAGATCGTCGAGGGCGCCCAAGTACCGGGCCAGGCACTCATCAGCGCCGAAGCCGCGCGCTCACTGACGGTCGGCGTCGGCGACACGGTCGCCGTGGCTCTCCCGGGCGCCGATCAGCCGACGACGCTTCCGATCAGCGGCATCACCGATCTCTCGCGTGCCCGCGCGTTGTTCTACAGCCGCCAAGGCGGCAACCTGGAGGACTTCCTCTACGTTCCCAACTCGATCATCGTCGACTCCCGACAGTTTGCCGCCACGGTCCTCCCCGCGTACGAGGCGGCGACCACTACTCGAGGTGACGTGCTCAAGAGCGTCCCCATCCGCGAGGTCGACGTCGGCGTCCAGCGCGCTCGCCTCGATGCAGACCCCGGAAGGGCTCTCGAGAAGACGAGCTCGATCGCGACCGCCGTCAGTCGGATCGCAGCCGAACAGGACTACCTGATCGACAACATCTCGAACACGCTGCAGGTTGCCCGAGACGACGCCGCGGTCGCGAAACGCATGTTCATCTTCCTCGGGGTGCCCGGCGGCATATTGGCTGGTGCCCTCGCTTCGTATGCGGGCAGCGTGCTGGCCGGCGCCCAACGCCGTGAGCAGGCCATACTCCGCGTCCGAGGAGCCAACCGCCGGCACCTCCTGCGCATGCTCGCATTGCGGACCTTGGTGCTGACCGCAGCCGGATCGATCCTCGGCGTCGCCATCGGCTTTCTGTCGGCCGTCGCCGTTCTCGGCTCGGAAGCGCTCTCCAGGGCCGCGCCGGAGAGCCTCATCGTGTCCGGGCTCGTCGGAACCGGGGGAGGATTCATCGTCACCGGAGCCGCGCTGTACGCCGCGGGCCGGCTCTCCATCAACCGAGACATCAACGAGGACCGGGCCCGGCTTGCGTCCCGCGCACCGCGGTGGCGTCGCGCTCACCTCGACCTGGTCGGGGTGAGCGCCGTCATGCTCGCAACCGGACTCGCCCTCCGATCGAACGCGTTCGACGGGACGCCGGGGTCGGTCTACAACGGACGCGGCGTCGACCTTCCACTCGTGCTCCTCATCCTCCCCATCGGCGCCTGGATCGCAGGCACGCTGGCGCTGGCACGAGGCGTCGCGCGCGCCGGCACGCGCCGACGCGACCGTCGCGGCCCACCCTTCACGCGCCTCGTGTGGGCGTTGCTGAATCGCAGCGTCGGACGACGGCCGTGGGCGGCCGCCCAGGGCATGATCATGGTCGCGCTCATCGTGGGGCTGGGAACGAGCATCGCGTCGTTCACTGCCTCGTACGACCGCGCGAAGGCAGCCGACGCCCGCTTCGTCGTCGGCTCCGACGTGCGCGTCACCCCGAGCCCGACCAGCACCCGAACCTACGACTCGAGCTACGCCGCGCAGCTCGAGTCGGATGGGATCAGCGCCGCGACGCCGGTCGTCTTCAGCCTCCAGAACGCGGTCTTGCGCAGCACGCGGAACGAAGACGTCGCGAACGTCGCCGCCGTCGACCCGTCGACGTATCTGACCGTCGCGGCCGTCGATGACTCGAACTTCGTGAACATGTCGGCCCACCAGGCTCTCACCGCACTGGCCGCCGACCCCGCCGGCGCGCTCCTGAGCGTCGACATGGCCGAGTTCCTCACCCTCGGCGTGCACGACCCGGTCCGCGTGCTGTTCGCCCAGGGCACCGACCACCAGGCGCTCTCGGACATGCATGTGATCGGTCTCTTCGAACGTCTCGCCGGCTTCCCCGAGGGTGCCGGCGCCCTCGTCAACGTCAGCCGCCAGGAACAGCTGATCCCCACCACGACTCCGGACTTCTTCCTGGCCCGGACTCGCGACCCCAGCCACGCCACCCTGGACCGCGCGGTCACAGCCCTGCGCGGTGGCCCGGGCGCGCACGATCCGATCCAGATCGACACCCGCGAGACCGCGCTCGACAAGGATCAGTCCAGCCTGGCGGCGTTGAACATCCAGGGCCTCCTCACGCTCGACTCGTCCTACGCCCTCTCGATGGGCGCGGTCGCGATCGCGATCTTCGTCTTCGGCCTCCTGCTGCAGCGCCGCCGCGAGTATGTGACGCTCCGGGCCCAAGGTGTGCACGCACGCGAGATCCGGGCGCTCATCGTCGCCGAGACCGTCGGCGTCGCCGTCTGCGGTTGCGTGATCGGCCTGGCCGTCGGGACCGTCATGTCCTCGTACCTGGTCAACGTCCTGCGGCCGCTGTTCATCCTCCGGCCGCCCTTGGTGTTTCCGACGGCGAAGGTCGGCACGCTGGCCGCCCTGGTGATTGCGTCGGCGATCGTCAGCTCGGGCGCGGCAACCTCACTCGTCAACCGTCTCGAGCCCACCGAGCTCCTCCGAGACGAATGA
>DASRPD010000101.1:0-2194 GCA_035646535.1 Acidimicrobiia bacterium
GCTACCCGCCGGCGCCAATCCGGGCACGGTGATCTCGGTCACCGACCTCGGTCCGATCTTCCGCGCGGACAACCCCGACCCGGCGCGGCTCCCCCGACTGTCGCCGACCGATCCCACCTGCATCGTCTGGACGAGCGGCACTACGGGTGAGCCCAAGGGCGCGGTGTATGACCATGCCGGCCAGATAGCCATCTCGCGCAACATCGGCGAGCTCACCGCGCCGGGTGACCGCCGCCTGTCGGTGCTGCCGTTCGCCCACGTCGGGTACATGACGCGCATGGCCGACGAGCTGGACAACGCCACGACGATCGTGATGCCCGGCGAGCCGTGGACCCCGGCGGAACACCTCCGCCTCGTCCGTGAGGAAGCCATCACCATGGTCACGGGCGTGCCCACGCAGTGGCAGCGCGTGCTCGACCACCCCGACCTCGCGCGCACCGACTTCTCCGGGGTGCGGGTCGCCGGCCTCGGCGGTGCGAGCATCGCGCCCGAGCTCGTGCGACGGATGCGCGACACGTTGGGCTGTCCGGTGCTCGCCCGTTACACGAGCACGCACATCGGTGACCCCGACGAGGTCGTCGCCAACACGGTCGGCCGGCCCACACCCGAGGTCGAGGTGCGCCTCGTCGTCGACGGCCGCACCGGCGATCAGGGTCATGACGTTGCGCCCGGCGAGGTTGGTGAGGTGACCTGCCGCTCGCCCGCGATGATGCGCGAGTATTGGAAGGACCCGGAGCGCACCGCCGAGGTCATCGATGCTGACGGGTTCCTGCACACCGGCGACCTCGGCTCGTTCGACGCCGACGGGAACCTGCGCATCGTCGGGCGACTGAAGGACATGTACATCCGTGGCGGCTACAACGTGTACCCGGCCGAGGTGGAGGGCGTGCTGAGCGAGCATCCGAGCGTGGCCCGCAGCGCGGTTGTCGGTATCGCCGACACCGAGCGCGACCTGGGCGAGATCGGCGTGGCGTTCATCGTCGCCGCCGACGAGGGCGTCGCGCCCGACCTCGGTGAGCTCAAGGCCTGGTGCCGGGCCCAGCTCGCGGACTACAAGGCGCCGGATCGGCTCGTCGTCGTCGACGACCTGCCGGTCACCGCCATGATGAAGGTCGACAAGCGTGCGCTCCTCGCACGCCTCGAGGAGGACGCATGACCACGACCCAACCCGTCGGCACGGGCGACTCGAGCGAGCGGCCGATCAAGCTCGGCTCGGCGCTGTTCACCCTCGTCGAGCCCCATGCGGGCCACGAGGTGACGTACAACCGGTGGTACGAGCGCGACCACTTCTACGCCGGCTGCATGATCGGCGCGTGGACCGTCGCCGGCGCCCGGTTCGTCGCCACGAAGGCCTGCAAGGAGCGCCGCTATCCGGCCGCCGGGCCGATCGCGCCCGATCCGATGAACGGGTCGTACCTCGCGCTCTACTGGATCCTCGAAGGCAAGCTCGACGAGTGGATGCGCTGGGGCACCGACCAGGTCAACTGGCTGCACGCCAACGACCGCATGTTCGAGGCCCGTGATCACGTGCACACCCTCATGTACGAGCTCGCCGACGAGCGGACCGGCACCGCCGACGGCGTGCCCGCCGAGCTGGCGCTCGATCGGCGGTTCTCCGGGCTGGTCGCGATGATCGGCGAACAGGCCGAAGGCGCGTCGACCGATGACGTGCTCGCCTGGGCCGGCGCGCGCCCCTGTCCGGCGGAGCTCGTGCTCACGTTCACTCCCCGGCCCCTGTTCGACGACGCGCCCGGCGACGTGCCCCGGGACACGGTGAGCAACCGGTTCCTCCAGCTCGCGTTCGTGGACGGCGACCCGCTCGAGGCCTTCGACGAGCGCTTCGTGGCCTACGGCGACGAGCTGGCCGCGAGCGGACTCGGACGGATCGTGTTCGCGTCCCCGTTCCTCGCCACCGTTGTCGGCACCGACACCTACACCGACCAGCTCTGGTGACGGCCAGGGCCGCCGCCATCGTGATGGTGGCGGCCCTCGTTGTCGCGGGCTGCGCCGAGGAGTCGACCGATCCGCCGCCGTTGATCACTGCCCCGGCCACGTCGATCGCTGTCGACACCGTCGACGAAGGCGCAGGCTCGACCACGGAGTCACCGACCACGGCCGAGCCGTCCGCCGCCGAGATTCCGATCGAGCAGGTCGACTGCCCGGCGCCTCTCGAACGCGACGACGGGTTCGCACT
>DASRPD010000102.1:0-16844 GCA_035646535.1 Acidimicrobiia bacterium
GCGCACGATGGGCGAGGCCAGGGGGGCGTCTCCGCCACTCGGGCCGGCACCGGAGCCGCCTTCCGCGCCGGTCCCGCCGAGCCGCACCGGTCCCGGCCCGAGTGGCGGAGACGCCCCCCTGGCCTCGCCCATCGTGCGCCGCCTCGCGGCCCAACGAGGCCTCGATCTCCAGACCATCGTGGGTACGGGCGACGGCGGCCGCGTCACCCGCAACGACGTCCTCGGTGCGGCACCCGCTGCCGGCACCGAACAGCCCGTCGCGACACCGACCGCCCCCCCTGCGTCGGCGCACCCGGATGCACCGGGCGGGCCGGTGGCCGAGGCGAAGCCCGAGCGCGACCGGGTTGACGAGGTCATCCCCTTCGACAACATGCGCCGGCGCACTGCCGAGCACATGGTCCGGTCCAAGGTGACGAGCGCGCACGTCTACACCTCGGTCGAGGTCGACTTCGACCGGATCGACCAGGCGCGGCGCAGCGTCGGCGCCGAGTGGAAGGCACGAGAAGGGTTCTCGCTCACCTACCTGCCGTTCATCGTCCGGGCGTTCTGCGACGCGGTCGACGACTTCCCGCTCGTGAACGCGAGCGTCGACGGCGAGGCCCTGGCGGTCCACCGGGCGGTCAACGTCGGCATCGCGGTGGACCTGGACTACCAGGGTCTCATCGCGCCCGTGATCCGCGACGCGGACGGCAAGCGCCTCCGCCTCATCGCTCGGGAGATCCAAGACCTCGCCGGCCGGGCCCGCAGCAAGCACCTCGGACCCGACGACGTGATCGGCGGCACGTTCACGATCACGAACATGGGTCCCTTCGGCACGCTCATGACGCTGCCCATCATCAACCAGCCGCAGGTCGCGATCCTGGCGACCGACGCGGTCCGCAAGAAACCGGTCGTGATCGAGGCGGCCGACGGGGGCGACGCCATCGCGATCCATCCCGTCGGGGTTCTCGCGCTCACCTGGGATCACCGCGCCTTCGACGGCGCGTACGCGGCCGGATTCCTGCACGCGCTGCGCGAGAGCCTCGAGACGCGCGACTGGGCCACCGTGCTCTCGTGAGGACACGCGTCCGCTGGCTCGGCCGAGTGGCGTACACCGAGGCGCTCGATCTCCAACGAGCGCTGCACGAGCGAGCCACCGACGACCGGCTGCTGCTGCTCGAGCACCCCCACGTGTACACACTCGGAAGTCGTGCCGATCCCGCCCACGTCCTCGTGCCGCCGGCGTCGGTCGGTGCCGAGCTCGTGCGCACCGATCGCGGTGGTGACGTCACCTATCACGGTCCCGGCCAGCTCGTCGGCTACCCGATCATCTCGCTGGCGGAGTGGGGCGCCGGTGGGTACGACGTCGTCGCGTACGTCCGCCGGCTCGAGGCGGTGCTGATCGACGCGCTCGCCGAGCTCGGCGTCAGCGCCGAACGTGACCCCGACTACACCGGCGTGTGGGTCGACGGAGCCAAGATCGCCGCGATTGGCATCCGTGTCGCCCGCGGTCGCACGCGCCACGGTTTCGCGCTCAACGTGGACCCGGATCTCGCGATGTTCGACCACATCGTGCCGTGCGGGATCCCCGACCGACCGGTCACGTCGCTGGCCCGGCTCGGCATCGCGGTCGAGATGCGCGCCGCGGTCGACGCCGTGGTGTCGTCGTTCGCCCGCCACTTCGACGTCGCCGAGATCGAACGACAGGACGTCGTCTGGCGCCACCGACCCGAGGACCTCTCGGCGTTCAGTCGGGGGCTCGGCGCAGCCGATGCCCGGTCCGGTCCGGCCGAGCCCGAGCCCAAGGCCGGGTCTGCGAACGCGCCGGCGCCCCGTCCGGTCCGGCTGCTGGGCCGCCTCGCCGAAGCCGGGGTCGATCCGGTCGCGCCGTCGCGCCGGCCCGAGTGGATGCGCGTGCGGGCCGACCTGGGGCCCGGATATCGGCGGACTCGTCGGCTGACCCGTGACCTCGGACTTCACACGGTGTGTGAGGAGGCGGGCTGTCCGAACATCTATGAGTGCTGGGCCGACGGCACGGCCACGTTCATGATCCTCGGCGCTCGCTGCACCCGGGCCTGCGGCTTCTGCCTCATCGACACGCGACGACCCGAGCCGGCGGACCCGGGTGAGCCCGAACGCGTCGCCGACGCGGTGGCTCAGCTGGGCCTCGCCCACACGGTCATCACGTGCGTGGCCCGCGACGATCTCGCCGACGGTGGCGCCGGAGTCTTCGCAGCCACGATCGCGGCGATTCGGCGCCGAGCGCCGGGGACTCGCGTCGAGGTGTTGATCTCCGACTGTGGCGGCGATGCGGGCGCGTTGGCGACGATCATCGACGCTCGACCCGACGTGTTGAACCACAACCTCGAAACGGTGGCCCGTCTGCAACGCGCGGCGCGTCCGTCGGCCGGCTACGCCCGTTCGCTCACGGTGCTGGCCCGCTCGGCCGCCGCCGGGCTGGTCACCAAGTCGGGTCTGATCGTGGGCATGGGCGAGACCGAGGCCGAGGTGCGAGGCGCGCTCGCCGACCTGGCCGACGTCGGGGTCGACATCGTCACCATCGGTCAGTACCTCCAGCCCTCCGCCCGGCACCTCCCGGTGGCTCGATGGTGGCACCCCGACGAGTTCACCGAGATCGCCGACTACGCCCGCACGCTCGGGTTCGCCCACGTGGAAGCGGGCCCGCTCGTGCGGTCCAGCTACCACGCACGACGCGGCGCCGATGCGGCCACCCCGAACGCCCTGATCGGGGCCGCGCACTCATGAGCAAGACGTTCGCCACGATCACGCCCGAGGTCGCCGAGCTCATCGGACGCCAGCACCTGTTCTTTGTCGCGACCGCACCGAGTGGTGCCGACGGACACGTCAACCTCTCGCCCAAGGGGCTCGACACGTTCTCGGTGCTCGACGAGCAGACCGTCGCGTGGGTCGATCTGACCGGCAGCGGTGTCGAGACCGTCGCGCACCTGCGCGACAACGGCCGGATCACGATCATGTTCTGTGCGTTCGAAGGTCCGCCCAACATCATTCGCCTCTACGGTCGCGGCGTCGCTCATGCGATCGACTCGCCGCGAGCCCGCGAGCTTCTCGACCGGTTCGCCGACCATCCCGGGGCCCGCACGGTCGTGACGGTCGCGGTGGACCGAGTGTCGACGTCCTGCGGATACGGCGTGCCGCGCATGACCTTCGACGAGGACCGGTCGAGGCTGGTCGAGTGGGCCGAACGTCGAGGGCCCGCCGGCATCGCGGAGTACTGGGCGGAGAACAACGTCGAGAGCATCGATGGTCTTGCCGGCATGATCGACGATGGGTGAGTCCACGGACGGGCCGCACGGCCGGGCGGCACGCGACCTGATGTCGGCGGGCTGAGCATCATGCGCCTCGAGATCTCGACGGTGATGTTGCAATGGGCCGCCGGTGGGTTGTTGTTCGCGTGGGTCACGACGCGCCACCGGGTCGTCGGCCTCGGCTACGGCTGGTTGCTGCGCGGTGTGTACGGCGTGTTCGCGCTCGCCGCCCTGGCTGCGAGTGTCGCCGGTGGACGGACCGGAATCGCGTCCACGGTGTTCCGAGCGTCATGCGTCGCGGCCGTGGCCGGCGCGGGCATCGCCCTCGCGGTTTCGGTCGCTCGTCGCCGCGCCGGGGTGCGCGGTCAACGTGAGCGCGCGACGCGGGTTCGGGCTCGGGTCGGCACGACCACGGATGGCGGCAGGAGTGAGGGTGCCGCCGGGCCCGAAGGCGAGTCCGACGCGGAGGGCGGCGCGGAGGTGGGCGCGGAGTTCCCGCCGGTTCTTGATCTTGTGGCGCCGGTGTGCGCCATCGTCGGCCTGTTCGCCGCGGCGACGAGCGACGGCGGGCCGTATGCCCTCACCCTGTTCCGATTGTTGGCCGGCGCGGCGCTGCTGGGCGTCTCGAGCGACGCGATGCTGCTCGGCCACTGGTACCTCGTGCAGCCCGGGCTCGGGCGCGAGCCGCTGCGCGAGCTGGTCGCGTGGCTCGCCCTGGCGTGGGCGGTCGACGTCGTCGCCTTTCTGGTCCCGACCGGGGTCGTCTCGGTCTTCACCGGCGCCATCGACGACGGCTACGACGGGCTGTTGGGCTGGGTCTGGCTGGCGAGCGCGGTGACGACCATCGGTCTCGCCGGTGCCACCTGGGCGGCGCTCAAGGAACGGGCGTACTCGGCGGTGATGGCCGCGACCGGGTTGCTCTATCTGGCCATCCTCACCGCGTTCGGGACCGATCTCGTGGCCCGGGCACTCCTGAACCCGACCTGACCCGGGTCAACGCCCAGGGTGCGGGACCCTGGTATCGGGGGTCACCCCGGATATCGTGAGGGCTCGCACCCGGGCCGCTTCGGGGGCTCGCGTCCGGGCCGCACCTCCGGCTGATGGCGCCGGCTCAGGGAGACCATGCAATGACCACATTCGCAGAGGTCGTCGGCGCGCGAGACCTCACGTGGAACCTCACGCTGCGCGAGCTTCGCAGTCGGTACAAGCAGTCTGCGCTCGGCTGGACGTGGTCGCTGCTGAACCCGCTCTCCACTGTGATCATCTACTCGATGGTGTTCTCCTTCTTCCTGCGGATCGAGCCGCCGGTTGGGAAGCCGAGCGGCCTGGACAACTTCGCGGTGTTCTTGTTGTGCGGGTTGCTGCCGTGGAACTTCCTGCAGGCGAGCCTCAACGGCTCGATGGGTGCGCTCATCGGCAACTCGAATCTGATCAAGAAGGTGTACTTCCCCCGCGAGGTCCTCGTGATCTCGGCCGTCGCGTCGCTCGTCATCACGTTCCTCATCGAGCTGGTCGTGCTCGCGGTCATCCTGTTGGTCGTGGGCAACATGGTCCTTCCCTGGCTTCCCATGGTGCTCGTCATTGTTGTGATTCAAACCGTGTTCTGCCTCGGCGCAGGGTTGATGCTGAGCGTGCTCAACGTCTACTTCCGCGACGTGCAGCACCTCATGAGCATCGTGATGAACGCGCTGTTCTACGCCGCGCCGATCGTGTACCCGATCCGGTTCGTGCCGGACGAGGCCACGATCCTGGGGATCACGCTTCCCTTGGGCACGCTGTATCGGCTCAACCCGATCGTGCAGTTCATCGAGGCCTACCGGAACGCGATGTACAACCTGCGGTTCCCTCCGTTGGGATCGATCCTCTACCTGCTCGCGTGGAGCCTTACGCTGTTCGCAGTGGGGTGGGCGGTGTTTCGCCGCCTCGAGGGCCGCGTAGCCGAGGAGGTTTGAGCATGGCGACGGCGATCTCGGTCGAGCACGTCACCAAGAGCTTCCGCCTCTACAACGAGCGGAACCAGTCGCTCAAGGCGATGGTGCTGGCCCGGGCGCGCGCCCGGTACGAGGAGTTCCACGCAGTCGACGACGTGAGCTTCGAGATCCCGGCGGGGACCACGTTCGGTCTCGTCGGCGAGAACGGCTCGGGCAAGAGCACCCTGTTGAAGTGCATCGCGCGCATCCTCCGACCGGAGCGGGGCACGATCCGCACCGAGGGCAAGGTCTCGGCGCTGCTCGAGCTTGGCGCCGGGTTTCACCCCGAGCTGTCCGGCCGCGACAACACCTACCTCAACGGCTCCATCCTCGGCCTCTCGAGGAAGCAGATCGATGCTCGCTTCGACCAGATCGTCGACTTCGCGGGTCTAGAGAAGTTCATCGACACGCCGGTCAAGAACTACTCGTCGGGAATGTACGTCCGGCTCGGCTTCTCGATCGCGATCAACGTTGATCCCGACATCCTGCTGGTCGATGAGGTCCTCGCCGTGGGTGACGAGCAATTCCAGCGGAAGTGCTCCGAGAAGTTTCTCGAGTTGCGCGAGAGTGGCAAGACCGTCGTTGTCGTCTCGCATGCGCTCGGTTCGCTCCGCAACCTCTGCGACGATGTGGCGTTGCTCGAGCACGGCAAGCTCCGTGCAGTGGGTCCCGCGGTCGAGGTCATCGACACCTATCTCGATGACGTGCACGAAGACCGCGAGATCGATTCGGAAGGCGGCGTGCGGTGGGGGTCGTCCGAAGGCCGGATCGACAACGTCGAGCTCATCGACCAGTCAGGTCGACCGACCACGAGCTTCTGCACCGGTGACCCGATCACGATCCGGTTGCACTACCGGATGCGCGAACCGCTGGACCGACCTGTGTTCGGGATCGCCATCGAGACACTTGAGGGGGTCGTGGTGAGTGGACCGAACACGCGTCAAACCGGCGCAGTTCCCGATCAACTCGACGGGGCGGGTTCGGTCGATCTCGTCATCGCCCGATGCCTGCTCGTTCCCGGCACCTACGACATCACAGCGTCGCTCTTCGACTACAGCTGCACACACGCGTATGACTATCGACGCCGCGCGTTCCGGTTCGACGTGGAACGCGGCGATCCAGCGGAGGAGTACGGCGTGATCGCGTTGGATGGGCGCTGGGCCGGCGACGTAGTGGCGGCTCCGTTGTGACGGTCGGCGAGGATGCACGCCTCGAGATGCCGGTCGACCAGTACCAGCGGTACCGGGTGGCCGCCGACCTCGCGGCCGGGCTCGGAGTCGGCGGCGGCGCTCGAGTGCTCGAGGTCGGCGGTGGACCGGGGCCACTCGAGGCGTTCTTTCCCGACAACGAGACGCTCGTGTCCGATATCGAAGGCACGCACGCCGGCCGGTTTCTCGTCGCCGACGGGGCGGCGTTGCCGTTCGGTGACGAGTCGATGGACGTGGTGGTCACTCTTGACAGCCTCGAGCATGTTCCGGTCGCGCGCCGCGAGTCCTTTCTGCGAGAGCTCCGGAGGGTCACGGCGGACGTCGTGCTGCTGTGCGCGCCCTTTGACTCGGCCGACGTGCGAACGGCGGAATCGGCGGTCCGCGAATTTGTGTCGGTGCGGTTCGGTGCGGGTCTCGAGACCATGCGATGGCTGGGAGAGCACCTTGAGCATGGTCTTCCTGACCTCGCGGCCACCGTGGAGAGCTTCGCCACTGCAGGTTGGGCGGTGGCGACGTTGCCCAGCGGCTACCTCCCTCGTTGGCTCGGCGTCATGCTCGTGGATCACGAGCTGCTGGCAACCGGCGTGGGTCACCTCGGCAAACTGCACGCGTTCTACAACGCGACAATGTCGCCGTCAGACTGCCGCGAGCCGTCGTACCGGCATTTCATCGTCGCTTCTCGCGGACGGCCGGAGAGCGAGCTGGGGACGACGGTTGGCCGGATCGCTTCTTCGGAGGATTCGACTACCGGCAGGACTGCCCTCGCGGCGTTGGCAAGCTTCGTTTTCTCGCAACGCCTCGACGCGGTCGTCCGCACTGATGCCAGCCATCGCGCGCTCGATGACGAGGCGCGTGTGAGCCGCGATCTTGAGCGCGTCGTCGCCGACCGCGACGCCCGCATTGGCGAGCTGGTCCGCTTCTTGGACCAAGTCCGGATCGAACGCGACCACGCGGTGCTGGCCGAGCGTCAGGCGGTGTCGCGCTCCCGGATGCTCGGGATCCCGTACGGGCTTCGTCGCCTCAGCGCTCATCTTGCCAAGAAGGAGTCGGATCGGTGACCACCAAGGCGGTTCGAGGCCGTGTCTCCGTCGTCGTCGTCAACTACCGCGGTCTCGGCGACACGCTGGCGTGCCTCGCTGGGCTTTCCTCGGTCGATTGGCCCGATCTCGAGGTTGTCGTCGTCGACAACGCGTCGGGCGACGGTAGCGCCGAGGCGATCGCCGATCAGTTCCCGGCAGCGCGGGTTCTCGCGCTCGAAGAGAACACCGGCTTTGCTGGGGGCTGTAACCGCGGCGCCGCCGAGGCGGCGGGTGAGTACCTCGCGTTCCTGAACAACGACGCGCGCCCCGACGAGGGATGGTTGCGTGCCGCGATCGGGACGCTGGCCGAGGACACGACGATCGGTTGTGTTGCGAGCAAGGTGCTCGACTGGGAGGGCGAGACCGTCGACTTCGTCGCCTCGGCCCTCTCGTTCTACGGGCACGGCTTCAAGCTGCACGTCGGCCAGGAGGACTCTTCAGTCTTCGGTGGTGAAGCCGACGTGCTGTTCGCGTCGGGTACCGCCATGGTCATGCCGGCCGAGGTATTCCGCTCGGCCGGGGGGTTCGACGACCGGTACTTCATGTTCTTCGAAGACGTCGACCTCGGTTGGCGACTGTGGCTCCTCGGCTACCGCGTCCGCTACGTACCCGATTCGTTGGTCTTCCACCGACACCACCGTTCGATGGCCGACTACCAGTCGTGGTGGGAGCATTATCTCCTCGAGCGCAACGCCCTCTTCACCATCTACAAGAACTACAACGACGAGAACCTGGCTCGAGCCCTCCCGGCGGCGTTGATGCTCGCAGTGCGCCGTGGTGTGACCCTCGGTGGCGTCGACACCCACGCGCTCGACCTCGCTCGTCGGGCCGGCGCTGATCGTGCTGACGACGCAACCGAAATGGCTGCGGCGAAGCCGGCCCTCGCCTCGTTCTTCGCCGTCGACGCGTTCGTCGAGGAGATCAGAGGGCTCGCCGCGACCCGGGCCGAGCTCCAGTCGGCCCGGCGTCGCACCGACGCGGAGATCGTGCGCATGTTCCGGCTGCCGCTACACCCGAACATCGGGGATCCGCACTTCGTCGAGGCCTTCGACGACGTCGTCGAGGCGTTCGACGTCCCGGCAGTGTTCACCGAACGCCGCCGCATCGTCGTCGCGACCGGTGACACGCTCGCGACTCGGATGGCGGGTCCGGCGATCCGGGCGTGGCAGATCTCCAGGGCGCTCGCCCGGGAACACGAGGTGGTGCTCGTCACGACCAACGAGTGGCACGGTCTGACCCATCCCGATTTCGACGTCCGTAAGGTCGACGACCGCGAGCTGACCGGCCTCGTCACCGACGCCGACGTGGTCATCTTCCAAGGCTTTCTCATGCGGCAACACGCGGTGCTGCGCTCCACCCACAGCGTCGTCATCGCCGACATCTACGACCCGATCCATCTGGAGCAGCTCGAGCAGGCCCGCGACGATGGCGTCGAGGGGCGCCGGATGGCCGTGCGTGATGCCACCGATGTCCTCAACGAGCAGCTGCAGCGCGGCGATCTGTTCCTCTGCGCGAGCGAGAAGCAGCGCGATTTCTGGCTCGGCCAGCTCGCCGCGGTCGGCCGGCTCAACCCGGTCAACTATGACGTCGACGAGACCATGGACGAGCTCGTGAAGATCGTCCCCTTCGGAGTGAGTGACGATCCACCGCTCCGCACCCGTCCGGTGCTTCGCGGCGTGGTGCCCGGCATCGGGCCCGACGACCCGATCATCCTCTGGGGTGGCGGCATCTACAACTGGTTCGACCCACTGACTCTGCTCCGCGCGGTGGACAAGCTGCGGAGCCGGATCCCCAACGTGCGGCTGTTCTTCCTCGGCTTGAAGCATCCGAATCCTCACGTTCCGGAGATGCGTATGGCCGTCGAGGCCCGTCGCCTCTCCGACGAGCTTGGGCTCACGGGCACTCACGTGTTCTTCAACGAGGGGTGGGTCGAGTACGAGGACCGGCAGAACTACCTGCTGGAAGCAAACATTGGTGTCAGCACGCACCTCGAGCACATCGAGACGGAGTTCTCGTTCCGGACGCGCATCCTCGACTACCTCTGGGCCGGCCTGCCGGTTGTCGCCACCGGCGGTGACTCGTTCGGCGCGCTCATCGAGCGCGACGGATTCGGGCTGGTCGTGCCCGCCGGTGACGCCGGCGCACTGGACGAGGCGCTCTTTCGCCTGCTCAGCGACCCCGAGCTCCACGCCGCGAGCTCGGCTGCCGCCCGTGAGGCCGCGGAGTCGTTCCGCTGGTCGACGGTGCTCGCGCCGCTGGTGGAGTTCTGCCGTTCGCCGCGCCGGGCCGCCGATCTCGTGAATCCTGATGCGGCCGCGGATCTACCGAACTTCGGGAGCCTTCCGGCTTCGGGGCTGCTGCGCGATTTCGCTGCGCTCCGCCAGCTTGTCCGTGACGGTGAGCTCCGGACGATCGTGGTCAAGGGGCTCGCCCGGTTCCGCCAGTTCCTCGCCCGCTGAAGCGCCAGTCGGCGTCAGATACTGCGGCACCCGATCAAAGCGTTGCCGCCCGGCGATGCACCGATGGCGTACGCGCACACCGTGTGACCCGTTTGACTGATCGGCAAGGTCACATCGAAGCCATGCGTCGCTCCGTACCCGGGAAAGGCCGCGTCGATATCGGGGCGCGAGAGGTCCGTGGTCAGGATTGCGACGCCGACGCCGTCGGCGTAGATGTGCACGACACTGGGCGCGGCGGTCGAGAGGTCGATCGCCCACCCTTGCGCGTGCACCGCACCGCCCACGACTCCGACCGCGTCGAGTGAACCGATCGGCGCGCCAGGAATCGAGCGACATCCGAGCGCCGTCACCGGATTGGGACCCACGCCAATGCCGTAGACGCACACCGTGTGTGCCCCGGGTGCCAGTGGGACCGTCACGTCGAACCCATGGCTGTTGCCGTAGCCGACGAAAGCGCTCCCCACGTCGGTACGCGTCGTGTTCGCAGTGGTGATCGCCGCGCCGACGCCATCGACGTAGACGTGGATTGGGATGGACGCGGCCGTGTCGAGGTCGAGTGTCCAGCCGGTCAGGTGTGCGGGGCCGCCCTCGCGGCGGGCGAGGTCGACGGTGCCGAGTGTCGCGCCGGAGATCGTTCGACACCCGAGCACGCCCACCGCGGTGCTCGCGGCATTGATCGCGTAGACGCAGACGGTGTGATCGCCGTTCGACATCGGAATGGTCGTATCGAAGCCGTGAGCGGGGCCGTAGCCGGGGAAGGCCGCGCCGATGTCGGGGCGAGAGACGTTCGCGGTCAGGATCGCGACGCCGACCCCGTCGACGTACACGTGGACGGGTAACGACGCGGTCGAGGCCGGATCCACGGTCCAGCCGGCGAGGTGTAATGGCCCACCCTCGGGGCGTGCGATGTCGATGGCACCGACCGGCGTATCTCGGACCGCGCGACATCCAAGAAGGCCGTTGTCGCCGTTGGCGACGCTGATCCCCCAGGCGCAGACGGTATGGGGCCCGGGCGACATCGGAACCACGGTGTCGAAGCCGTGGTTGGACCCGTAGCCGGGATATGCCGCGCCGATGTCGGGGCGTGTCCCGCCGGCCCAGGTCGCGGCCGCGATCTGGCCGTCGACGTAGATGTGTACCTGGATCGGGTCGGCAACGTCCGGATCGACCGACCAGCCTGCGACGCGCGCGCCGCCGAGAGTGCGGTCGGCGATGTCGACCGCACCCCAGGGCCACCCGAACGCGACCCGCGGTCGGACGTTGTTGCGCACCTGATCGAGGATCGTATATCCCGCGTTGCCGGGACAGCTGGTCGTGTTGCCGGAGATGGCGCCGACGTTGCGATGGCCGACGACGGGGTCGACGGTCGTGCCGTGGGTGGGGACCTGCGCGTTGGGATTGATGTTGTGAATCGTGAACTTCCAGGCCAGAAGGTTGCTGATTGAGCTCACGGTGGCGCCCGACGGCGCGACGTTGGTGTGGTCGCCGATCATCGCCACGCCGATGGTGCTGGTGTTGAAGCTGTACGCGTGGGCGCCGACGACGCCCTGGTCGATGCCGCCGTAGCGGCCTTCGTAGATCGTGCCGTACTTGTCCACGAGGAAGTTGTAGGCCTGGTCGCAGTAGCCGATGCTGAGGAAATAGGAGTACAGGTTGCGGACGATGTCGGCCGCGCCGGCCTGTGAGTAGCTGTTCGAGTTGACGGTGTGGTGGATGATCGAGTGCTTCGGCGCGGCGTAGTCGGGCCCCTCGGGGCAGGCGTTCAGGCGGAGCGACTCGTTGATGCCGAGCTGGGCCCGAGTGACGATTGGCGGTTGGGCCGGCCACGGGACGTTGCCGGGAGCGGCGGCGTCAGCGCGCTCGGTGATCGAGGCACTGAGCCCGCCGGCAACGACGACGACGATGACCAGGACCGCGATGGAGCGGCGACGGCTCCGTAGCGCGGCGATGGCACCACCGACCCCGATGAGTCCGATCCCGGGCACCATGGCCGCGGTCTGCGAGATGGGGAGCAAGCCGGGAGGTGCGGTAGGGGCGAAGGCGGTCACGTCGACGTCCGTTGCAATCCCGTCGGCGAGCCGGAGCCGGACTTCGTCGGGACTCTTCACGAGGATGGGGTCGCTGGCGATTCCGGAAGTTGTGGCTGCGACCCGACGCGCGTCGGCGGTACCTGCGTCGGGCAAGTCCACGGCCTGGGAGACCTCGCCGCGGTCGATCCACTGGCCGTCGGTGCTTCTCGTCTCGACTCGGAACGCCGCGCTCGGGTCACCCTTCCAGGTGACGCTCACGAGATTCGTGCGGTCGGGAACCGCCCTTGCCTCGGTGCGGTCACGGCGCTGAAGGGGTTCGCCCTTCGGGGTGACATCTCGCGTGCTCACCGTGGTCTGCGCCACCGGCGAGTCATCGGCGGCCCAGGCACCCGCGCCGGCCGTCGCGCCGAGCCACAGCACTCCGAGCATGACGACCAGGATCGAGAGCTTGCGCATCCGTGCATCCTCCGTGGGGGCGGTGTCGACCGGAACGGCTCGCGAAGGGCTCCATCGTGTCACGTCGCCCGGTCCGCGACCGGTCAGCCGGCGAGGATCAGGCAGCGCGACAGCCCAGGACGCTGTTCGCCGAGTTCGGGAGAGGATTGATCCCATACGCGCAGATCACCGGGTTCGCGGAGGCGACCGGGACGTCGATGTCAAAGCCGTGGGCGGAGCCGTAGGCCGGGAGGACCGATCCGACGTCGGGTCGCGCGCTCTGCGCGGTGAGGATGGCTACGCCCACCCCGTCCGCGTAGACGTGCACGACCACGGGTTGGGTCGTCACCGGCGAGATGACCCAGCCGGCCACCCTCGCGGTACTTGGGCCCGAACGGGACGCGATGTCGAGTGAGCCGAACGGGAGCCCGTTGATTGTCCGACATCCCAAGTGCGTGTTGGCGCCGCCGTCGGGGCTGATCCCGTACGCGCACACGACTCGTGCCGTCGGGTCGAGGGGCAAGGTGACCGAGAACCCGTGCCCACTTCCGTAATCGGGGAACACCGCCCCGACGTCCGGGCGGTTCTGGTTGGCGGTGAGGATCGCCCGCCCGACGCCGTCGACATAGACGTGCACGACGAGCGGGCCGCTCGTGCTCGGGCCGATCGTCCAGCCGCCGACGTGGACGCCGTCGCCGCGCGCCTCGGCCTGGTCGAGCCACCCGATGGGATTCGTCGTGACCACCCGGCACCCGAGGCTCGGATTGCCCGACGCGCCGCTCGTGCTGATCGCGTATGCGCAGACCGTGTGCGCGCCGGGGCCCGCCGCGATGGTCGTGGACCAGCCGTGCGCGGCACCGGCACCGGGGACCGCGGCCGCGACGTCGGGCCGCGACACGTCGGCGGTGAGGATCGCCGCTCCGACGCCGTCCATGTAGATGTGCACGGGGATCGACGCGGTCGTGGTCGGATCGATCGCCCAACCCGCGGCGCTGATCGTGTCGACACCGCGTGCCGCGACGTCGAAGCTCCCGAAGGGTGTGACCGAGAGGTCGGGTACGCCGACGAGACCGTTGAACGCGAGCATGCTCGTGTAGACGCCGAGCACGACTTGGGTGTAGGTGGGGCTCGACGCCCAACGGCCGGTCATGTGCTCCCACGTGGGCGCCCAGCCGTGCGTGCCGCCCGGGAAGTTGTAGTTCGACGACGGGTTCCAGAGCTGGGGCACCGGCGTGTACCCGATGTTGGCATTGGTCGAGTAGGGATCCGCGTAGCGGCGGAGCAGCTGGGTCTGACCGCGCACGCCGGTCTGGGCGTCGGGCGCTCGGAAGAGATGGCTTCCGTCGCCGTACGCGCCGATGCCGGCGAAGTTGTTGTCGGTCGGCTTGACGTAGCCGTAGCTCGGGAAGCTGAACCAGCCCGTCTCGACGACCGACTGGGCGAAGGCGACGTCACCCCGAACGTACGCCGCGCCGCCTTCGTTCACGAACATCGACGCGAGCTGCTCGACCGAGACCGAGGCGCGGTACGGGCTTCTGGTGCTCGCCCGGAACCATGCCGCGATCTGGGCGGCGGTCAGGCGACTCGGCCCGAGCACGGGCGTGCCGGCGGCCGCCGCGGGTTCGGAGGCGGCGATGAGGGGTACGAGCGCGCCCACGAGGAGCGCGAGCGCGACCAGCACCCGGGGGAGCGCGCGGCGAGATCGGGGGGCTGGCGAGAATCGTCGCATTGACTGATGTATCGGTGCGCGTGGGGGTAGCGCTTGAGGCGTTCCGGGCCGGAGCCCGTATCGACGAAACGGCTATCGACCCTCCGGCCCCGCGCGGCGAGCGCTCCGCCTGCTGCGGAGAGCACCGGGCGCCCCGGCAAGGAAGCCGCCGAGGGCCCGGGCCCTCGCCCTCGGGTAGGCGGCACGTGGCGGTTCCCGCAGCAGCAGGGGTGCGACCGCGTCGCGCCAGGCGTACGAGACGGTCGTCGCGGCGAAACGGGTCGCGGCTCGAGCCGTCGTCCTGAGTGAGGCGTGACGCGCCAGCACGAGAAGGCGGTTCCGTTCCGTGTAGTAGGCGGTGTCGAGCCAGCGGGTCGACGCTGTTGCCGCGTGTACGTGCCGCACGACCGATGCCGGAACGTAGCGATAGCGCCAACCGTGCTCCCGACCGCGCCACGAGAGCTCGAGATCCTCGTAGTAGAGGAAGAGCCGCTCGTCGAACAGGCCGATGTCATGGAGGTAGTCGCTCCGGAGCAGCACCGCGCCGCCGTGCCATCCGAAGACGTCGCCTCCCGTCTCGAACTGGCCGCGGTCCTCTTCGAGGTAGCCGCGATCGATGCCGTACCCGTCGGCGGTGGTCTCAGTGCCCACGCTGTTCACGACATCGAACGGTGACCCGGCAATTGGCACGCGGTGCCAGGCGGGCTCGGAGCCGACCTCGACCGCGGTGTCGACACTCCCGGAGACGATCCGGACCACACGGTGTTCTCGCGCATCGAGACGCAGTTCGCAATCCTCCGGCATGGCGCCCGAGGACGGAACGGGCACGAGGATCGACGCGGCACCCGAGGTCCATCGAAACGGTCCGTCGTCATCCCACTCGGGACCCCACGTACCGGTCGGGAACTTCGTGCGCGGCCAGAGGTCGCCATCGCTACGGATTCCACTGATCCGCACTCCGACCGACCGGCGTTCGGGCCACCTCGGTCGCGTGACCGGCGAGACAATCTCGAGGCGGCGGAACCGGTCGCGTAGGAGGAGCTTCGGGCAGGTGGCGCCGAGTGCCGGATCGGCCTGGAGCGTTTCGACGAGCGGGCGCAGCCACCCGGGCTCGACCGTCACGTCGTTGTTGATCAGCGCCACGAAGTCGATGCCGGTGAGATCCCCGAGCGCGAGGTTGTTGCCGCCGGCGAAGCCGAGGTTCGTATCGGAGGCCATGATGCGAATCGTCGGCATCTCGGCTCGGACACGATCCGCGACGCTCGAGCGGGAGCCGTTGTCGACGAGCACGATCTCGAGCCGGCCGGGATCCCAGTCGGTCTCCATGAGCGCCCTGAGGCACTCGAGCGTCAGCTCGCCGCCGTCGTAGTCGACGACGACGACTCGCACCGAGGCCGTGGCGGCGCGGACCTCCTCCCGAAGTGGTCCGCTGGATGCGCTCATGGTCCCGGCACGGCGGGGGCGAGCCCGCAGACGGTGAAGGTGCCGTAGTACGGCGCGATCGCGATGGCTCCGCGGCGTTGGAGGTTGACGTACACCGGGCGCTCGGGATGCAGCTCGCGCGTAGCGACCATCCCTCGGTCCTCGCCGCTTGGGCCCGCATCCCGGATCTGCATCGCGGTAGCGACGGGCGCGGTGACGCGCACCGAGCTCGGTGCCACGGCGCTGAGCGTGATCCGCCCCTCGGGCGCCTGGGCGACGACGCTGCATCCGTCCACTACCTCAGAGCTCTGCGCTCCCGAACCGACTGTGGGTGCGTCCGAGCCGAGCGGGAGCTCGGGCCGATTGCTGAGCGTGATGTGTGGGTACCACTGCACCTCGGGGAATGCGGCCGGGTCCACGCGCTCGGAGGGAAACCAACCCGAACGCATCAATGAACGCAGCCGGGCGACCGTGAGGTCAGGGTTGACCTGGAGTTGGGGAACGACCCGACCCGGCACGTCCGGCTGGTCGCGGACCACCTGGGCGACGGCGAGGAGCTCGCGGCGCAGGTTCTGAACGATCACAGCTTCTGCCAGCGCGACGCGACGGAGGTCGCGGGCGTTGAGCACGATCAATGAGAACAGCACGATGACGACGACGATGACGGCCACGGTGCCGCGAGACCACAGTCGGCTCAGCGCGACCGCGGCGAGGGGAAACAACATAGCGCCACCGACGTAGAGGTACCGGGACGCGGTCGGCCCGAGGTTGGCGCGCGCGACCGCGGTGAGCGAGAAGAAGGCCACGGCGCCGCCCGCGGCCGCGATAGCGATCAACGCCGGCCCGCGCACGGACCGCAGGAACACCGTGAGGGTCACGACCAGCACGAGGACGAGGATGATGCCGCCGAAGAACCCGTCGAGCTGTAGCGGCTCACCGATCGCGTGGCTGAGACCACGCCAGGCGAACTCGGGGAGGTTTCGGAGGGTGTCGGGCGTGATCTGCGCGCTCCCGGCGCCCTGGGAGAGCACCTCGCGGCCGATGAACTGGTACCAGGCAGCGAACACGACTCCCGACGGGGCGAAGACGGCGATCGCCACCCGGACGCCCTGTCGAGCCCACAGCAACACCGCGGCGACCATGACGAGCGGGACGCTGACAGTCGAGAACGACAGGCTGATCACCGCGAGGGTCGCGGTGAGCGCTCCCCAGCGGATGTCGGGGTTCCGTCGCCGGTCGGCGAGGAGAAGGAGTCCGAGACCAAAGG
>DASRPD010000103.1:0-24006 GCA_035646535.1 Acidimicrobiia bacterium
CGGCGAGCCGTCCGATACGCCGGGTGGAGTGTGCGACGCTCTGGGGATGCGAGTCGGCGCCGACACCGGGGGCACGTTCACCGACTTCGTGACCGGTTCCGGCAGCGTCGCCAAGGTGCCGTCCGACCCTGCAGCCCCGCAGCGGGCCCTGCAAGCCGGGCTGGCGGAGCTCCTCGATGGTGTGCCCTCGGTGCTCGCGCACGGGACGACCGTCGCGACGAACGCGCTCCTCGAACGGCGAGGCGGCCGCGTCGCCCTTGTCGTCACCCGAGGCTTCGCCGACGAGATCGAGATCGCGCGCCAGGCCCGGCCTTCGTTGTACGACCAGGACGCGGATCGGCCCGAGCCGCTCGTTGCCCGCGGGGATCGCTACGAGGTCGGAGGTCGGCTGGACGGCGCCGGCCGTGAGGTCGAAGTGCTGGACCCCGCGGCGGTACCGGTGCTCGCCGACGGGATCGACGCCGTCGCGGTGTGTCTGCTGCACGCGGATCTCGACGCGCGTCACGAGCGCGTCGTCGCCGAGGTACTGCGCGATCGCGGGCATCTCGTGCGCTGCTCGCACGAGGTGTCGCCCGAGTTCCGTGAGTACGAACGCATGATGACGACCGTCGTCGACGCGATGCTCCTGCCGGTGTGTCGCTCGTATCTGGGCGAGGTCGATGGACTCGCCCGCGAGGTGCTCGTGATGACCTCGGCGGGCGGGCTCGTTCCCGCGGCGCGCGCGGCCGAGCATCCTGCTTCCTTGTTGCTGTCCGGTCCCGCCGCGGGAGTGCGCGCCGCCGCGGCAATCGCGCGCGCCGTCGGCCGGCCCGATGTCGTCTCCTTCGACATGGGGGGAACGAGCACCGATGTCTGTCTCGTTCGCGACGCCGCTCCTGAGCCCGCCGCGGCATCGGTGATCGCCGGCATCCCCATCCGGCTCCCTGCCCTCGATATCCACACGATCGGCGCCGGTGGGGGATCGCTCGCCGAGATCGACGCGGGTGGTGCCCTGACCGTCGGCCCGCGCAGCGCCGGTGCGGTCCCCGGTCCAGCGGCCTATGGGCGGGGTGGCACGCTCCCGACCGTCACCGACGCGGACCTCGTCCTCGGTCGAATCCCCGCTGACGCCCCCCTTGCCGGCCTCGGCCGGCTCGACCTGGCCGCGGCGCGCCGGGCCCTGGACCGGGCCGGAGTCGATCCAGCCGGGGTTGTCGCCGTGGTCGACGAGGCCATGCGCGAAGCCGTCCGTCGAGTCACGGTCTCGCGCGGGATCGATCCCCGCGACCTCGCGCTGGTTGCGTTCGGTGGCGCGGGGCCGCTGCACGCCTGTGGGGTCGCCGCCGGACTCGGGATGGACACCGTGATCGTCCCGGCCCGCGCGGGCGTGTTCTCGGCCGTCGGCCTGGTGGGCGCGCCGGTCCAGCGCGAGCTCGTGCGCTCGTGGCCAACGCCCGGTGACGACGACGGTCTCGGCGCCGCGGTGGCCGAGCTCGCGGCCGAGGCCGCCGATGCCGTGGACGGTGGTGTCGTCGAGACACTGCTCGACTGCCGCTACGTCGGCCAGAGCCACGAGCTGACTGTCGGGTCGCTGGAGGAGTTCCCCGCCGCGCACGCCCGCCGGAACGGATACGCGACCGACCGAGCCGTCGAGGTCGTGGCGCTGCGGGCGAGGGTCCGCGGGCCGGTGCCGGAGCTCGAGTGGGAGGCGGCCCCGTCGCGGCCCCGTCGAGCCGGACCGACCGTCTACGCCGAGGCCGACTGCACGGTGTGGATCCCGGACGGTTGGACGGCTGAGCCCGGTCCGCACGGAGCATGGATCATCTCCTCGGGGGGAGGGCGGTGATGCTGGATCCCGCCTCGTTGCAGGTACTGATCTCGCGCCTCACGGGCATCGCCGACGAGATGGGCAACGTGCTGCGGCGCGCCGCGACCAGCCCGAACATCAAGGAGCGGGCCGACTGCTCGGCGGCGTTGTTCACCGCCGAGGGTGAGCTGCTCGTACAGGCGGAACACATCCCGGTGCATCTCGGCTCGATGCCGGCCGCGGTGCAGGCCGCGATCGGCGCGTGCGGCGCGCGGATCCGCCGCGGCGACGACATCGTGCTGAACGATCCCTTCGCCGGCGGAACCCACCTCAACGATGTCACCCTCGTGACCCCCTGCTTCTCGGGCACCGAGCTCGTCGGTTGGGCCGCCAATCGCGCCCACCACGCAGACCTCGGGGGGATGGCCCCCGGATCGATGCCCGCTGACGCCACGGAGATCGCCCAGGAGGGCCTTCGCCTGCCGCCCGTGCTGCTCACCCCCGAAGTCGAGGCGGTGTTCGTGGCGTCGTCGCGAACACCGGACGAACGACGGGGAGATCTCGCGGCTCAACGCGGGGCGAACGCGCGCGGCGTCGAACGGTTGGTCGAGCTCCGCCACGAGCCGTTCGCCGAGGTGCTCGACTACGGGCAACGGCGAATGCGGGCCGCGCTGGGTGAGCTTCCCGACGGCTGTTGGTCGGCGACCGACATCATGGATTCGGTGGGTTCGGCCCCCGCCCAGCAATCTCCGAGCCGGATTCTCCTCACGCTCACCATCGCCGGCGACGAGGCCCGGTTCGACTTCACCGGTACCGACCGCCAGCGCGCGGGCAACGCCAACGCGGTGGAGGCCGTCACCGCGAGCGCGGTGGCGTACGCGCTGCGCGCCGCGACCGACCCGACGATCCCAGCCAACGCGGGCACGCTCCGGTCGGTGCAGCTCGTCGCTCCGGCGGGATCGCTCGTTGCCGCGCGGGCACCGGTTGCGGTGGGTGCCGGAAACGTCGAGGTGAGCCAGCGCGTCGCGGACGTGTGTCTGCGCGCGCTCGCACACGCCGCGCCGGATCGGCTCGGTGCCGCGTCACAAGGGACGATGAACAACGTCCTGATCGGCGCGGACGGCGACGCGGACGGGCGCGGGCCGTTCGTGTACTACGAGACGATCGGCGGCGGTCAGGGTGGGCGCCCGCATCGCGGCGGTATGAGCGGTGTCCACACCAACATGACGAACACCCGCGACACGCCGGTCGAAGCGCTCGAGCGGGCCTACCCGATGCGCGTGCGGCGCTACACGCTGCGGCGGCACAGCGGCGGCGCCGGTGAGCACCCCGGCGGCGAGGGCATCGAACGAGAGCTCGAGCTGGCGGTCGACGCGACCGTGAGTCTCATCACCGAGCGGCGCGTGAGCCGGCCGTGGGGCCTCGCCGGCGGTGAGCCCGGGGCGCCCGGTGAGAACTGGCTCCTGCCCAGCGGCGACGAGACCCGGGCCGAACGCCTCCCCGACAAGTGCACGATCGCGGTTCGCGCCGGCGACGTGCTGAGAATCCTGACCCCCGGCGGCGGGGGATGGGGCCACCCGCCGCTGCCGGATCCCTGATCTTCCCAGTACCGTGCGCGGGGACCCCGGCCATCGGCACAGCCGTCTCGGTTCTCGTCGGACGATCCTCGGGAACCGGGACGTCAGTCGAGCGGGCGGACCGCCACGATCTTGACCGTGACCTCGGCGCCGCGGGGTGTCTCGTAGGTGAGCGTCTCACCGGGAGTGTGGCCGAGCACCGCCTGGCCGAGCGGGCCGCTCGTGGACAACACCTCGTAGGTATCGTGACGTTCCTCGATCGAGCCGACCAGGTACACCAGCGGCTCGTCGTCGCCGTCCATCGTGATCTCGACGAGTGATCCGGCGGCGACGACACCGCCACTGTCGGTGCCCGGCTCGACGATGACAGCATCGTCGAGCAGCGCGGCGATCTGACGGACGCGCGCCTCGTTGAGGCCCTGCTCGTTCTTGGCCGCGTCGTAGTCTGCGTTCTCGCGGATGTCGCCGTGCTCACGGGCGCGTTCGATCCGCAGGGAGATCTCACGGCGGTACGGGCCGCTGCGGTGTGCGTGCTCCTCGGAGAGCCGCTGGTGGGCGTCGGGCGAGAAGTGAGATGGGGCCATCGGCCGCAGGGTAGCCGCGCTGCCTCCCTGCTCAGGACCTCGTGAAGAACAGTTGGAACTCGATCCCGCCCTCGTCATCGACCGTGGCGAAGGGTTCGAAGTCACCAATCGCCACGCCGAACTCGGAGAACGTGATCGGAAATGGGGTGGCGGTGATGATCTCGATTCGGGCCCCGTCCCACTGGCCCTCGATCGGGATGGAGACCGGTTGTGTCGTTCCCTTGATCGTGAGCTCACCCACCGCGTTCGCGGTCACGACTTCGCCGGCTACGGGAGCCGAGGACAGCTCGATGGGCTCGGTGAGCACGAACGTCGCGTCGGGGAACTGGCTCGTGTCCAGCGCGCCCTGGGCCCGGCCGTCTCGCTTGGACTCGCCGGTTGACAGGCCGGTGAGGTCGGCTGTGATCTCGACGTCGGAGACGGTCGTGCCGCTCACGGTGATCGTGCCGGTGACGTCGCCCGTCCGACCCGTCGGTTCCTGCGCGCCGACCCCCGCGAGAATCTCCTTGGGCCCGGTAGCCCACGAAGGACTCGGTGCCGCTCGGGATCGAAGAGGTGCCGTCGGCAGTGGCGTCGGGCGAATCCACGACCGAGGTGTCGGTGAGCTCGGCTTCGGGGTCGGACTCCACCCGGATCTGGGTGTACCAGAACGCGAACCCGGCACCGAAGAGCACCATGACCGCCGCGACGCCACCGATGATCCATCTCCTCATGGGGCAGTATCGCTCGCGCCCGGTTGTGTCCGGCGTCACTGCCCGCTCGGCGGCCGCCCAGTCAGGTCGGCAGACCGGACTCGGGGTGTCCTGCTACCATCGGTCTTGCTATGTATCGACTCGTCTGCACCCGTGCTTCACTCGAGCGGCTCGACGCGCTGACCATCATCGTTATTCCGTAAGCGAACGCTGCCGCAGGCGTTCGCTCCCGACCGTCCGCCTCCGGCGGGCGGTTTTTTCGTTGTCAAGAGAGTGCTGAAGGAACCATCGTGACCCATACCCTTGCGATCCTCGCCGGTGACGGCATCGGTCCGGAGGTGACCGCCGCGGCGTTGACCGTGATCGATGCCACCGGGGTTGCCTACGAAGCTGTGCCCGTCGATCTCGGCGGTGAGCGCTACCTGCGAAGCGGCGAGCTGCTGCCGGACGAGATCCTCGAGCTGATCAGGGGCGTCGACGCGGTCCTCATGGGCGCGATCGGCCATCCGGAGGTGGCCCCCGGAATCCTCGAACGAGGTGTCCTCCTCGGACTCCGCTTCGACCTCGATCTCTACGTGAACGTCCGTCCGTTCGTCGCCGGGGCCGGCGCGCTGAACGATGGTGTCGACATGACCCTTGTCCGGGAGAACACGGAGGGGACCTACGCCGGCGAGGGTGGGTTTCTCCGCAAGAACACGCCGCACGAAGTGGCGACCCAGGGCTCGGTGAACACCCGAATGGGGGTCGAGCGTTGCATCCGCTTCGCGTTCGACCTGGCCCGCTCACGAGAGCGTCGTCACCTGACGCTCGTCCACAAGACGAACGTCCTCACCTTCGCGGGCGACCTGTGGCAGCGCACCTTCGACGACGTGGCCGCCGAATTCTCCGATGTCGAGACTGCGTATCACCACGTCGACGCCGCGTGCATCTACTTCGTGCAGGATCCGGGCCGCTACGACGTGATCGTCACCGACAACCTCTTCGGCGACATCCTCACCGACCTCGGCGCCGCCATCTCCGGCGGGATCGGGCGCGCCGCGTCGGCCAACTTGAATCCCGACCGCACCGGGCCGTCCTTGTTCGAGCCTGTGCACGGCTCGGCGCCTGACATCGCCGGTACCGGCCGAGCCGATCCCCGCGCCGCCATCATGTCGGCCGCGATGATGCTCGAGTTCCTCGGCGAGGAAGAGGCGGCCGGCCGCATCACGCGGGCGGTCTCGGCATCAGACGACATGACCGGGAGCACAGCTGACATCGCATCGCAGATCGCAGCTGAGATCGCAACCGAGATCGCAACCGAGATCGAAACCGGGATCGCACCGTCGACCACAGAGAGGGTGTAGCGCCATGCCGCTCGAAAAGACCGAGAAGATCTGGATGGACGGTGAGCTCGTCGACTGGGACGACGCGACCGTCCACGTGCTCACCCACACGTTGCACTACGGCTCGGGCGTGTTCGAAGGCATTCGCGCCTACCCGACCGCGCGCGGCCTGGCGGTCTTTCGCCTCACCGATCACATGCAACGCCTGCACGAGTCTGCCCATCTGCTCATGATGGATCTGCCCTATTCGGTGGAGGAGCTCGTCGAGGCGACGAAAGCGACGATCCGGGCCAACGCTGTCGACTCCTGCTATATCCGACCGCTCGCGTACCTCGGATACGGCGAGATGGGCCTGAATCCGCTGCCGTGTCCGGTGCAGGTCTCGATCGCGGTGTGGCCGTGGGGCAGCTATCTGGGTGACGAGGGCGTCCGCAACGGCGTGCGGATGAAGGTGTCGTCGTGGCGGCGCACCGACCCCAACGTCAACCCGGTCGCGGCCAAGGGCACCGGCATCTACGTCAACTCGAGCCTGGCCAAGGTCGAGGCGCTCAAGTCGGGCTACGACGAGGCGATCATGCTCAACTCCCATGGGTTCGTCGCCGAGTGCACCGGGGAGAACCTGTTCGTCGTGCGTGACGGCATCTTGGTGACGCCCCCGTTGTACAGCGGCGCCCTCGAAGGCATCACCCGCGACTCGGTGATCACGATCGCCCGAGACCTCGGTGTCGAGGTGCGCGAGGACAACCTCCTCCGCACCGACCTCTACCTGGCGGACGAGGCGTTCCTCACTGGTACAGCAGCAGAGATCGTGCCGATGCGTTCGGTCGACGATCGCGAGATCGGCCCTCCCGGCGAGCTCACCCGCAAGATCCAGGCGACGTACTTCGCCGCGGTGAAAGGCGAGGAGGACCGCTACAAGGGTTGGCTGGAGTACACCGATGCCTGATGACGAAGCGACCGTTGGCGCGCGCCGCCGCGGCGAGCGGTCAGGTGCGCCGAGCCCGGCCGCGATCCCGAGCGCCGTGGAGATCTTTGACACGACGTTGCGTGACGGCGCGCAGTTGGAAGGGATCTCGCTCACCGTCGACGACAAGCTGCGGATCGCCGAGCAGCTCGATTGGCTCGGTGTCGGCTTCATCGAGGCGGGTTGGCCCGGTTCGAACCCCAAGGACGACGAGTTCTTCCGGCGGGCGCCTTCGGAGCTCTTGCTGACGACGAGCAGGCTCGTCGCGTTCGGCTCGACGCGTCGGCCGAAGGGCAAGGTCGATTCCGATGACACGCTCCGTCACCTGGTCGACGTGGGTGTGGACACGGTGTGCATCGTCGGGAAGTGCTGGGACTACCACGTCCGTGAAGCACTGCAGACGACGCTGGACGAAGGCGTCGCGATGGTGGCCGAGTCGATCGAGTACCTGAAGGACCATGACCTCGCGGTGCTCTTCGATGCCGAACACTTCTTCGACGGCTACCGCGCCAACGCCGAGTTCAGCCTGCGGGTGCTCGAAGCCGCAGCGCTCGCCGGCGCCGACCGGCTCGTCCTGTGTGACACCAACGGTGGGTCGTTGCCCCACCAGGTCGAACTCGCGGTGCGGGCGGTCACCGACTACGTCGACACGCCCGTCGGTGTGCACACTCACGACGATGCGGGCTGCGGCGTCGCCAACGCGCTCGCCGCTGTGACCGCGGGTGCGACGCAGGTACAAGGGACGATCAACGGGTACGGCGAACGGACGGGGAACTGCAACCTGACCACGATCATCCCCGCCCTCACGCTGAAGATGGGGATCGAGACGATCCCGGCGGACCGCATGGAGCGCTTGACCCCGGTTGCCCATCACGTCGCCGAGGTCGTGAACATGGCCCTCGACCCCCAGGCGCCTTACGTCGGTTCGTCGGCCTTCGCGCACAAGGCGGGCCTGCACGTGAGCGCGATCGCCAAGCGACCGGACGCCTACGAACACGTTCCGCCCGATTCAGTGGGCAATGGCACGCGTTTTGTGATGTCGGAGCTCTCGGGCCGTTCGACGGTTGCGCTCAAGGCGAAGGAGCTGGGTCTCGACATCGAGGGCCCGGCTCTCAGCGCCGTCGTCGACCAGCTCAAACAGCTGGAACACGTCGGCTACCACTTCGAGGTCGCGGACGCGTCACTCGAGCTGTTGATGCGTCGAGCCACTGGATGGGAACAGCCATGGTTCCAAGTCGAGAGCTTCCGGGTCATCGCGGACGAGCTCGATCCCGAGGTGGTCGGGGGCATCACCACCGAGGCGACGATCAAGGTGCACGTCGACGGCGAACGAGTGGTTGCCGTCGCGGAGGGCAACGGCCCCGTGAACGCGCTGGACCAGGCGTTGCGCCGGGCGCTGAACGGGCGGTACCCGGCACTCAACCGGGTACACCTCACGGACTACAAGGTCCGGGTCATCGACACCGCGAAAGGCACCGCCGCGGTGACCCGCGTGCTCGTTGACAGCACTGACGGTGAGCGGACGTGGACCACCATCGGTGTGAGCGAGAACGTGATCGAGGCGTCGTGGCAGGCGCTGCTCGAGTCGCTGGTGTACGGCCTGCTCCACTCGGGTTTGTAGGATCGGCGCCGTGTCGACCGACCCGTTCGTACCCGAGACCCTGGACACCGAGCCCCGCCAGCTGCCGAACCTGCCGCCTGGCGTCCACCTGCCGCCCGCGAGCCCGTGGCGGGCCACCCGCCCTGGCGACCTCGCGGGTGGACAGCCCCACGGTGTCCTCCTCGGCTCGCCCGGACCCGACGTGGGCTACGCCCGTCTGCTCGTCGAGCGCCGGCGCGATCGAATGGCGCTCGCGCCGGGTGAGCACCGTCACGATGCCGAGGCGGTCGTCGCCGAGCTGGCGATGCGCCGGGCCGCGTCCTTCGGTCGCGCACCGGTGCTGGCCGATGTGGACATCGCCCTCGAGCTGCTCGGCTACTCGGGTGACGCGCCTGGGTGGCGGTCCCGTCTCGTCGACGAGGCCGCGCACGACTACGCGCGCCGCCGACGCGTGGTCGATGCGGTGCCGATCGAGGTCCTGCGTCTTCCTCATGAACGGCTCGGCGCCGAGTTCGCCGGGGTCCACGTCGCGCTCGACGAGTTGGCGGACGAGCTCGCACGCCCCGCCGATCGCGCCTGACTCGCCGACGTGCCTGCCGCTGTCAATCTGCCCGACGTCGTCAATCTGCCTGACGTCGTCGGCGCGCCGGGAGCCGTGCGGGTCCGCTTCTCACCCTCGCCGACCGGAACGCTGCACGTCGGTGGTGTCCGCACCGCGCTCTTCAACTACTTGTTCGCCCGACACGCCGGCGGCGAGTTCCTCCTGAGGATCGAAGACACCGACGTCGCCCGTTCGCGTGACGAGTGGGTCACCGGCATCGAGCGGACGCTGCGCTGGCTCGGCCTCGAGTGGGACGGTGAGCCTGTTCGCCAGAGCACCCGATTCGACCGCTACCTCGAGGGGGCGTCTCGACTCGTCGCCTCGGGCCGGGCATACGAGTGCTTCGAGACGCCCGAGGAGCTCGAGGCGATCAGCGCCGAACGTCAGGCCGCGGGGCTTCCGCCCGGCTACGACGGTCGGGCGCGCGACCTGTCCGATGCCGAGCGAGCCGCGCGGGCTGCGGAAGGTCGGCCGGCGTCGATCCGATTCCGAACGCCCGACGCTGGCCAGGCCGTCTTCCATGACCTCGTCCGGGGCGAGGTGCGTGTCGAGTGGGCGACGATCTCGGACTTCGTCATCGTGCGCAGCGACGGCTCGCCCGTGTTCTACCTCGCGAACGCCGTCGACGACCTCGAGATGGGCATCACCCACGTGATCCGGGGTGAGGATCTCCTCGATTCGACCCACCGAGCCCTCGCGCTCCGAGCGGCTCTCGGCTCCGATACTCGGCCGGAGTACGCGCACCTCCCGCTCATCCTCGGTGACGGCGGAGCGAAGCTCTCCAAGCGTCACGGCGCGGTTGCGGTCGAGGACTTCGAACGTGACGGCTATTTGTCGGAAGCCCTGGCCAACTACCTCGCGCTGTTGGGCTGGGCGCCGGAGGACGGCCGCGAGGTGTTGACGCTGGCCGAGATCGTGTCCGAGTTCGATCTCGGCCGCGTCACGCACTCGGCGGCGCGCTTCGACTACGCCAAGCTCGACTGGATGAACGGTGAGTGGATCCGGCGCCTCTCGCTCGACGAGCTCGTTTCCCGGGTCGAACCCTTCATCACCGCTCGCTTCGGCCCGGTTGACGGGGCCACGCTGCGGGAGGCCACGCGGATGGGTCAGGAGCGCGCGGTCACGCTCGCGTCGCTGGCCGACCAGATGGACTTCCTGTTCGTTGCGCCGGATCGGTTCGCCATCGAGCCCGAGGCGTGGGCGCGCGTGGAGGGACTCGATCGAGTCGACGAGGTGTTCGACGCGGCGATGGGCCATCTCGAGTTGTGCGCATGGGAGTTCGACGCGATCGGCGGCTTGCGCGATCCGATCAAGGATCTCGGCCTGAGCGGCAAGGCCCGCAAGGCTGCGATGGGGGCGCTCTACGCCGCGGTCGAGGGTCGCAGCGCCGGGCTTCCGCTGTTCGATTCACTCGTCCTGCTCGGCCGCGCAACGTCACTCGAGCGGATGCGCGCGGCCCGTCAGCGGCTAGGCTGACGGCCCCATTCGGGGGTGGTGTAATCGGCAACACAACAGGTTCTGATCCTGTCGTTGGGGGTTCGAGTCCTCCCCCCCGAGCAACTCCCCGGGCGCAAGCCTGGCGGGAGAGTTCCTGGCCCCGTCGTCTAGTGGCCCAGGACGCCGCCCTCTCAAGGCGGTAACGGCGGTTCGAATCCGCTCGGGGCTACCACTGCGAACGAGCCCGGGTCATGACCCGGGCTCGTCGTGCGCTCAGGACTCGGGTGGAGGTGATCGGTCGTGCTCAGCCCCTCGCCACCGTCGGGCGACCGTGTTCGACGCGGAGGGTGCAGGGAAGGCCGACGAGGGTGATCGGATCGTCGGAACCCAGCGCGGCGCGGGCGCTCGACGGCCGCGCGTTCAGCACGATGACCTCGCCTTTGTGCTCGCCGGCGGTGATCGTGATGTCGAACGTGAGTGCGCCGTCGTCGCGCGATTCAACCCACAAGATGAACGCGTCGTAGACGCCATCGCGCACGTGCGCACGCGGATCGCCGTCCTGCTCCGCGTCGAAGTCGCCGTGCGTCACACGAGATGTTCGCGCGCGCGGCGCGCGTCTTGCGGTGACCATCCGCGTTGTGTCGGATGAAATGTGCTCAACTCGCGTGTGATGAATACCGATAGGTGCGTATCTGGTTGTTTCGCGTCGCACTGTTGCGCGGTCGAAATGCTTGACCTGCACGCAGGAATAGGTTTCGATGCTGCATGACAGCGCAAGTGGAATGACCGGATCGCTAGACACAGGCGGAGGTTCGTGAGCGTGAACAAACAAGAGCTCGTCGATCAGATCGCTGATGGGGCGGGCATCAGCAAGAAGGATGCCGAGACCGCGTTGAGCTGCATGCTCGAGACTGTGAAGGGTGCAGTCGCACGCGGTGACAAGGTGACGATTCCCGGTTTCGGCGCTTGGTCACGTACCGAGCGCAAGGCCCGTATGGGGCGCAACCCGCGCACCGGCGAGCCGGTTCAGATCGCGGCTTCGAAGGGCGTGAAGTTCACCGTAGGTGCGAACTTCAAGTCCGCAGTCAAGTCGTGAAGTAAGGCGCTCCTCGACATTCGGGTTGCGTCGAACAGCTTGAACAATCCACACGAAAGGTGGTGACCGTGCCTCCCGCAAAGCGAAGGACGGCCAAGAAATCGGCCAAGAAGGCTCGCAAGCCGGCGAAGCGTCGTACGGCCAAGAAGGCGGTTCGCAAGCCCGCGAAGCGTCGTACGGCCAAGAAGACGGCCAAGAAGGCTCGCAAGCCGGCGAAGCGTCGTACTGCGAAGAAGACGGCACGGAAGCCCGCGAAGCGTCGTACGGCCAAGAAGACGGCCAAGAAGGCTCGCAAGCCGGCGAAGCGTCGTCCTGCGAAGAAGAAGGCAGCCAAGAAGGCTCGCAAGCCGGCGAAGCGTCGTCCTGCGAAGAAGCGTCGCTAGCTCCACCAGGTACAAACAGCGACACGTGCGACAGCGATCGGGAGGGGCGCATGCCCCTCCCGATTCGCGTCCGGGTTCGACGGTCCTGTCGGTCCCTGCTCGTTCCGCAGACCTAGATGAGTAGTTCCAAGCCCTCGGTCGGGTCAGTGGTCGTAGGTGGTGAGTGATCGGAGTGGTCGGGTTCCGTTGTGTTCGTTGTGCCAGATGACGGCGGTGAGGGCGAGGAGTCGTTGTAGGACGCGGGCTGCGACTCCGGCGAGGCTGCGTGCGGCGTGTCGTTCGAGGTCGAGTTGGGCTTTGAGGGTCTGGTTGATCGACTCGATGATCTGGCGGAGCGGGCGTAGGAAGCGTTGTCCGGGTCGGGGTGGCTCGTTGGTGAACGCGGGTCGGATCAGCGTGGCGCCGTGGTCGGCGAGGTTCGCTTCGAGTTCAGCGGACCGGTAGCCCTTGTCGGCGATGATGGTCTGGCCGTCGCGTTCGCCGAGCAGGTTGGGGTCGCTTTCGAACAGGTCGCGGGCGACGCCACGTTCGTCGTGTTCCGGGTTGGTCAACGCGTACGCGATGGGAAGACCTGCGGGTGTCGCGACGAGATGCAAGCGCAGTCCCCAGAAGTAGCGGGAGTGGCTGGCGCAGTATCCGTAGCCGGCGGTGCCGGCAAGGTCGGATCGTTTCGCAGTTTCGCGAGAACGCCCACATTCGACGGGGGTCGAGTCGATCAGCCACACGTCGTCGTGCCATGCGGTGCAACACGTCGCGAGGGCACGCATGACGCCTTGGAGCATGCCGACCGAGCGGCGGAGACGCTTGTTGTACGCGGGCCGCTGCGGAAGATAGGGGAACAGGCCACTGAGGTGGGCGTGGGCGTAGCGCACGAAACGGGCTTCGTCGCTGTCACCCAGCAGTGATTGCAAGACCGCGAGCGTCAACAATTCCGCGTCGGCGAGACGCGGGACGATCCCGACCTTCGGGCGGTAGGGGACAAGGCCCGGTTGCGCGATCAAGATGTCGTCGATCGCCACGTACAGTTCGGTTGCGAGAGCGTCCAGATCGGTGTTCATGCCACGGTCCTCCGGGATCAGGGTCTGTTCGACACGCTGATCCTGGACGCTTTCGCGCGCTACGTGGTGGACGGTCGCGCGGTCCGTGACCCCTTGGAACTAACCATCTAGAGGTCGGTAAGCAGCTTGAACCCCTCGGCCGGCGCGTTGAGCGCGCGACCGATGGTGTCGAGCTCCTCGAGGATTCGATGCTCGAACGCGGCTCGCTGTGTCGCCATGTGGGGACCGTCCTCGATACCCATCGTCGAATGCCACTGGCTGCGATGACATGCGAGTGCCGCGAGCTTGGCCGAGGCATCGATCGCTTCCACACGTTCGAGGTGGTCGACCTCGTCGGCTTCGAACAGCAGCAGCCGGTCCGGGCGATGCGGGCGTTCACCGTCAGCGGGAAAGAAGTGCGGGTCGCGCGCCGCGACGAGCGCGTCGACGGTCAGCCAGCCGGCGTTGCGATGGTCGGGATGAAGCCGGTATCGCTTCCAGGGGTCATGGCCGAGCATCACGGTCGGTCGGACTTGGCGGATCACGGCCACGACCGCTTCGATCGTCGTCCGGTCCACGGTCAGCTCTCCGTCCACGGCCCCGATGAATGAGACCTCGGTGGCGCCGAGGGCGTCGGCCGCGTCGCGCTGTTCCCTCTGGCGGGTCGCCGCCAGTCCGGCGAGGTCCGCGGTCTTGTCCCACGAGCCCTTCGAACCGTCGGTCAGCACCAGCAGATGGACCCGCGCGCCGGTACGACTCCAGCGGGCGAGCGTGGCGCCGCATCCGAACTCGATGTCGTCGGGGTGGGCGCCGACGGCCAACACCCGCTCGGGGGTGGTCGAGTCCCTCATAGGCTGATGAGACCCGCATCGAGGCGCGCCAGATCCTCGGGAAGGTCGATGTCGAAGCCGAGATCGGCATCGCGAATCACGCGGAATCCCAGCCCGCGCCGGCGCGCTTCTCGGGCGTGTCGCCGGAACGAATCCGGGCCGTAGGCGAAGTCGAAGGCCACGCCCGCCGGCACCGACAGCACGGGGGTTCCGTCGTCGCGGTGACAGGGCACCGCGGTGACCACCGGACGCGCGCCGTCTCGCATGACGGGAGCCAGGTCGGTGACAAGCGGCAGATCAGCATGTGCGATCACGACCCGGTCGACACCGAGGGACACGCCGCGGGCCACGCCGGCCGCGGCCGCTCCGTCGAGGCTTCCCGGGTCGGAAAGGACTGCTTCGACGTCCATGTCTCGCGCCCAGGTGTGGACCTCGGGGCTGTCCGACACCACGATGACGGGTTGCGGTCGGGCCGCATTGCGGACCCTGGTAGCGAGGTCTCGCCCGAGGCGGGCGCGCGCCTCAGTGCTGAGGAGGCTCGCGAGCCGGGCCTGGCCTCCGGTGAACGCCCGGATCGGGATGACGACAGCAGTGCGCGCCGACGACCGCTCAGTGATCATGCTCACTGCCTATGCTACCGAACGGTGCCTCGGTGGGGTTTTGGGTTCGCCGTCGGCAACCGGGGGAGTGTTCGTCGTGGAGCTCGTCTATCCCGTGGCCAAGGCTGCACTGCTGGGACCGCTGCACCTCGGCATGCGTTGGACGGTCCAGGGCGCGGCGCACATCCCCGAGCGCGGGCCCGTCATCCTGGCCTCGAACCACACGTCGTACCTCGACCCCCTCGTGCTCGCCTACGTGGCCGACCGTCGTCGTCGCCGCGTCCGGTTCCTCGCCAAGGCGGAGCTGTTCGACAAGTCGGGTCTCGGCCCGACCCTGCGAGCGATGCGCCAGATTCCCGTCTCGCGCGGGTCTGCCTCGGCCGCCGGCGCGCTCGACGCCGCCGTGGCGTCGCTGCATCGCGGCGAATGCGTCGCCGTGTTCCCGGAGGGCACGATCTCGCTCGACCTCGATCCGATGCCCGGCAAATCAGGCGCGGCCCGGCTCGCGCGCGAGAGCGGCGTACCGGTCGTCCCCGTCGGCTTGTGGGGTGCGCATCGCATCATGTTCAAGGGGCGCAAGCCCGACTGGCGATGGGGCGTGGCCGAGGTCGCGCAGATCGGGCCGCCGGTGATGATCGAACCGGGTGACGACATCCGAGAATCCACGGATCGGATCATGGCCGCGATCTGTGTCCAGGTCGGCCGCGCGCGGCAGTGCTATCCGCAGCGACCGCGGCCCGGTGAGGACGATTGGTGGGTGCGCGCTCCCGAACGCGCGGTGTTGCGCTCGGCGATTCGGTCACGTCGGGAGGCGTCGGGCTCGTGAAGATCGCAGTGATCGGCGCGGGCTCGTGGGGGACGACGGTTGCGGGGATCGCGGCGACGAACGCGCCGACGATCCTGTGGGCGCGCAACCCGAAGATTGCGGCTCGCATCGTGGCCGAGCACGCCAACGAGGACTACCTCCCGGGAATCGCGTTGCCGCCCGATCTGGCCGCGACGGCCTCGATCGAAGAGGCTGTGTCGGGCGCGGATGTCGTGGTGCTCGGTGTCCCGTCGCACGGACTGCGCGCGGTGCTCGACACCGCCCGCCCGTACCTGCAGCCGGCGACACCGATGTTGAGCCTCTCCAAGGGCGTGGAGCAGGAAACCCTGCTGCGGATGACCGAGGTCGTAGCCGACGTGTTGGGCGACCATCGGCGCGACCGCATCGGCGTGCTGACCGGTCCGAACCTGGCGAGCGAGGTGGCCGCCCGTCAACCCACCGCGTCGGTCATCGCCATCGGCGATGCGGATATCGCGTCCGAGCTCCAGCACGTGTTCATGACCGCCACGTTCCGTGTGTACACGAATCCGGACGTCGTGGGCTGTGAGATCGCCGGCGCGTTGAAGAACGTCATCGCGCTCGCCGCCGGGGTCGCCCACGGCCTCGGCTACGGCGACAACACCAAAGCCGCGCTCATCACGCGTGGGCTCGCCGAGCTGGCCCGACTCGGCATCGCGCTCGGGGGCGACCCCATGACGTTCTCGGGCCTCGCGGGCATGGGTGATCTCGTGGCCACGTGCACGAGCGAGAAGAGTCGGAATCGAACCGTCGGCGTCGCGCTCGGCGAGGGCCGCGCCCTCGACGAGATCGTCGCCGAGATGAAGATGGTCGCCGAGGGGGTCAAGTCGACGGCTGCGGTGCTCGCGCTGGCCGAACGCGTGGGTGTCGAGATGCCCATCGCCGAACAGGTCGGTGCCGTGCTCTACGAGGGACGTACGCCGGCAGAGATCGTGCCGGCATTGATGCTGCGCGAGGCGAAGCCCGAGCTCGGGGCATGACGGATGTGACCGAAGGGCGGTCGGGCCCGTCGGGGTCATCGGCGCCGGCCGGCCGGGGGCTCATCGGCGCGCTGGGTACCGGGCGGCTCGCCCGCATCGATGCTCGCGGTCGCCTGGGCTTCGACGGCAGCTCCGTGCAGCTGGGCTGGTGGATCGGCGCCGAGGATCGGTGGCATCGGTCCGAGGACGAGGTCGCGGTCCGTCAGCGTCGCATCGAGGCGGCACCGGCGTACGAGACCGCCATGCGGATCCCGAGCGGAGACGCCGTGGCGCGGGTATGGGCCATCGGGGCTCCGGGCGAGCCGGTCATCGTGGAGATCGAGAACCAGTCGCCCGCGCCGATGGTCGCCGCGCTCGTGCTCCATCCGATGGCATCGGGAGGGGACGTCGGCGCCGACGATGCAGTGCGGCTGGACCGGGGCACCGAGCTCGTGCTGCATCGGCCGGCGCGCGTGTCGGTTCGGGCCGCGGACCCCGTCGCGTTGGTGGGCGCGCTCGAGGCCGGAGCGCCGAGTGGTGGTTCCGGGCCGTACCTGGCCTTGCTCCAACCGGTCGCGCACCGCACGGTCATGCGCGCCGCGGTGTTCCTCAACCCACGGGCCCGGTCGGACCTCGACCTCGCGTCCGTGCCCGACGCCGATGCCGCCGGCGGTGGCTGGCGCGCCGTGGCCTCGGCCGCGATGCAGATCGTCGTCGCCGACCCCGCCCGGCAAGAGGTGATCGATCGTGCCCGGGTGGACACATTGCTGCGCGCCGGCACCGCCGACGTCGACGGCGATGTGTTCGGCGCGCTCGAGGACTGGGGCTTCGACGACGAGGCCCGCACCGTCTGGCGACGACTGTCCTGGCGTGCGCGCCGGCGCGCCAGACACCGCGCCGCTCCCGACCCGACGACGGCGGCCGGGGTGCTACGGGCCGCCCGCGACTCGGTGATCATCGAACGTGACGACGCCACGGTCGAGTTGGTCCCAGCTCCACCACCCGCCGGGGCGGCAGTGGAGGTCCACGACGCTCCGCTGCGGACCGGGTCGGTGTCCTTCGCTCTGCGCTGGCACGGTGACCGGCCTGCCCTCCTGTGGGACGTCCGCGCTCCGACGCCGCGACGACTCGTCGCGCCGAGCCTCGATCCGGCGTGGTCGACCGACCAACCGTCAGGCGAGGCTCTGCTCGCTCCGGCCGGCGCGTCCGCCCGATGACCTCACCCGTGAACGTCGTGCTCGGTACCGACGTATCCACCACGCTCACTACCGCCGTGATCGCAGAGCTCCGAGGCCGCGGTCACGACGTGCGGCTCGTCGGCGCTGCGGCCGGTGGGGCCGAGGAGTGGGCCGAGGTCGGCCACCTCGTCGGCCGTGCCGTCGCGAATGGTGCGGCCGAGTCGGGCGTGCTGTTCTGCTGGACCGGCACGGGCGCGTCGATCGCCGCGAACAAGGTTCCCGGCGTGCGGGCCGCGCTCTGTACCGATGCCGTGACCGCGGCGGGGGCACGCCGCTGGAACGATGCCAACGTGCTCGTCATGAGCCTGCGGCTCACGAGCATCGAGGTGGCCCGCGAGATGCTCGATGCGTGGTTCGACACCGCGGTCGACCCCGGCGAGGCCGCCAACATCGCCCGGGTGGAACGACCGTCCTAGGATCGTCGGCGTGCCGACCTACGTGATGCTGTCCACCATCGGTCCGGACGGATGGGCAACGATCCGTGAGAAGCCTGAGCGGATCCGTGCAGTGACCGAGGAGGTCGAGTCGCTCGGCCTGCGGGTCGTCGCCCAGTACGCGCTGATGGGCCAGTACGACTTCGTCAACATCATCGCGGCGCCCGACGAAGCCGCCATGGCCCGAGCCGCGGTGATGCTCACATCCCGGGGCACGATGCGCAGCACCACGATGCAAGCCCTCACCGTCGATGAGCTCATCGACTCCTTGGAGCCGGGCTCCGGCTAGCTCCGCCGTCGGGCTACATCCACCACATGGACTTGTGCTTCTCCTCGCGGACGTCGTCGTCGACGAAGAGCGCGGGGAACACGGAGTCGTCGGAGCGGCGTCGCAACCGGTACTGCGGGCTCACACCGCCGAGGACGGTCTCCTCGATCTGGAAACCACGGGCCCAGCGCTGATCGAACCGTGACCGAACTTCGACGCGAGTGCCATGTTCCACGAGGGGATCGTACCGCCGAGGACGAGCGGCGAGGGACTAGTTTCGGTTCCGATGGTCGCCCCCACGCTCCGATTCGAGCGCCGCTGCTGGAAGGCAGGCGAGAAGTTGGTCTGTGGGATCGACGAGGTGGGTCGCGGCGCATGGGCGGGGCCGGCCACCGTTGCCGCGGTCATTCCGGCGCCGCAACATCTCCGCGGCGTGCGCGATTCCAAGATGCTGTCGCGGTCCCAGCGCGAGCGGGCCGCGACCGACATCAGGTCGTGGGCCGTCGCGATCGGGATCGGCCACGCCGACCACGACGAGTGTGACGGGCTCGGCATGACCGCGGCGTTGCGCCAGGCCGGCCTGCGGGCGTTGGCCCAGCTCGAGGACCAGGGCTACGCGCCGGACCGCGTGATCCTCGACGGCAACCACGACTACCTGCGTCTGGGTGATCGGGTCACGACGATCGTGAAGGGTGACGCCACGTCACTGGCAGTGGCGGCCGCGTCGGTCGTGGCCAAGGTGACCCGCGACCGGATGATGGTCGCCGAAGCGGAACACTTCCCCGCGTACGGCTTCGAGTCCAACGTCGGCTACCCGGCGCCCGTGCATCGGGCCGCGCTCGCGGCCCACGGGCCGACCTCGATCCACCGTCGTTCGTGGGTGTTCATGGACTCGTTGTGCTGGGGTGGTCTTCCTCCGGCACCGGGTCGGTTGTTCTAGGACATCGGCGCCGAGCCAGCCGCCGAGTGGTGCTCGCGCGGCGCGGCAGCGGTCAGGGTGCGCACGGCACCGATCGCGACCTGGTCGACGAGGGCGTGGAGCTGGGTACCGCCGGGGTCCTCGTCGGCGTGGCGGTAGAGCGCCACGCCGAGCTCGTGCACGACGAGTGAGGCCGCGGCCTGGGCCAACAGCAGACGGGCTCTCGACAGGGTGGCGGCCAGATCCGGGTTGTCAGCTCCGGACGCCCACAGGTGTTGCATGAACCTGTCGACCACGGTCCGGGCGATGTCGGCGGCTCCCGAACGGATCGCCGAGGCGATCTCGATCGCGGCATCGGTCGGCATGCCCGCCTGAGTGGCGAGCCCGACAAGGCCGAGCGCGGCGACGCTGCGAACCATGATCCGAGCATCGTCTCCCACCTGGATGAGCCCGGCGTCGATCGCCTCTTCGAAGCCCGCCGGATCGGCAAGACCGGCGACGGCCGCGTTGAGCTGTTCGCGCGTGATCTCGGTGGGGGTCTCGTCGAGTACCGCCGGGCTGGGGTCGACGCCCAGCACGGAACCGAGACCGCGTCCCTGTTCCCAGGAATGGATCAGGTCTCCGATGGCCGCGAGGGAGTAGCCGCGGTCCTGGAGGCGAGCGATGATCGCGAGGCGGGCCTGGTGGTCGGTGCCGTACTTGCCGACCCGGCCGTCCCGACGGGGTGGGTTGAGCAGTCCGAGCCGCTGGTACTCCCGGATCGTGCGAGTTGGCACACCAGCTGCGTCGCCCAGCTCGTCGATGGTCAGCTCGTCGGCCTGCCGATCATCAGGGTTCGTGGTCTTGGAAGACTCCATATCTTATCTTGACATCAAATACTGTCTCGGTCAATACTGCTACTCATGACGGATTCGAACCCGACCCTCGCCCACCTGCTCGCGGCCATGCGCGTTGCCGACAGCACCCCTGACCTGGAATGGGCGGTCGTCCCTGCGCCGCTGAGCGGGGGGTTCTGGGCGCAGATGTGGCGCATCCGACTCGCCGGTGCACGGCCCGAGCTGTCCCGCGAGCTCGTGGCCCGGGTGATGCCCAGTGCTCGGGTCGCGGCCCGCGAGACCCTCGTCCAGGACCAACTCGCCCGGGTCGGTTTCGCCACCCCGGCGGTTCGCCTCGCCGGCGAACCCGGCCCTCAGCTCGACCGGGCCTGGATGGTCATGGACCTCGCGCCGGGCCGGACACTGCTCGCCGGCCTCTCCGGACCCTCGGCGCTGTTGCGACTTCCTCGCATCGCCCGCGACATGCCCGACCGGCTCGCCACGCTCGCCGCGGCGCTCCACACCATCGACGCGGACGACATCGCTCGGGCGCTCGACGCCGATGACGAGGTGGGCGACCTTCTGGCCCGGCTCGACGACCAGACCACCAGCTTGGGCTTCACTGATCTCGCGTTGCTCGCGCGGTGGCTCCGCCGTCACCGGCCGGCCGGTCACCGTCGGGCCGTCTGTCACGGGGACCTGCACCCCTTCAACGTCCTGAGCGCACCGAGCGGCGACACGGTGGTGGATTGGTCCTCCGCGCTGATCGCGGACCCGGCGTTCGACCTCGCGTTCACCAGCCTCTTGCTGGCGCACCCGCCCCTGGCTGCCCCACGACCGGTCCAGCCGGTCGTCAACCTGGCCGGCCGGGCCCTCTCCCGCAGGTTCCTGCGCACCTACGCCGCCCGGTCGACAACGGCGATCAATGCCGACCAGCTCGAGTGGTTCACCCTCCTGCATGCCCTGCGCGTGCTCACCGAGGTCGCGACCTGGGAGGACCAGGATGAGCTCGGCGACCATGCCGGCCACCCGTTTCTCACCCTGCGCGCCCCGCTGGCCGGGCGCGTGAACGCCGCGACCGACGTCGTCCTCCGCCCGGTCGCCGTCGCGTGAACGCTCGCTGCGGCCCGGTTGCCGGCTGCCGTCCGATGAGCGGTCACGATGGTGATTGACGACTTGGAGGGCTGATCGAGATGGGCGAGGACACGCCGTTCGCCGAGGCGGCTGCTCGCGTGGCCGGGGGCGCTGATCACCGAGCCGAGGCCCGGGTCTTGGTGCAGCGCATGACCCGCGACGAGAAGCTCGACTGCCTCGACGGCGATACCGACTTCGGATTCGACGCGCTCGTCGGTGACTACTTCAAGCGTCCGTTTCCCGCCGCGGCGGTCGAACGGCTCGGGATCCCCGGGATCCAGTTCACCGACGGGCCCCGCGGTTGTGTGATCGCGCCGGCTACCGCGTTTCCGGTGTCGATGGCTCGAGGGGCGACGTTCGATCCTGATCTCGAGGAACGGATCGGCGAGGCCATCGGCGCTGAGTCCCGAGCGCGCGGGGCGACCTTCAGTGGGGCTGTGTGCATGAACCTCCTGCATCACCTGGCGTGGGGCCGCGCGCAGGAAACCTACGGCGAAGACCCTCATCACATCGGTGAGATGGCTGCCGCGTTTGCCCGGGGTCTCCAACGTCACGTGCTCGCCTGCATGAAGCACTTCGCCTGCAACTCGATGGAGAACGCACGCTTCGCGGTCGACGTGACGTGCGACGAGCGCCCGTTGCACGAGGTCTACCTGGCGCACTTCCGCCGGGTCGCCGACGAGGGTGTGGCATCGACGATGTCGGCCTACAACTCGCTGAACGGCACCTGGTGCGGTGACAACACCGCGTTGCTGACCGACATCCTGCGTACGGAGTGGGGATGGGACGGCTTCGTCATCACCGACTTCGTGTTCGGGCTGCGAGACCCCGTCGGATCGGTCGCGGCCGGATGCGACATCGAGATGCCCTTCCGCCAACAGCGGGCCGACTGCCTCGCCGCGGCCCTCGAGGACGGTGAGCTCCGCGAGGCCGACGTCGACGCCGCGGTGACCAACATCGTCGCGACCTTGCTTCGATTCGCCGACCGCATCGAACGGACCGTCGACGCCTCGGTGATCGAGTGCGACGCGCACCGAGCACTGGCGTATGAGGCATCGGTCGCCTCGACCGTGCTGCTCCGCAACAACGGCCTGCTCCCCGTGGAGCCGTCGTCGTCTCGCCGAGTGGCCGTCCTCGGCCGTCTCGCCGCGGTGGCCAACCTCGGCGACCACGGATCCAGCACGGTACGGCCCACGTCGACGGTGACGCCGCTCGACGGGCTCCGCACCGTCTTCACCGACGCGAGCGTCGAGCACCACGACACCGACGCGGCGATCGCCGAGGGGGCCGACCTCGTCGTGGTGGTCGTCGGTACGACCTTCGCCGACGAAGGTGAGTACCTGGGCGCGATCTCCAAAGCGACCCTGGCCCTGATCCCTGCACTGCGCGACCCGGGCCGCGACTCGCGCGCCGCCAGGGCCGGCGCCGGTGACCCCGAGGCGCCACCGCCCGCACCACCGTCTGCGCCGCCGCCCGCACCACCGTCTGCACCACCGTCTGGCGACGTCGATACGCCATCGGATTCCGGAGGCGCCATGGGCATCTCAGGAGCCCAGGGCGGTGATCGCCGGTCGCTGCTGGTCTCGTCCGAGGACCAGGCACTCATCGCCGAGGCCACCGTACGAAACGACCGCGTCGTGGTCGTCGTCATGGGCGGCAGCGGGTTCGTCATGCCCTGGCTGGAGACGGTCCCGGCGACCCTGCAGATCTGGTATCCGGGACTGGAAGGCGGCACCGCGCTGGCCGACATGATGGCCGGCGACGCCGAACCCGCCGGTCGCCTGCCTTTCGCCATGCCCCACGACGAGGCCGACCTGGTCGACTTCGATCCGGACGCCACCGAGGTCACCTACGGCTTGTTCCACGGCCAGTGGTTCCTCGACCGCAACGGCGTCGAACCGGCCCGCCCGTTCGGCTTCGGGCTCGGCTACACGACCTTCGAGCTGGAGGCCGACCTTTCCGAGGGCCTGCGGACCGGCAACGTGACGGTGACCGCCACCAACACCGGGACTCGTGTCGGCTCCACCGTGATCCAGGTCTACGGAAGCGTCGTCGGCTCCGGCTACGAGCGCCCGGCTCGACGGCTCATCGGGTTCCGGCGGGTGTACGCGAACCCGGGCGAGTCGCGCACCGTCGACGTGTCGCTCGACCTCCATGTGCTCGACATCCGAGACCGGGGCACGTGGCTCACCGAGCCCGGCACCTACCGGATCGAGATCGGCCAATCCGCCGCCGATTTGCCACTGCGCTCTGAGACCTCCATCGACGACCCCTGGTGGTGAACCCGTTCGCCTGCGAGGTCCGGCAGTCGCAGCGCCGGAGAGGCATAATCCGGTCCGTCCAAGAAGCGGGGGAAAGAGGGCGCTGTGGCGAACGGCGAAGCAGACGACGTGGTGTGGGAACGGGCGCGACTGATACCTGTCTCGGGGATCCGGGGTGCGGAGGAGCAGGAACGCCGCGCGACATCGGCGCTGTTGGCGGTCCTTTCGGCAGTCGATGAGTTCGGGATGACGCTTACCAAGCCCTATGGCGCCCCCAGGGCCCGCTTGGAGACGTTCATCGAGGTGCCGTTCGAAACCGAGGACGGGCGCACCGTCTTCCCCGACGGGTTGATACGAGCCAAGCGTGGCAAGCGGGAATGGTCCGCGCTCGTCGAGGTGAAGACTGGGAGCAACGACCTTTCCCGCGACCAGATCGAGACCTATCTGGACGTGGCTCACGACAACAAAGCCGATTGTGTCATCACGATCGGCGGGTTCAGGCGGTGGCCGCAACGACCTGTGCGTAGGCCTCTGATGGTGTCATGTAGCCGAGGGTCTTGCGAGGACGATTGTTGAGGCTGCGCTGGATGCGCTTCAGGTCGACGGCCGACTGCTTCGAGAGGTCG
>DASRPD010000104.1:0-6296 GCA_035646535.1 Acidimicrobiia bacterium
CCACGAGCCGCCACCCGCGCGCTCGGAGTCGAAACGCGAGCTGCTTCTGCTCGTGCGTGAGGATGCCCGCCATGAATCTGCTCCTGTGATCGAGAGGCTCGGTAGTTCACAGGACCAGTGCGCTCACCGGTTGGATCCGCCATCTCGAACCAGATCGCTCGCACCCCAGGCGAGCATCCCATCCAGGTCGATCGGCGCAAGCTCCGCAAGGTCGATCTCCATCACCTGTCGTGGTCGCGCGTGCTCACCGAGGCGGTCAAGCAGAAGAGCCACCGCGGGGTGGCCGACGCCGACCAGGCGTGGATCCTCGGCGAGCTGATCCGGTACCTCGAGCATCCCAATGCGGGTGCCATGGATTTCCAGGACATGGGCGAGCACTGGGTGCGGGTTCGTGAAGCCGCCAAGGCGAGAACCTTGCGCGCCGCCGACAAGCAGGCCGTTGAAGTCGCAGGCCGATGGGAAGAGCTCCTCTCCTATGTTGCGCTCCGGCTCGGGCGTGAATTGGGAGCCGACGTTCAGGAGGTCCTATCCCGCAAGGAGGCCGCGGACCCGTCCGTTCGCATCGTTCATCTCGCTGAGCTCATGGCTACCCGAGGCACGCTCGACGGTGGGGTCCGGATCCCCAACACCGTCGGCGACGTCACTGTCGTCGCGGACCTCAGGGCTCGGCAGGTGATCACATCAGTTCGGCTCTCCGCGCCGCAAGAGGGCCGCCCCACAACCCGGGTCAACTGGCTGTTGCGCCAGCTCAAGAACAGTCCTGACGATGTTCGTGTCGACGCGTTCGGGTTGCGATCGCGCACGTCGATGTCGGAGCTGTTGTCCGCCGCCCGGGCTAAGCCGAAGCTCCTCCTGCCTGGCGACGGCAAGGAGCTCGCGACCTTTACGATTTCCCTCGCCCGCCCCATGGGCCTCAAGCGTGGGACGGGTCGTCAATCGTTCATCGCCTCAGTGCTCGGTACGATCGACGAGTTCTACAGCGAGGTCGTGCAGCAACTGCGGGAGTGGCAGCCGAAGGCGCCCGAGCTCCAGCGATCGCCCAACACGCTCGCGCGTGAGCCCACGACCGACGCATCGCCATCGGTGGGCGAGCCGGCCGTCGCGCCGCGAGAGCCGTCAGCTCCCATCGAATCGCGTCAATACCAGACGCCAGAGGGACCGGCTTGAGCACTCGGGCGGGCGGATGGGCCGACAGTCACCTTCGCTTTGATGGGTCAACGCGCCATTGGACGTGGTCGGTGAAGACGGTGCGATCGTGGCTGAAGTGGGCACGCGAGGGCCCGAGGGCGCGAAGGCGTTCGAGTGACTCGGCACCGGCGCGAATGAAGGACTCGTCGTGCATGTCGGCCGCGAGCACGTCGCCCGTTCGGAACTCGCCGCACGAGTAGCAGCACTGTCCGACGATCAGCCGGCGCTCCCCGTCAGCCGCTTCGATGAGCACCGACTGATGTCCCGGTGTGTGCCCGGGAGTGAGCACGAGGTGAACGCCGGTGGCGATCTCTTCGTCGCCGTGTACGACGCGACGCCGCTTCGCGTGGATGTGGGCCCATTCCGGGATCGTGAACAACGGTTCGGTCGAGGCTTCGAGCTCGGCGGCCTGCACGTGAACCGGCACCGAGGACAGCGACCGGTTCTGGCCGCAGTGATCGAAGTGCAGGTGGGTGTTGACGATTCCCACCAGATCACGCTCGTCGATACCGGCACCGTTGAGCGCGTCGACCACGGGCACCACCGTCGGCCGGTAGAGGTCGTTGATGAGCTCGTGATCGTCGGCCACGCCGCTGTCGACGAGGAACGGGCCGTCGGGGTGTCGGACGAGGAACGCCTGGACCGGACAGTCTCGTTCGCCAGCGCGGGGATGGTCGGGTGGCAGCTTGACCGTGCCCAGGCTGAGCACGTCGATCGGGATATCGGTCACCGTCGATCTCGCGCTCGATCAGCCGCGGTCGGTTTCGACGGTGGCGACCCCGGTCACGCTCGCGTCGGAGAGGAGTCGCTCGTACGCGGATTCGCTCGCCTTGTCAGAATCGGCGCCGATGGTTGCGTCCCAGAAGTCTGTGGTCGTGGTCTCCACGACGTTGTCCCACGCGCTCTGGGGGTTCTCGTAGGGCGTGGAGTGATCCGCACCGATCAGGGTCACGAACCACTTGGGCGACTGGAGCTCGGCGTAGGCGTCGACACCGATCGGGAACGGCAACGCCGTGTCGCTCTCGCCGTGGAACACGAGGATCGGCGTGGCCCGGTCGAACAGTTCGTCGCCCGCCTCGACGAGGCGAACACCCGACAGGATCACCGTCGCGTCCACGCGTTCGTCGACACAGCATGGGGCGAACGTCACGCCGTAGGTGGTCGCGCCGCCGAGGGAATGGCCGGCGACGCCGATCCGGCCGGTGCGGACCCGCTCGAACAGGGGTGAGTCCTTGTCGTCGTTGGCCGCAGTGATCGCATCGATGACGAACGACACGTCGCCCGGTTGGTTGCTGACGTCTCCGACGTTGAATCGCGCCTCCGGTACGTCAGCGTTGGTGAGAGGAAATGCGGGCGCGGCGACGACGTAGCCGGCCCGGGCCCACGTGGCGGCCAGCTCGGTGAGCCGCTCGGGGCGGCCGGTCGATCCGTGGGAAAGGACGACGAGGGGGAACGGGCCGGGGTCGTCGGGGTAGGCGATCGTCGTCTCGAGGGTGCGATCGGAGAGCGCCGGTGTGGCCCGGCCCTCCGCCGTGGGCCGGCTCGCGTCGACCAACGTCTCGGTCGTGGTCCGAACCTCGTAGGGCGCCGAGCCGGTGGGCTCTGCCTTTGCCTCGGTCCCGGACGCTGGTCCGCCGGCCGGCTCGGCGCTCGCGCCGTCCGAAGAGTCGGAGGAGTTGCAGGCCGCGAGGAAGAACGCGAACGTCAGTGCCGCCCCCCCGACGGCGATCGCGCGTGCGCGGCGGCGGGTCTTGGTCTGGGTTGCCATGGCGTCCCCCCGATGTCGTGTTACCGCCGCGACGGTACCCGCCTCGGCTCCGGGTGCGTAGAGTTGCCGACCATGCCATGACTGATCGCGAGCAGGCTCCTCGCTGCCGGGTTCGTCGCCGGCCTCGTCGCCGGAGCCTGTAGCGGCGGCGGTGACGAGACCGGCAGCCCGGCCTCCGGACAGACCACCTCCACGCCGCGCCCGCCCGCCTACGCCGGGTACACGAGCCCGGTCTTCGCCGATCCGGCGCACTGGGTATGCCGCGGCGACGTCGCCGATGACCCGTGCGATGTCGACATGGACGCGACCGTGGTCGACGGCGACGGCACGACCAGGCGCGAGCGGTTCACCCCGGCGAAGGACGCTGCGATCGACTGCTTCTACGTGTACCCGACCATCTCCACGGACGAGACGGTGAACAGCGATCTGGTGCCCGGCGAGGACCAGAAGATCTTCGTCACCCGCCAGCAAGTGGCGCGGCTGGGCAAGCACTGCCGCGTGTTCGCTCCCGTCTACCGCCAGGTCACGCTCACCGCGTTGGCGCGCAGTCTCGGTGGCGGCACGAGCGCGGGCACCGACGCCCGCGCGATGGCGTTTGATGACGTCGTCGATGCGTGGAAGCACGACATGGCGAACGACAACGGCGGTCGCGGCGTCGTGCTCGTCGGACATTCCCAGGGCGCCGGCCTGCTCAACCAGCTCGTCGCCCAGGAGATAGACCCGTCACCCGACATGCGCGCCCGGCTCGTCTCCGCCCTCCTGCTCGGCGCTTCGGTCGCGGTGCCACGTGGCACTGACGTCGGCGGTGACTTCGCGAAGGTCCCGGTCTGTCGCGCCGCGAGACAGACGGGGTGTGTCATCAGCTACGCATCGTTCCGCGCCACGAGCCCTCCTCCCGCGAACAGCTACTTCGGGCGGCCGCGCAGCGGCGAAGGCGTTGCCGCGTGCGTCAACCCGGCCGCACCTCGCGGCGGGAAGGCACCGCTGCACTCGTACTTCCCGACGAACGGTCAGGCCCTCCCCGGCGGTGACGACGCGGCAGCCACGTCGCCGCAGTGGGCCGAGGGCGTGGAGATCGACACCCCGTTCGTCGCGCTCCCCGGTCTCGTCAGCGCGGAATGCGTCGAAGACGAGGGGTTCTCGTACCTGGCGCTCACGGTCCACGGTGATCCCGCCGATCCTCGCATCGACGACATCGGCGGCGACCTCACGCCCGAATGGGGCATGCACCTCGTCGATGCGAACGTCGCCATGGGCGACCTCGTCGACCTGGTCGGTGTCCAGTCGTGCGCGTACACCACACGATGAGCGACGAGCACGACGGAACGGCTCGAGAGCTCGACCGGCGCAGCTTCCTGTCCGCCGCGGGGATCGGGGTCCTGAGCCTGGCCCCGGTCGCGCGGGCCTTCCCGAGGAGCCCGGGGAGCCCGGACCCGGGATCGCCGAGTCCGTTCACGCTGGGCGTCGCTTCGGGCGACCCGCTCCCTGACTCGGTCGTGCTCTGGACGCGTCTCGCCCCGGATCCGACCGATCCGACCGGGGGATGTCACGCCGGGACGAGACCGTGCGCTGGGAGGTCGCGGCCGACGAGCGGATGCGCAGGATCGTGCGCTCGGGTCGTGCCGTCGCGCGAGCCCGTGACGCGCACGCGGTGCACGTCGACGTCCGGGGTCTCGAACCGGCGCGCACGTACTGGTACCGCTTCCGGGCTCGCGGGAGCGCGACGGAGCCGGCACGAACCCGGACCGCTCCCGACCCGGGGGCGATGCCCGGGCGTCTGCGGATCGGCCAGGTCTCGTGCCAGCGGATCGACCAGGGCTACTACACGGCCTATGCGGACCTCGCCGAGCATCCGCTGGACGTCGTCGTGCACCTCGGCGACTACATCTACGAGTCCTCGGGGGGACTGGTCCGGGACCACGGGCTGGCCGAGCCGGTCGACCTCGACGGCTACCGGCTTCGCTACGCCCATTACCAGCAGGATCGCGATCTCCAGGCCGCGCACGCGCTGGCGCCGTGGGTGGTCACTTGGGACGACCACGAGGTCGAGAACAACTACACGAGTGACGCCCCGGAGCCGTCCAGCGCGACGCCGGACCGGGACTCGTTCCTCCGGCGGCGGGCGGCCGCGTACCGGGCGTGGTGGGAGCACCAGCCCGTGCGGTTCGATGCGCCGACCGGTCCCGACCTGCGCATCTACCGGCGGCTACGTTTTGGCCGCCTCGCGGATCTTCACGTGCTCGACACGCGCCAGTACCGCAGCGAGCAGTGCGGCGACGGGTTGGACGTCGGGCCGCGCTGCGAAGCGGCAAGCGAGCCCGACTTCACGGTGCTCGGTGCGCAACAGGAGCGGTGGCTCGACAAGGGCTTACGCCAGAGCAGCACTCGATGGAACGTGCTCGCGAACCAGATCGTGATGCAGCAGTGGCGCTTCGCTCCCGGCAACATGGTCTGGAACCTCGACCAGTGGGACGGCTACCCCGCGGCCCGGGCCCGCGTCTTCGAGAGCCTCGCCGACGCCGGCGGCACGCCGGTGGTGCTCACCGGTGACGTGCACTCGAGCTGGGTCGGCAACCTCGCGGCCGACCTCGACGACCCCGACTCGACGCCGATCGGCGCCGAGCTCGTGGGCCCGGGCATCTCCTCGGCCCCCAGCTCCTTGCTCGCCGGGACGATCCCGACCGTGCTCGAGCAGAGTCCCCACATCCGCTGGGCCGGGGGAACCAAGCGCGGCTGGGTGCGTCACGTCCTCACCCCGGACGACTGGCGCGCCGAGTACCGCCTGGTGGACGACGCGCTCGTCGAGGGTTCGCCGGTGCGCAGCGCGGCGACCTTCACGATCGGCCGTGACGGGAGGCTCGAAGGGCCTTAGCCCGGGGTCCTGCTTGGCTCGGTCCAGGTCCGTGCCCGTCGGAGCCGAGCGTCCCGAGCGCCTAGTGTCGGCGTCCGTGGGACAGACGATCACCGTGGTGACGCGTCCGGGGGCATCGCCCGCGGTGCGCTTCTTCGATTGCAACCGCTCGCTCACCGGCATGGCCATCGAGCGGTACTCCTCGGCCGACGATTCTCGGCTCCGGCCGGCGGGCGAGGGGAGCGACACCGGGACCCCCCGGCCACCCGACGTGCTGGCCGGGCGGCTGTTCGCCCACGGCGCCACGTCGGTGACGGTCTATTCGAGCGTGGTCACCGTCGAAGCCCCGCCCGATCGGTGGCCCGAGCTCGAGCCCAAGGTGGTCGAGACGATCGAGTACCTCTTCCACTACTACGGCGACGACGCCGGCTGGTCACCCGAGGCCCTCACCGCCTGACCCGCCTCAGCCCCGCCGGGCCCGCCCCGGTC
>DASRPD010000105.1:0-106184 GCA_035646535.1 Acidimicrobiia bacterium
TCTCGGTGGTACTCCTGGAGGGACCGTACGGCGGGCTCGCTGGCGGAGGCCTCGGCAATGCCAGCCGCCGCCGCCCGAGCCGCCGCGACCGTGGTGAGACAGGGCAGCCCCTGAGTGAGCGCGGCCCGGCGGATGTGGCGACCATCGGCGCGCGGGCCCCGCCCGCGCGGCGTGTTGACGACCAGATCGACCTTGCCCGACGAGATGAGCTCGACCGCGTCGGTGCCGACCGTCTCGCCGACCTTGGCCACGACCTGGCCGACGGGGATTCCCGCGGCGGTGAGGGCATCGGCGGTGCCGACAGTGGCGGCGATCGCGAAGCCGAGCTCCATGAACCGACGCGCCACTGCGAGTCCGCCCGGCCTGTCTCGCGCCGCGAGCGAGAGGAACACCGTCCCCGCTTGCGGCAGCGCGGCGCCGGCGCCGGCCTGACTCTTGGCGAACGCGAGCCCGAACGTCGTGTCGATACCCATCACCTCGCCGGTGGAACGCATCTCGGGGCCGAGCAGGGTGTCGACATTCGGGAAGCGGTTGAACGGCAGCACTGCCTCCTTCACCGCCACATGACCACCGCCCGCCGGTTCGGGTATCAGGCCGTCGTCGCGAAGCTCGGCGAGCGTCGCGCCGAGCATCACTCGGGCACCGATCTTCGCGAGGGGCACGCCGGTGGCCTTGCTGACGAACGGCACCGTCCGGCTGGCGCGCGGATTCGCCTCGATGATGAAGATCTCGTCGCCCTTGACCGCGAACTGGACGTTCAAGAGCCCGCACACGTCGAGCCCCTCCGCCACGGCGCGGGTGAGCGCCGCGATCGTGGAGACCACTCCGGCGGGCAGCGAAGGGGGTGGGATCGCGCACGCGGAGTCACCAGAGTGCACCCCGGCCTCCTCGATGTGTTCCATCACCCCACCGATGAGCACCTCGCCGGCGCAATCGCGCAGCGCGTCGACGTCCACCTCGATCGCATCCTCCAGGAAACGGTCGACGAGCGCAGGACGCTCGGCGGAGAGCCCGCCTTCACGGCCGAGGCTGCCCGCCGTAGCCAGCTCGGCCATCGCGGCATCGAGCTCGTCGGCGGTGTAGACGATCTGCATGGCTCGGCCGCCGAGCACGTACGACGGGCGGACCAACACCGGGTACCCGATCACCTCCGCGACCGCGCGCGCGCCGGGCGCGTCCACGGCCGTGCCGCCGGGCGGTTGCGCGATATCGAGCCGGTCGCACAACGCGTTGAACTGCTCGCGGTCTTCGGCGAGGTCGATCGAAGCGGGGCTCGTCCCCGCGATCGGGATCCCCGCGGCCTCGAGTGCGCCCGCGAGCTTGAGGGGTGTCTGGCCGCCGAGCGCGACGACGACGCCCGCGAGCTCGCCCCGGCTCGTCAACGCATCGCAGACGTTGCGGACCTCCTCCAGGCTGAGCGGCTCGAAGAACAGGCGATCGCTGGTGTCATAGTCGGTCGAGACAGTCTCGGGGTTGCAGTTGATCATCACCGTCTCGTACCCGGCATCCGAGAGCGCGAACGCCGCGTGGACACAGCAGTAGTCGAACTCGACGCCCTGGCCGATCCGGTTCGGACCCGAACCCAAGATGACGACGGCCGGCCGTTCCAGCGGCGCGACCTCGTCGGTGTCCTCGTACGTGCCGTAGTGGTACGGGGTCCGGGCCTCGAACTCGGCCGCGCAGGTATCGACCGTCTTGTAGGTGACCGCGACGCCCTCGGCGAGGCGCGCGCTCCGGACGTCGTCGGCGTCGACACCCCAGAGTCCGCCCAGCTGCTCGTCGCCGAACCCCATCCGCTTCGCCCGTCGCCAGTCGCGTCGGCTCATGGCATCGAAGCCGAGGGCGGCGAGATCCCGGCGCTCGGTGATGATCCGAGCGAGTTGGTCGAGGAACCACGGGTCGATCCCCGTGACCTCGTGGAGCCGCTCCACCGACACGTCCCGTTCGAACGCCTCGGCCAGCGCGAACAACCGGTCCGCCGTCGGCACCGCGGCGCGCCGAACAAGGTCGTCGGTCGAGAGTGCCTTGACGGACGGGTCTCCCGGCTCGAACCCCACGCGCCCTGATTCGAGTGATCGCAACGCCTTCTGCAGCGACTCGGCGAACACCCGCCCGATCGCCATCACCTCACCGACCGATTGCATCTGGGTGCCGAGCACGTCGACCGCGCCCGGTAGCTTCTCGAACGCCCACCGGGGAACCTTGGTGACGACGTAGTCAATCGTGGGCTCGAAGCTGGCCGGAGTCACGCGGGTGATGTCGTTGACGATCTCGTCCAGTCGGTAGCCGACCGCGAGCCGAGCCGCGATCTTCGCGATAGGAAAGCCGGTCGCCTTGCTCGCGAGCGCGCTCGAGCGCGAGACCCGGGGGTTCATCTCGATCACGAGCATCTCGCCGTCGGCCGGGTTCAGCGCGAACTGGATGTTCGAGCCGCCCGTGTCGACGCCGATGCGGCGGATGCACGCGAACGCGGCGTCGCGCATCCGCTGGTACTCGACGTCGGTCAGTGTCTGGGCGGGAGCGACGGTGATGGAGTCGCCGGTGTGGACTCCCATCGGATCGAAGTTCTCGATGGAACACACCACCACCACGTTGTCCGCGTGGTCGCGCATGACCTCGAGCTCGTACTCCTTCCAGCCGACCACGCTGCGCTCGATGAGGATCTCCGACACCGGGCTCGCGGCCAGGCCATCGGCCGCGATCGCGGCCATCTCGTCCGGGCCGTGAGCGATGCCGGTGCCGCTGCCCCCGAGGATGAACGACGGGCGGACGATGAGCGGATAGCCGACCTCGTCGGCCACGGTCATGGCCTCGTCGAGCGTGGCGGCGAGACCCGAGTCGGCAACGCCGAGGCCGATCTCCTGCATCGCCGCCTTGAACCGGGAACGGTCCTCGGCGGTATGGATGGCCTCGACGCTCGCGCCGATCAACTCGATGTCGAACTCATCGAGCACGCCCGCGTCGTGGAGCGCCACCGCAAGGTTGAGCGCGGTCTGGCCCCCGAGCGTGGGCAGCAAGACGTCGGGACGCTCACGTTCGATGATGCGCCGCAGGCTCGCGACGTCGAGAGGTTCGACGTAGGTCGCGTCGGCGAACTCCGGATCGGTCATGATCGTCGCCGGGTTCGAATTGACGAGCACGACGCGGTAGCCCTCATCACGCAGCACCCGGCATGCTTGAGTGCCCGAGTAGTCGAACTCGCAGGCCTGGCCGATCACGATCGGTCCGCTACCGATGAGCAGGATCGTCTCGATGTCGGTGCGCTTGGGCATGAGCTATCCCGCGCCGACTGCCGTCATCAGCTCGGTGAACTCGCCGAACAGGTAGGCCGCATCGTGCGGGCCGGGCGCTGCTTCGGGGTGGTGCTGCACGCTGAACGCGGGCACGCCCCGTACCCGCAGACCCTCCACCGTTCCGTCGTTCAGGTTGACGTGGGTGACGTCGGCACCGCCGCCGACCGTGTCAGCCTGCACGACGTAGTTGTGGTTCTGGCTGGTGATCTCGACCCGGCCGGTGGCCTCGTTGCGCACAGGGTGGTTCGCACCGTGGTGACCGAAGGCCAGCTTGGTCGTCTCGGCGCCGAGCGCGAGGCCCATGATCTGGTGGCCGAGGCAGATGCCGAACAGCGGGAGCTCACCGATGAGCGCGGCGACGATATCGGCTGCGCCCGCGACCGCGGCGGGATCGCCGGGCCCGTTGGAGAGGAACACACCGTCGGGGTCGCGTGCGATCACATCGGCGGCCGGGGTCGATGCGGGTACCACCTCGATCACACAGCCCGCACTCGCGAGGTGGCGCAAGATCGTCGTCTTGATGCCGTAGTCGTACGCGACGACACGGAACGGGGCGTCGGGATCACCAACGGTGTAGGGCTCGTCGACGGTGACGCCGGCAACGAGGTCAAGGCCATCGGTCCCGGTCGCGCGCTCGGCCGCGGCGCACACTGCGGTCTCCTCAGCGCCGAACGCGCCGGGCATGACACCCGTGTCGCGCAGGTGGCGGGTGAGCCGACGGGTGTCGATGCCGGTGATGGCCGGGACGCCGCGCTCGCCCAGGAATGCGTCCAGGTCGCCCTCGGCGCGCCAGTTGCTCGCCCGGGGCGCCAGGTCTCGAACGACAATGCCCTGACAGAAGGGACGGCGACTCTCGTCGTCGTGTCGGTTGACGCCGTAGTTGCCGATGTGGGGGTAGGTGAACGTGATCATCTGGCCCGCGTAGCTCGGGTCGGTGATGATCTCCTGATAGCCCGACAGCGCGGTGTTGAAGATCAGCTCACCGGTGGCGACGTCGACCGCAGCACCGGCGAGCTCGCCTTCGAAGACCGCACCGTCGGCCAGCACCAGCACGCCCTCGCGTCTCATCTCCACCCCCCGTTGGTGCACGAAGCGTCGCTCGGGGCCCCGTGTGTGACCCAACGGCGCGGGCAGGTGGGACGGCACGGGCACGGGCCGGTCATCGTTGGGCCTCGCCATCGATGACGACAGGCTCGCCGGCCAGGATCGTGTGGCGGTTGCGGCCGGTGAGCTTTCGCCCCGCGTACGGCGTGTTCCGCGACCGGCTGGCGAGACCACTGGGATCGACCTCCCACTCGACCGCCGGGTCGATCACGCAGAGGTTCGCGGTTGCGCCCGGCACGATCGGCCCGCCGTGGCCGCGTTCGTCCAGTCCCGCGATCGCAGCCGGATCCCACGACAGCCGTGCCAGCGCGGTGGCGAGCGACAGGACGCCCGGTTCGACCAGCTCGGTGAGCGTGAGCGCGAGCGCGGTCTCGAGGCCGAGCATCCCCGGCGGCGCCTCCTCGAAGGTGCGTTCCTTGGCCTCGGGGGTGTGCGGCGCGTGGTCGGTGGCGATCGCGTCGATGGTCCCGTCGGCCAGACCGGCCTTGACTGCCTCGACGTCCGTCGCCGTCCGAAGCGGTGGGTGGACCTTGAACGTCGGGTCGAACCCGGCGCACGCCGCGTCGGTGAGCGTGAAGTGATGCGGCGCCGCCTCGGCAGTGACCGCGAGTCCGCGCTGCTTCGCGCCGCGGACCAGCGCGACCGCGGCGGCGGTCGACACGTGCAGGAAATGCACCGGCGCTCCGGTCAACTCCGCGAGCGTGATGTCTCGCGCCACGATCGTCGCCTCGGCGGCCGCGGGCCGTCCGGGGATCCCGAGCCGACTCGACCACGCGCCCTCGTGCATGTGCCCGCCATCGGCGAGCGCCGCGTCCTCGGCGTGTTGGGCGATCACCGCCCCCGGCAACGACCGGGCGTATTCCAGGGCGCGGCGCATGACGCCCGACGAGGCGACGCATGCGCCGTCGTCGGTGAAGATCCGCACCCCGAGCCGGTGAAGCTCACCCATGGGGGCCAGCTCGCGCCCGGCGCGGGCCTTGGTGATGCACCCCGACGACACGACGTCACACGTGGTGGTCGCGCCACGGGCGATCACCGAGCCGACGACCGCGGCGTCATCGAGCGGGGGTTGGGTGTTCGGCATCGCCACGACCGCGGTGAACCCGCCGAGCGCCGCGGCGCGCGCACCGGTGTCGATCGTCTCGGCTTCTTCGTCGCCCGGCTCGCGCAGGTGGACGTGCAGGTCGACGAGGCCGGGGGCCACGACACAGCCACCGGCGTCGAGCACCCGATCACCGCTGAGGCCGTCACCGACCTCCACGACGTGACCGTGCGCGATCAGAACGTCCGCCGGTCGCTCACCGGTGGCGTCGACGACATGACCGCCCCGGAGGAGGAGCGACCTGGCTTGGCCGGTCATGCGACCGGTCCACCCGAGCCGAGCAGCGTGTACAGGACGGCCATCCGCACGGCGACGCCACTGGCAACCTGCTGGGTGATGATCGATGCCGAGCTGTCGGCCACCTCTGCCGCGATCTCCACCCCCCGGTTGATCGGACCGGGATGCATGACCAGCGCGTCCTTGGCGAGACGCGCCGCGCGCGCCGCGGTGAGCCCGTAGCGGCTCGTGTACTCCCGCAGCGACGGGAAGAGCGCTTCGCCCTGGCGTTCGAGCTGGATGCGCAGCAGGTAGAGGACGTCGACCTCGGCGAGCACCGCGTCCAGGTCGTGGCTCACGTCCACGTCCCAGGTCTCGACCGCCTCGGGCAGCAGGGTCGGTGGGCCGACGAGGGTGACCTGGGCGCCCAGCGCGGTGAACGCCTGCACGTCGCTGCGGGCCACCCGCGAGTGGCGGACGTCACCGACGATCGCGATGCGCATCCCCTCGAGCGACGGTCCCCGGTGGAGGCGGAGCGTCAGCACGTCGAGCAGCGCCTGGGTGGGGTGCTGGTGGCGACCGTCGCCGGCGTTGAGGATCGCGGCGTCGATCCAGCCGGTGATGCGGTGGGGGGCGCCTGCGTGCGGGTGACGCACGACGACGGCGTCGATGCCCATCGCCTCGATGGTCTGCACGGTGTCTCGGAGGCTCTCGCCCTTGTTCACCGAGGACGAGGCCACCGTGAACGTCATCGTGTCGGCCGAGAGACGCTTCGCCGCGGTCTCGAAGGAGATTCGGGTGCGCGTCGAGTCTTCGTAGAACAGCGACACCACCGTCTTGCCGCGCAGCGCCGGGACCTTCGGGATGTCACGGCGGGTCACCTCCACGAACCGTTCCGACAGGTCGAGGAGCTGTTCGAGCTGGGTGCGGTCGAGATCCTCGATGGAGAGCAGGTGCTTCACGGCCCGTCCTCTCGAGGGCCCCACAATTGGATGGCGTCCGCGTCGACGTCATCGGTCTCGACGAGGCGAACGCGCACGTCTTCGGCCTGGCGGGTCGGGAGGTTCTTTCCGACGAAGTCGGCCCGGATCGGCAGTTCCCGATGCCCCCGGTCCACGAGCACCGCGAGCTGCACGGCGCGGGGCCGGCCGAGCTCGGTGAGCGCGTCCAGCGCGGCGCGAACAGTCCGGCCCGTGAAGAGCACGTCGTCGACGAGCACGACCACGCGGCCGGTCACGTCCACGGGCACCTCGGTGGGACCAAGTGGTTGTACGGGTCGCAAGCCGATGTCGTCCCGATAGAACGCGACGTCGAGCGTCCCGACGGGTATCGACACGCCCTCGAAGGACTCGATTGCGACGGCGAGTCGCTGCGCGATGGCCGGGCCTCGGCTGTGCAGCCCGACGAGCACGAGCTGTTCGGCACCGTGGTTGCGCTCGACGATCTCGTGGGCGATGCGCGTGTGGGCGCGGCGAAGATCATCGGCGGAGAGGACCTGCGTGCGGAGGAGGAACTCAGCCGTGGACGCCGACCCGAACGGCGGAACCGGCGCGGTGGAGGCCGGATCTGACTGATCGGACGCGTGTGCCGTGGCTCGCGGGACACGTGTGCTCTCGGGCATCTTCACTCCTCCGTGGAGACCTCACAGGATCTCCTTCACGGTGACCGTCAGTGTAGCGGAACGCCCTACCCACCGAGCCGCTACCCGCCGATGGCCGCTACCCGCCGATGGCCCCTACCCGCCGATGGCCCCTACCCGCTGACAGCCTCGACGAGCGCGCCCTGCAGGTGAGTCAGCATGTCGTAGACGAAGAACGGCGCCTGGGTCGGGTCGGTCGGATCCAGGGTCCGCGGATCGAACGAGTCGGTGATCTCGAGCGTGACCCCGAGCACGACGCGGGCGTCGTTGAGGGCCATGATCCAGGCTTCGGCGTCCGACGCGGTGAGCTTGGCCCGAACCGACTGTTCGGACGCGACGCCCTCAGCTCCGGCGTCGGCCAGGTTGGCAGCCAGTGTCGCGAGCGCGGCGGACTTCTGGGCCACGAGCTCGGGGTGCACCAACGACTGCCACTCCCCCTCGGCGTGCTCCTCGGTCGGGTCCAGGTACGCGCGGGGAAAGAGCCGGTCGCGTACCGGATCGGTCGACACCCCGCTCGTCGGTCCACCGTCGAGCAACGGCGCGAGGCTCTCGCCGAGCCCAGCCAGGAGCTGGACCTCGACTCCGGTGAGATCGACGACGACGCGCCCGCGCCGCGCCCGGACCCGGGCCACGTCAGCGCCGCCCGTGCCCGGTCACGGGGTGTCCCGTTCCATCGTCGCCCACAACCCGTGGGCGTGGAGGCGGGCGACATCACCCTCGGCCCTCTCACGCGTGCCGTGCGACACGGCCGACTTGCCGTCGTGGTGGACCTCGAGCATGAGCTTGGTGGCCTTCTGCTTCGAATAGCCGAACAGCTTCTGGAACACGTGCACGACGTAGGTCATCAGGTTCACCGGGTCGTTCCAGACGATCACGAGCCATGGCCGGTCCGTGATCACACCCTCTTCACCGACGGGCTCCGCTCCGAGCTCCTCGATCTCGACCTCGGCCGGCGCCATCGGCGCGGTCACGACTCCGCCGGCGGTTCGGAGGCGGGCGGCCCGTCCACGGGCGGTTCAGGCGCGGGCTGAACCTTCGCGGACGCGGGCTCATCCTTCGCGGACGCGGGGCGCACCTCGTCGGCGATGCGGCTCAGCAACCCGTTCACGAAGCGCCCGGAGTGCTCCGTCGAGTACTCCTGGGCAAGCTCGACCGCCTCGCTGATGACCACGCCGGTGGGCGTGTCGGACGCGTGCACGAGCTCGAAACAGCCGAGCCGCAGGATCGCCCGGTCGACCACCGGCATCCGGTCGACGGCCCAGCGCTGGGAAAAGCGGCCCAGCAACCCGTCGAGCTCGTGGCGGTGGTCCTCGACGCCCCGGGCGAGCGAGAGCGCGAAGGGATCCGGCGGCGCCGGCAGCCCGGCGAGCAGCTCATCGAGCGTGCCGTGACGGACCTCGAGCTCGTAGCCCAGCTCCAGCGCCCGCTCGCGGGCGATGCGTCGCCCTTGCGTTCCGACCGGTGAATTCACGCGCGCGCCAGGTACTCCCCGGTGCGCGTGTCGACCTTGATCGCCTCACCGGTCTCCACGAACAGCGGGACCTGGACGACGACCCCGGTCTCGAGGGTGGCAGCCTTGCGGGCACCCGACACCCGGTCACCCTGGACGCCCGGCTCCGTCTCGGTCACGGTGAGCTCGACCGCCGCGGGCAGCTCGACTCCGACGACCTGGCCCTCATACGTCGGCAGCACGGCGGCATTGCCTTCCTTCAGGTACTTCGCCGCGTCACCCAGATCGGCGGGATCGACCGAGACCTGGTCGTAGCTCTCGGTATCCATGAACACGAGCTCGGTGCCGTCGCGGTAGAGGTACTGCATCTCGCGCTTGTCGATCACCGCGAGCGGGACCTTCTCGTCGGCGCGGAACGTGCGCTCCAGCACCGCGCCGGTACGGAAGTTCTTGAGCTTCGTCCGCACGAAGGCTCCTCCCTTGCCCGGCTTGACGTGCTGGAACTCGATGACGGTCATGAGCCCTTCGGGCAGGTTGAGACTCATGCCGTTCTTGAGACCGTTGGTGGAGATGTTCACGCCAATTCCTTCGGAAACTTCGTCAACGCTCGGGCACCGGGAAGATCCTCGGCTCCGCCGCCGGTGGATTCGCCTGCCGGCGGGCCGGCAGCGGTTGGTCCGGTCGTGGGGGGGCCGGTCGTGGGGGGCTCGGTAGCGGGAGTCCCGTCACCGGTGACGACGAGGGTGTCTTCGATGCGGACGCCACCGACGCCGGTGAGGTACACGCCCGGCTCGACGGTGACGACCTCGCCAACCTGCAAGGTATCACTCGATGTCGACGCCACTCGTGGGTCCTCGTGGATCTCGATCCCCACTCCGTGGCCGGTCCCGTGGAGGAACGCCTCCCCCCAGCCCGCCTCTTCGATGATGTTCCGGCACGTGCGATCGACTGCCGCGCACTCGGCGCCGGCACGCAGCGCCTCGCGCCCCGCGGCCTGGCTCTCGGCGACGACATCCCACACCCGTCGGGCCTCGGGGCCCGGATCTCCGACGCTCACGGTGCGAGTCATGTCCGAGCAGTACCCGTCGACCGTGCACCCGAAGTCGATCACGACGAGCTCGCCGCGCTCGATCCGGCGGTTCGACGGCCGCGCGTGCGGCTTGGCTCCGTTGGGTCCCGACGCGACGATGGGATCGAAGCTGTTACCGACCGCGCCGCGCTCGCGCATCGCGAACTCGAGCGCGATCGCGAACTCACGTTCGGTGGGGCCATCGGCGAGCGTGCCGATCAGGCCGCCGAGCGCGTCGTCGGCGATCTCGCAGGCCGCCTCGATACGGCCGACCTCGCCCGCGTCCTTCACCTTCCGCAGCGTCTCGACCAGGCCGTCGGTCGCGAGCAGCTCCTGGTCGGTGAACCACTCATTGGCGAAGGTGCGCTGTTGGGCCCAGGTGACCCCATGGGCCTCGAGGCCGAGCCGGCCGATTCCGGCGTCGGCGACCGCAGCACCGGTTGCGTCGCGTTGGATGGCCTGCGTCACGCCGACGACGACCCGGCCATCAACGCCCGCGCCCGCGATCTGGTCGGTGGCCTGGTCCCGGTAGCGGCCGTCGGTCACGAGGATCGCGTCGGTCGCGGTGACCAGCACCATGGCCGCACTGCCGGTGAACCCGGTGAGGTATCGGATGTTGGGAGACCGCGTCACCAACAGCGCGTCGACGCCGGCGCCGTCGAAACCGGCCCGAAGCCGCGCCAGCCGACCGGCGACGTCCATCGGCGGCAGCGCCCTGTGATCGCCGGCGACGACACCCATCGTCCTCACAGCAACGTGACGGCGGCTTCGACCGCCAGGCGGTAGCCGGCACGACCGAACCCGGCGATGACGCCGGTCACGTACGGGGCGCTCACCGAATGGCGGCGCCACCCCTCGCGGGCGTACGGGTTGGAGACGTGAAGCTCCACCTTCACGCCGGCGAATGTCGCGAGCGCGTCGGCGATGGCGTACGAGTAGTGCGAGAACGCCGCCGGGTTGATGACGATTGCGGCACACCGACCTCGGGCCCCGTGGATCGCGTCGACGAGCACAGCTTCGCCGTTGCCCTGCACGTGTTCCAACGAGTGCCCACCCACCTCGGCCGCGGCGCGCGCGTCGGCGACGCAGTCATCGAGCGTCGACGAGCCGTAGATCTGCGGCTCGCGTTCGCCGAGCAGGTTCAGGTTGGGCCCCGAGAGGAGGAGGATCACGCCCATGGGCTCAGTCTCCCATCCCGGTCGGCGGTCCCACGCCCACCGCGGCCAGGGCCCGCTCGACCGTCGCGGCCGGGGGGTCGTCGACCCGCTCGAGGCCGTTCGGCCCGTCCAGCACGAACGTGAGCCCGCCGCGGGCCTTCTTGTCGCGGCGCATGAGCTCGACGAGCACAGCAGGATCGACGCCCGCGCTGACGGGAGCTCCGGTCGGCAGGCCGAGCGACTCGATCAGCGCGAGCGAGCGGTCCACGGCGTCGGTGTCGAGACGTTCGAGGCACTCGGCGAGGCGGAGGGCGAACACCAGCCCGACCGCCACGGCCTCACCGTGGGTGAGGGCGTAGGTGCCGTCGGTCTCGAGCGCGTGGGCCAGGGTGTGGCCGTAGTTCAGCGTGGCCCGCAGCCCGGTGCGCTCGACGGGATCGGCCGCGACCACCGCGGCCTTGATCGCCGCACACCGGGCCACCAGGTCGGCCAGGATATCGGTGTCGCGGGCGGCCAGCGCTTCCCGGTGGCGGCGGAGCAGGTCTCTGATACCGGCCGCGCCGGCCACGCCGTCGCCCATCAGGGCGTACTTCGCAACCTCGCCGAGCCCCGAGCGGTACTCGCGCGCTGGGAGGGTCTCGAGGGTTGCGACGTCGGCGAGCACCGCCGCGGGTTGGTGGAACGCGCCGAGCAGGTTCTTTCCCTCGGGCAGGTTGACAGCGGTCTTGCCGCCGATCGCGGCGTCGACCATCGCCAACAGCGTCGTCGGCGCCTGCACCAGGGTGACGCCCCGGTGGTAGGTCGCGGCGGTGAACCCGGCGACATCGCCGACCACTCCCCCACCGAGCGCCACGATCGCGTCGTCGCGTAGCAAACCCCATCGGGCCATGCGGCGGGCCAGGTCCTCCACCGTGGCCAGGGTCTTGGCGTCCTCCCCGTCGCCCATGAGGAACATCTCCGACTCGGTGAGCGTGTCGGCCAGCGTGGACGCGTGGTGCTCGGCGACGGCAGCCTGGCTCACGATCGCGACTCGCCGTCGACCGTCGAGCACGCCGGCCGCGGCGGCGAGCGCACCGGTCCCGACGATGACGTCGTAGGGCGGGTCCACACCCACGGCTATCCGGTGCATGACTCGCCGCCCGACGTTCGGTAAGCCTCGAGGACCGCATCGGCGACCTCGTCGACCGTATGACCTTCGGTGTCCATCACCAGGTGCGCCGCCGCCTCGTACGCCCCGGCCCGCACGACGTCGAGGCGCGCGAGCGTGACAACAGGATCGGCGCTGAGCAGCGGGCGAGCGTCCTGACCGGCGACCCTCGCCGCCAGCACGGTGGGTGGGGCTCGCAGCCAGACGACCAGGCCGGCGTCACGCAACACCCGGCGGTTGTCACCGTCGAGCACCGCGCCGCCCCCCGTGGCCAGGACCAACGCTTCGGGTGAGGCGCTCGCATCGGCAAGCGCGACGCGTTCGCGGGCCCGGAAGCCGGCCTCGCCCTCCGCGGCGAAGACCTCGGCGACGGTCATCCCGGCCGCAGCCTCGACGAGATCATCGGAATCGACGAACCGACGGCCCAGGCGGGCGGCGCAGATCTCACCCACCGTCGTCTTGCCCGCGCCCATGAGGCCGACGAGGGCCAGGTGGCGTGCCCTCACGACAGCGTGTCGAGGTAGCCGCGGTGGTTGCGGACGAGCTCGTCGACCGAATCGCCGCCGAACTTGCGCAGTGCCTCGACCGCGAGGACCCACGCGACCATGGTCTCGGCCACGACGCCCGCCGCGGGGACCGCGGTGACGTCGGTGCGCTCCTTGAACGAGACCGTCTCCTGCTTGGTCTCCACGTCGACGGTGCGCAGCACCGGGCGATTCAGTGTCGCGAGCGGCTTCATCGCGGCCCGCGCCACGAGCAGCGAACCCGTGGTCATGCCGCCCTCGGTACCTCCGGCCCGGGCCGAGCCACGCTCGTAGGCCCGATCCTCGTCGCTCCAGAGGATCGCGTCGTGCGCGTCGGCGCCCCTGCGGCCCGCCACCTCGAAGCCGTCACCGATCTCGACGCCCTTCACCGCCTGGATGCTCATGAGCGCCTGGGCGAGCAGTGCGTCGATCTTGCGATCCCAGTGGACATGAGAGCCGAGCCCCACCGGGATGCCGTAGCCGAGCACCTCGACGACACCGCCGAGCGAGTCACCGTCCTTCGCAGCCGCTTCCACCTCGGCGACCATCCCGGCTGCCGCGTCGGTGTGAAAGCACCGCACGGGCGACTGGTCGACCCGGTCGAGGTCGGCCGGGTCGGGCCGGGCCGCCTCGAACGGGACCCGGACGGCGCCCATCTGCACGACGTGGCTGAGAACCGACGCGTCGAGTGTGTTGAGCAGCGCCTTGGCCATGGCGCCGGCCACGACACGCGCCGCGGTCTCGCGCGCGCTGGCCCGTTCCAAGACGTTGCGGGCGTCACCGAACCCATACTTCTGCATGCCGACCAGGTCGGCGTGGCCCGGCCGCGGCGTCGTGAGGGGCTGGTTGGTGGTACCCGGCGCGGCGGCCATCTCCTCCTGCCATCTCGGCCATTCGGTGTTGCGGATCACCACCGCCACGGGTGATCCGAGTGTCCGGCCGTGGCGCACGCCACCGAGGAGCTCGAGATCGTCGGCTTCGAATCGCATGCGGGGGCCCCGACCGAATCCGAGGCGGCGGCGCGCCAGCTCCGCCGCGATCTCCTCGATCAGCAGTGGCAATCCGGCGGGGAGGCCTTCGACGATGACGGTCAGCGCAGGGCCGTGTGACTCGCCGGCGGTGAGGAAGCGGAGCATCTCCGAAGAATAGGAGCGCCACGGCACCGCGTACCGACTCCTCGGCGACTCCGTGGACGCACGCGGCCCGAAGTGGCCGGTCCCCGCGCCCGGCCGCGGGTCTACTTCAGCGTTTGCTCGCCGACACAGAGCTGGAACGGCGAGTCCCCGAACTGGAACTGGCCGCATTGCGCCCCCAGATCGAGGCTCACCACCTTGTAGCTGGTCGCGAATGTCTCTCCGGCCGCCTGGGTGTAGACCTCGGCTCCGACCTGGATGCGGGCCTTCACGACGCCACCATCATCGAAGACCTCGAGCAACGAGACCGGCGTCCCCGCCGACGGGGCCTGGTTGTCGGGGACATTTGGTGTGGTCCCCCCGCCGTTGACCGGCACCGTGGTCGCGGTGGTCGGCGTCGTCGCGTCGGTTCCGGTCCCTGCCGACGATGACACGACCACCGGCTGGAACGGGTTCTTGGTGACGAAGGCGTCGAAGGGCTGGCCGGGGGTGAACGGCTCGCCCGGCGTTGTCGTGGTGGTCGTGGACGAGCCGCTCGAACCGTCGCCGGTCGCGGAGCCGTCAGCGCCGGTCGACGGCGTCGCGGCCGCCTCCGTGGCGGAGTCGTCGCCGGAGCCGCCGCCCGAGCTGATGAGGCGATAGCCGAAGAATCCGATCACGAGCAGCACGACCACGCCGAGCGCGACCACCAGCGGTGTGCGGACCTTCTTCTCGGCCATGGCTAGGAGGTCCCTCCACTGGGCGGCGGCGTGGCTGCCGGCGGCGGCGTCTCCGGCGTCGCGCCCGGGACGCCCGGCGTCGCCGAGACGGTCCCACGAGTGAACATACGCCCGCCGAGCGAGACGCTCAACGACGGCGCGGCCGAGTCCGACGTCGAGGTCGCCAACGTGGTCTGGGTGGTGTCGCCGGTCGCGCTGTCGTCACTGCCGACGGTGATCGAGACCGTGTCGGCGACCACGAGCCGTTCCAGCTCCTCGAGGCGGTTGAGGTAGTCGACGACCTGGTAGAAGCCGCCTTGGACCTGGATGCTCAGCGCGATGACCGTCGGGCCGCCGGTGGGGTTCGCGGCCGGCGGCGTCGGCGCGATCGAGATCCAGTCGACGCCCGAGTCGGCCGCGGCGTCGTTGGCCAGGAAGATGAAGTCGGCCAGGTCCGGAGCGGCGGGGACGGCGGCGTTGAGCTGTTGGAGGTTCGCTTCGATCTCGGGTCCGCGGCGATCCAGGTCCTGGAGGCGGGCGAGCGTCGCCTCGAGGCTCTGTTCGGCGTCGCGGGCGTCCTCGAGCTGGCTGTTGGTGTCGGAGATGCTGTCGGCCTTCGGGCGAGAGAACCCGAAGAACCAGACCAGGATCACGACGAGCGTCGCCGCGACGACGATGACCCACCCGGCGCGCTTCACGGGGTCTCCTCGCCCGTATCGGTGAGCTTGTCGGCCCGGTCGGCCTTGGCCGAGTCCGTGAGTGCGGCGTTGGCGTCGAAGTTGACGATGCCGCGCCCGCCCAGCTCTCCGGCGGTCGCCTGGGAGACCCACAGGTCGGCGAACGACGGGATCTGCGCGACGCGCTGGAGGAAGTAGGCAACGGAGGTGAAGTCCAGACCCGTCGCCGTGAACGTGACGGTACCGGTGATGGCCGACGTCGCGGCCGGCGTCGGGACCGGTGCGCCGCCCGCCGCGGTCGTATCGGTTGTCCCGGTTGTCTCGGTCGAGCCCGAAAGCCCCGCGGCGGTATCGGCGGCGGCGCCCGCCGCGGGGACCGCGTCGATCGCGACGCTGCCCTGGAAGCCGGTGAGCCAGGCGTCGTCGGGGATCGTCCGGCCGATCTCTTGCAGCATCGATGCCCACGAGACGTCGGTGGCGAGGACCTGGTCGACCTGGGCACGCACCGTGTCGATCTGCTCCTGGTTCTCGCGGGCGTCGGCCAGCTCGGCGATCCCGCTCTGGAGGCGCGCGTTCTTCGTCTCTTGGGCCGACAGGTCGTCCTCGGCATCGTTGAGCTGTTGGATCTTCTGATAGCTCAGGAAGCCGAGCACGACGACGAGCACGATCGCGACTGCGGCCGCGATGAGCGCGAGTCGCCCGCCATCTTCCGTCCCCGTGGCACGGTCGAGGCCGAGAAGATCGATGCGCTTGGCTCCCGGAGACCCACCGAGGGCCAGGCCGATGGGCACCGCCAGGTAGGGATCGAGCGCGGCGACCTCTTCGGGGGGAAACCCGATGTCGCCGACCTCGAGGCCCTCACGGGGTTGCGCCGGCTCGACGGGCACCCCGAGCAGGCGGGCGAGTCCTTCCACGAGACCGGTCTGGCTCGACGCGCCCCCGGTCGTGGTGACCCGCAGGAGCCGAGCCGAGCCGGGCTGGGTACGCCAGTAGTCGAGCGACCCGCGGATCTCCTCGAGCAGATCTGCCAGGGGACGTTCCAGTGCGGCCGACACTCGCGGCGCCAGCTCGGGGGGCGAGCTCTCGCCCTGGCGCTTGAGCGCCTCGGCGGTCTCGGGACTGAGCTCGAGATCTCGAGCGACGGCGTCGGTGAGGGCGCGGCCACCGGTACCGAGCATGCGGACGAAGCGCGGCAGACCGTCCTCGTGGACGACGACGACGGTCACGCCACCGCCGACACACACGATCCCGGCAGCTCCTTCGCTGCCCGGTCCGGCGAGGGTGGGCTCACGCCCGAGGGCGCGCACGAGCGCGAGGGGCACGAGGTCCACCGCCGCGACCTTGAGGCCTGCGCCACGAACCGCGCGGACAAGACGCGCGACTGCGTCCTGGTGCGCCGCGGCGACCAGCACCCGGTTCATGGCGGCGGGCGCGACGGCTCCCGTGGCGGGTGGAATCCCCTCGTCTCCGCCCATCGCGCCTGGCGGAGCGACCGCGCCGGTGTCGTTGTCGGCTTCGGTGATCGAGGTGGGGATCGGCGGGGGTGGCTCGATCGCCGCAGCGCCCTCGGTGCCCGCGTCGGGTCCACCGACTGCCTCGAGGACCTGGAAGTCGATGACCGCGTCAGCGAGTGGGATCGGGATCAGCTCGCCGGCTTGGAAGGAGATCGCGCCCGCAAGCTCCGCGTCGGGCATGGCCGGGAGGTCGACCGTGCGGACGATGACCCGCGGACCGGCGATGCCGACCCGGACCTCACCCTTCTTGAGACCGAGCTCGCGCCAGAGGCGTTGGATGGCGGCCGTCACCGCCTCGACGTCGAGCACCTCGCCTTCGCGCATCGCGTCGACCGGCAGCGCGACCTGACCGAAGGCGTGCAGAACGATCGTGTCGCCGATCTCGATGTCGGCAACGCGAACCGCGTTGGTACCGATGTCGAGACCGACTACGCGGCGGGCCACCGATTGCCTTCCCGCTCTCCGTCGTGCGCGTCGTCTCCGTTGCCGCTCGCGCCGGTGGCGGGCGGCCCGACCCGGCGCGCGTCGAGATAGGCGGCGAGATCGGAGCGCCGAATCCGGAAGTGCTTGCCCACGCGGGTCGCGGAGAGCTCGCGCGCCTTGATGAGCCGATAGACGGTCATCGTGGAGACGCGCATCGCCTCGGCCACCTCGCGGACAGTCAGGAGACCGTCAGGCGAGAACACGGTCACGCCGGTATCCCCTCGTTGACTCGCCGCACGTTAAGCCTCATGCTGCACAATCGTCAACATGAGGCACAACTTGAGCTCGGCGCGCTTGCGTGCACACCCATGCATCGGCACGAAGGGGCTCGAAAGCCAAGCGCGCCGAGGAGATTTCTGCCGAGACGATTTCTTGGGCCGGGCAGGCCACCGGACCGGCTCCACGCCTCCCGTTGGTGCGATTCCCGTCGCAGAGCGACGGGAATCGCACCAACGGGGCGGATCGCGGGTCAGGGGCTGTACCAGGCGAGCAGGGTCGGGCCCCAGATGACCGCGATCAGCGTCCCTGCGGCCAGGAACGGGCCGAAGGGGACGTGGTCCTTTCGGCTCCGCAGACCGGTCGCGATCAGGCCGACACCGACCACGCTGCCGAGCAGGAAGCCGAGGAACAATCCCAGGGCCACCTCGCCCCAGCCCAGCCAGCCGAGGAACAGACCGAGCACGAACGCGAGCTTCACGTCTCCCAGCCCCATGCCCCGCGGGGAGATGAGGTGCAGGGCGCCCAGCGCGCCGAATGCCGCCAGGGCGCCGAGCAGGGCGCGCACGAACGCGTCGAGATCACCGGAGGCCAGGGCGGCGGCGCCGAGCAGGACGACGCCGGCGACGGCCAGCGGACCGAGGATCCGGTTCGGCAGGATTCGATGCTCGAGGTCGATCACCGACAGCGCGAGGAGACCGGCGGTGAGCACGAGGTAGGCCGGCAGCGCCCAGGAGTCGGCAAACCAATACCCGATCACGCCCCAGGCGATCGCGCAGCCGATCTCGACCAGCGGGTACCGGACCGGGATCGGGGCTTGGCAGGCGCGACACCGGCCCCGCAAGACGAGCCACGACACGACGGGGATGTTGTCGCGCGGCGAGATCGGCGTATGACACTCGGGGCAGTGCGACGGCGGCGTGACGATCGACTCGCGCCGGGGAACCCGCGCGATGACGACGTTGAGGAACGACCCGACCGCCAGGCCCAACAACGCGCAGCAAAACACCACGAACCCGGTCACATCGGGAATCTACGACCGGTTGCCGGTCGCACTTGACCTCCGCGGGCGGTCGGTGGCTTCTGCGGCCGGAACGCGAAAGCGGGGGCTCCGAGACCGTGGTCTCGGAGCCCCCGCCTTCATTGGGGCCTTCATGGGGCTGGTGCAACCGGTGGTTACCAGCCGGCGCCCCCTGCGGCCAGTGCGTTGGTTCCGGTGCACGCGGTCGTGTTCTTGCCGTAGAACGTGCCCGCCTTCGTGTAGGTCGCGTCAGCCACGGCCGTGTCACGGACCCAGAAGCACTCGCCTGCCTTCGACAGGCCGGCCAGAGCGATCGTCTGACTCCCGGCAGCGACCGCGAAGCTGACGGTCTTCGCATTTCCCGAAACAGTCGGAGATGCCTCGAACGTCAACGACGGTTCGACGCCTTCCAGTGCAGCTTTTGTTGCCGTCGTCCAGTCACCGACGTCGGTGTACAGAGTCTTGGCCGCGGTCAGGCCGTTCCGCAGGCTCGATTGAGCCGCACGGTCGTTCGCACTGTCACGTGCGCCCAGGAAGGTCGGGATGGCGATGGCGATCAGAATGGCAATAATCAGCACCACAACCATGAGCTCGATGAGGGTGAATCCCTCTTCGTGCTCCCGACGCTCCCGGACGGAGTTCAGCATGGTTCGCATCTCGTCCCTCCATGGGGTCGTCTGGTGATCGGCGAGCGAAAGCTCACCGTCCGCGGTATCGACGCCGGGACAGGCCGCTTGAGATTCTTGTTCCGGATTTGTGGAACGACTCGGGCCAACGGACACGAAAATCGTCCGGCACGCTCAATGTGGCCGTATCAACGTCCGATCAACCGGTCGTGAGCTGGTTGGGATCTCTGGGTGGTGAGCGCGGACCGGCGAAGGCCGTTCCCTCGTCGGGCGCACGCGGCCTGTCCGCCTCCGCCGAAACCCCCAGCGACGACCTCCTCCCCGGAGCCGCTCCCCGCTCCGGGTCGACGGCCGATGTCACCCCGGCGTCCACCGCGCCACCGGACGGTGGCCACGTCCCGGGTGAGGCCGGCGATGAGCTGCTCGAAGATGGAGCTGCGCGTGATACCTCCGAAGCCGGCGCTCCCGAGGGTCACGCCCACGACGACGCGTCCGACAACACCGGCAGCGACACCGGCGACACCAGCGACACCGACGACGACCAGGCCACTGAACCCGCCCCGGCTGCTGAAGACGCCCCCGGCGAGGTCGCCGACTCGGGCGCTGACGGCGACGAGCTGGACCGTCTGCACGAGGTCGCGGCGGCGGCGGCCGAGGCCTGCAACCGCACACCGTTCTCACCCCGGCTGCGCCGCCGGCTCAAGGCTGCGCTGCGCGCCGAGGCAGATGCACTCGAGGCCCGCGGCTTCGGGTCCCACACCGAATACGTCGCCGCCGGTACCGCGACCGACCAACCCGCAGAGGACCCGCAGTCACCGCCATCGGCGGTCGCGCCGCCCGACCGTCTCGCCGCGCCCCCCGGGATGTCGACCGACCCCGACCATGAGGACGATCGGCAGCCGCAGGCGCCGGCCGCGGAACGGGCGCTGCTCGAGGACGCCCGCGTGCAGCTCCTCGCCGACCGGGAGCAGCTCGACCGTCGCCACGCCGAGGCAGAGCGCGCCGCCGCGAGCCTGCGTGACGCCGCCGAGCGCGACGCGGCCGAGATCCGAGGGTCCGGCGAGCGCGCGGGCGCGGAGCTGCGCGAACGAGCCCAACGTGATGCCGCCGAGCTGCGCGAGGCCGCCCAACACGTCGCCGCCGAAGCCCGGACCGTGGCCCAGGCTGCCGCCGAAGAGACCGCTCACGCGGCTGAGCGCCGGGCCGCCGAGCTTCTGGACCAGGCACAGCGCGAAGCCACCGAGACTCGAGATGCCGCCGCGCTCGAAACCCATCATGAGGAGATCGCAGCCGCGACGTCAGCCCAGGAAGAGGCCCGGACCGCCGCGGAGTCCGCCCGGGCCGAGGTGGAACGCGCCCGCGCCGAAGCACGAGCGACGTCCGCCGAGGCCGACCGGCTGCGCGAACAGCTCGCCGAGGTCCGGGGCGAGATTCGCCGCGCCCATCGTCAGCGCGAGGAAGCCGTGGCCGGCGCGGCAACCGAACGCGAGGAGTGGGAGACAGCCCACCTCGACGCGATCCGCAAGCTCCGCCAAGACCTCGCCGATGCTCGCCGGCAGGCGCACGAATCACGCGTCGATGGCGATGTCACCCGACACGGGCTCGACGATGCCCGAGCCCGCGCCGAACGCGACCTCCAACGAGACCGCGAGGTCGCCCAGCGAGAGGCGGCGGCGTTGCACGACCTCGCGGCGCGTGATGCGGAAACGATGCGAACCGCGGCGGACCGAGACGCGGCGCAGATCCGCCAAGCTGCCGATGCCGCGGCGCAAACCGCGGCCGAGAATGCCCGCCGCGTGGCGACAGAGATCGAGGCACAGGCCAAGACAGACGCCGAGGCGATCCGTGCCGAGGCGGAGGTCACCGCGCAGGGTCTCTGCCGGCTGGCGGAGCACGCCGACCACGCGCCGCCGCCGGCCGACGCCTCGGGCGCGACGGCCACGACGGGCGCGCCGGTCACGACGAGCGCGACACCCCCCGACGACGTCTGGCTCCTCGGCCAACGCGCGGAGCTGGCCGTCGAGCTGGAGCGCGCGAGGTCCCAGCTGGCCGTCCTCACCGAAGCGCGCGACGCGGCCGAGTCGGACCTGGCATCACTGGACGATCGGGTAGAGCGCCAGCGCGCCAAGCGACGGCGAATTCGCAACGAGGTGACCCGCGAGCGCGAGCAGTTCCGGCGCGAGCTCGAAGCCACCGAGCGCGCCCTGCTCGCCTCCCGACGAGAAACGGTCGAGACCCGAAAGCGCGCGGCCGAACAAGCACAGGCCTTGATCGCGAACGCGACGGCCGAAGCACAGACCCTCACCGAGGCCGCGACGCACGAGCACAACCGGCTGCTCGAAGCCGCGCGGGCCGAAGCCGATCGCATGCTCGCCCAGGCTCACGACGGAGTGGCTCGCGCCCGCACCGAGCTCAACGCCCTGGAGCAGCGGATCGGCAGCGTCGCCGACGATGCCGGGCTGCTGCGGGATCGCGTCGCGGACGCTCGCGACGCTCTCCACGCTCTCGACGCTCTCGACGGGCCGAGCGGACCCGACGACGACCCCCCCGGCGGATCGACGGGTCGGCAGTGAGCCCCCCGCTCGACTCCGAGATCGCCGCATCGGCGCGCCCGGCGCCCACCACCGACCGGCCGGCGGACCGACGAACCCACGACGATCCCACCACCGGTTCGCCACGGCTCGGCGAGCTGCTCCTGGCCGCGGGCCTGATCGATCACGAGCACCTCGACGCCGCGCTGAACCTCCAGCGCCAGACCGGTCTGCGGATCGGTGAGTCGCTCGTGAAGCTCGGGTTCGTCTCGTCCTATGACGTCACACGGATCATGGCCCAGCGGATCGGCGTGGCGTTCATCGATCTCGACGAGACGCCCGTCGATCACCTCGTGGTCCAATCGGTTCCGGAGGAAGTGGCACGCCGGTATCACGCGATCCCCATCGCCCGCCGTGACGACGGCGTCGTCGTCGCCATGGGCAACCCGCAGGACGTGTTCGCGATCGACGATCTGGGGATGCTGCTCCGAGCATCGGTGATTCCGATGATGGCCGACCCCGAACAGCTCGGCGCGATGATCGAGCGAGCTTGGTCCGGCTCCTCGCTCGCGAACCATGTGGACGAGGCGACGCAGGACGCGGTCGACGATGAGGATCCATCGGCCGGCGCCGTGGCGGTCGTCGACGACGCACCCGTCGTGCGGGTCGTCGACGCTGTCCTTGCGAACGCCATCGACGAGCGCGCCTCCGATGTGCATCTGGAACCCGGACCCGATCGGGTGCGGGTGCGGTTCCGGGTCGACGGCGTGCTCCACGATGCGTCCGAGCTCCCCGCCAACATCCACCGCTCGGTGATGAGCCGCCTGAAGATCATCGCGGGGATGGACATCACCCAGACCCGACTCCCGAACGACGGCCGGTTCTCGGTGAGCCATGGCAACCGCCAGGTGGATGTACGGGTCGCGACGCTGCCGACCGCACACGGTGAGGCCGCGGTGTTGCGACTGCTCGACCAGAGCAGCGGCGTCATCGCGCTCGAGTCGCTCGGGTTCACACCCGCCGAGCTGGAGCGGTACGAGGCGGCCTTCCGCCGCCCGCAGGGCGCCATCCTCGCGAGCGGCCCGACAGGATCGGGAAAGACATCGACGTTGTACGCGACGCTCGTGGAGATCAACGAGCCCGACCGAAGCATCATCGCGGTCGAGGACCCGATCGAGTACCAGGTCGACGGCATCAAACAGATCCAGATCGACCTGCGCGTCGGGCTGACGTTTCCGACCGCGCTGCGGTCGATACTCCGAGCGGACCCGGACGTGATCCTCGTCGGTGAGATCCGAGACCTCGAGACCGCGAGGATCGCGGCCGAAGCGGCGCTGACCGGACACCTCGTGCTCTCGACGATTCACACGACCCGCGCCGCCGCGGTGCCGCTACGGCTGCTCGACATGGGCGTCGAGCCGTTCCTCGTCACGTCCGCGCTGACGTGTGTCGTCGGCCAGCGCCTCGTACGGCGCCTCTGCACCCGCTGCTCGGAGCCGTACTCACCCGATCACGCGGCCCGCGAGTCATTCGGACTCTCCGACGAGATACTCGATGCCGACGCCATTCGCCGCCCCGTCGGCTGCTCGCATTGCAATGGCACCGGCTATCGGGACCGCGTCGCGATCTATGAGATCATGCCCATGACCGACGACATCGCCCGTCTCGTCCTCGCTCGCCAGTCCAGCCAGGACATCGAGCGGTGGGCGGTCGCCGAAGGAATGGATACGCTCCGCACGGCCGCCCTCCGACGAGTGGCCGACGGGGTCACCAGCATCGACGAGATGCTCCGCGTCGTCGTCTGACCTGCCCCACCTCGCCCCGACGCCGCTCCCCGACCGGGTCGGTCAGCCGGGCGGAATCGCAAATCGCGAATCGCACTCGTGACACTCGAGCTCGATCGTGGAGTGGGTGATGCCGAAACGGTCAGCCAACAACGACTTCAGCCGGTCACCCCGCAGCTGGGCGTCGTGCAGCGTCGGGGAGTCGTCCAACACGACGTGGGTGGAGAGTACGGACGTGTCCGACGCAAGGTCCCAGATGTGGGTGTGATGCACCGCCGCCACGCCGTCGATCTCGGCGAGCGCGGCCTCGACATCGGGAACGTCGATGCCGCGCGGCGCGCCCTCGAGCAGGACACGGACCGTGTCGCGCAGGAGCCCCCAGGTCGAGTACAGCACCAGCAGGCCGACGAGGATCGAGACGACAGGGTCCATCCAGTCGGCACCGGCGACGACGACGGCGACGCCAGCAATCATCGCGCCGACCGAGCCGGCAGCGTCGAGCAGCATGTGGAGGTAGGCGGCATGCAGATTCAAGCTCCGTCCGGCGACGCGCCGGAGCCACAGCGCGCTCAGCACGTTGACCGCGAGACCCAATGTCGCGACGACGATCACGCCGCCGCCGTCGACGTGTTCGGGCGTGCCGAGCCGACGGATGGCCTCGACGAAGATCCAGGCTGCGGTGGCGACGAGGACCACACCGTTGACGAGCGCACCGAGCACCTCGGTGCGCTGCAGTCCGTAGGTCATGCGAGCCGACGCCGGTCGGGCCGCGAGCGACATCGCCACGAGCGCGATCAGGAGCCCGGCGACGTCGGTGGCCATGTGCGTGGCGTCGGCGATGAGCGCCAACGAGCCGAACGCGAAACCGGCAACGACCTCGACGATCAGGAAGCCACCGTTGGCCCCGAGGCTGAACCAGAGGGCTCTGCGCCGGGGCGTCGTGGGATCCGCGGGATCACGCATACCGGCGGGCGGGTGCTGGTGTCCGGCCACGCCCCATCATCGCACGGAGTCGATCGACCCCCGTGCCCGACTCGGTACCCGACTCGCCGCCGCGCTACTGGATGAGCTTGATGATGTTGAACAGTGGCAGGTAGAGGGCGACGATCATGCCGCCGACCATCACGCCCATCACCACGATGAGCAGCGGCTCGATGAGCGAGGTCAGCGCGTCGACGGTGGCCTCGACTTCCTGCTCGTAGAACTCGGCGATCTTCTCGAGCATCTCGTCGAGCGCACCGGTCTCCTCACCGACGGCCATCATCTGCACGACCATCGGCGGGAACACCTCGTGTTGCTCGAGCGGACGCGCGATCGAGTCGCCCCCCTTGACCGCGCGTTGGGTGTCGTGGACCGCGTTCGCGACCACCGTGTTGCCCGCCGTGTCGGCGACGATCTCGAGGGACTCGAGGATCGGCACACCGGCCCGGGTCAGCGAGGCAAGGGTGCGGGCGAAGCGCGCCAGCGCAGTCTTTCGGATCAGCCCACCGAAGATCGGCATGCGCAGCTTGAAACGGTCCCAGATCGCCCGACCGGACTGGGTGTTGATCCACCGGCGGAACAGGAAGAACGCGATGATCCCGCCCACGATGAGGACCGGGAAGAGCGTGCGGACGATGCGCGAGATCCCCAGCAACAATTTGGTCGGGGCGGGGAGCTCGCCGTCCAGCGAGTGGTAGATGTCCTCGAACTGGGGGACGATGAACACGAGCATGATCATCGCGATGGTGAAGACCACGGCCCCGACCATGACCGGATACGTCATCGCCGACTTCACCTTCCGGCGCAGCTCGACCTGCTTCTCGATCGTGTCGGCCAGCCGGATGAGCACCGAGTCCAACGTCCCGGAGGTCTCACCGGATCGGACCATCGCCACGTACAGGCGGTTGAAGGCCTTCGGGTGACGAACCAGCGCGGCCGAGAGGGAGGCTCCCCGCTCCACGTCGAGGCGTACCTCGCCGATGATCCGGCCGAGCTCCTTGTTCTCCGTCTGGTCAGCGAGGATGGCCAGCGATCGCAGAATCGAGAGACCCGAGTCGATCATCGTCGCGAACTGGCGCGACATGACGGCAACGTCCTTCAGTGAGACGCGGTTCGACAGTCCCGGGATCTTCAGGTCCGCGCTGAACTTGTTCTCGGAACGCGCGTCGACCGAGATCGGCGTGTAACCCATCGAGCGGAGCTTGTCGACGACCAGCGCGGCGCTGTCGGCCTCGAGCTGACCCTCGATGACCTTCCCGCCCGGATCGCGGACCTTGTAGACGAACGTCGACGGCATCGTGAGCTCGCTAGGCCGCGCTCGTGAGGAGCCGGCGCACGTCGTCTTCGTGCTGCGCCCGCTCCAGCGCGAGCTCGAGAGACACCCGCCCGGACCGGACGAGGCGGGCGAGCTCCTGGTCCATCGTGACCATGCCGTGCTTCCCGCCGGCCTGCATCATCGAGTAGATCTGGTGGGTCTTGCCTTCGCGAATGATGTTGCGCACGGCGGGAGTCGCGACAAGCACTTCGGCGGCGACAGCACGGCCGGCACCTCCGACGATGGGCAGGAGCTGCTGGGTGACGATCCCCTGGAGGGTCGCGGCGAGCTGCACCCGGATCTGTTGCTGTTGGTGGGCGGGGAAGACGTCGATGATGCGGTCGATCGACTGGGGCGCGTCCTGGGTGTGGAGCGTCGCGAAGACGAGGTGACCGGTTTCCGCCGCGGTGAGCGCGGTGGAGATCGTCTCGAGGTCACGCATCTCTCCGACGAGGATGACGTCGGGGTCTTGGCGCAGCACATGCTTGAGCGCGGCGGCGAACGAGTGGGTGTCCTCCCCCACCTCGCGCTGGTTGACCACGGAACGCTTGTGGGTGTGGAGGAACTCGATCGGATCCTCGACCGTCATGATGTGGACGGCCTTCTCGCGGTTCACGATGTCGAGCAGGGACGCCAAGGTCGTCGACTTGCCCGAACCGGTCGGACCCGTGACGAGAACGAGGCCGCGCGGGAGTTGGGCGAAGGGCTGCACGGATGCCGGGAGCCCGAGCTGGTCGAAGGCCACGATGTCGAACGGGATGGCGCGCACCACCGCGCCGACGGAGTCGCGTTGGAGAAACACGTTGATCCGGAAGCGGCCGATGCCGGGCAGGCTGTAGGAGGTGTCCAGCTCGAGGTCGTTCTCGAACTTCTCGCGCTGGTGTTGACCGAGGATGGCGTACACCATCTCGCGGATCTCCGAGCCGTTGAGCACGGGCATGTCCGCCATGGCCCGCAGCTCTCCGTTGACCCGCATGATGGGTGGTGAACCGGATGCGAGATGGAGGTCCGACCCGCGCGCCTCGATCAGACGCTGAAGCAGCACGTTGACCGCCAACCCGTCTTCTTCGTCGTCGGCCTCGGGATCGGGCGCCACAACCAGCGACGGCGCGGACGACCGGTCGGGGCCGTAGACGCTCTCGATCGCCTGGGTGAGCTCATAGCGACCGGCCGCGGCCGGAATGATCTCGTAGCCCGTCGCCGTGCCGACCGCGCTCACCGCCTCGTCGTCGCCCGGCTCGGCAAAGGCCACGACGAGACGCGCACCGTCGAAGTCGATTCCGAGGGCCTGGTGCTTACGGGCGACATCGGACGGGATCGTGGTGGACGCGTCGGCGTTGAGCGGGCTCTCGGTGAAGTCCACGAATCGCAGCGACAGCGTCTCGGCGATCGCGGCGGTCAGGTCCTTCTCGCCGACGAGGTTCTGACGCAGCAGCACGCTCGGCAGCGGATCCCCCATCCGCCGGGCCTCGGCGATCGCGACCTGCAGGTCGTCGCGCGACAGAACGTGGCGATCGACCAGGAACTCGCCCAGTACCCGTTGTTGACTGCCCAGCACTTTCCGGCCTCCGATCGTCTCGGCTCTGTATCGGCCGGGGCGGCGCCGGTCTGAAGCCGCCGGCGCACCTCATTCGATTCCTCAGGCGACGACGCGAAAGACCTCTTCGAGGCTGGTCTGGCCGGCGGCGACCTTGCGGAGACCGTCCTCGCGCAGGGTGAGCATGCCGTGCATCACCGCGGTCTTCTGGAGATCCTCGGTGGAACGCCGCTCGATCACCATGCGCTTGATCTCCTCGGTCATCAGCATGACCTCGTGGATCGCGAAGCGACCCCGGTATCCGGTGCGGCCACAGGACGAGCAGCCGACCCGCCGGTGGAGAGTGGGCCAATCACCGTCGCCCAGGTCGTCGATGGGCCATCCCGCCTCGACGAGCTCGGATTCGGTGGGCTGGTACGCCTCCTTGCACCGGTCACAGAGCCGCCGAGCAAGGCGCTGCGCGAGCACACAGTCGAGTGCGCTGGTCACGAGGAACGGTTCGACGCCCATCTCGACGAGGCGTAGCGGCGTCGAGGCCGCGCTGTTGGTGTGCAGCGTGGACAGCACGAGGTGGCCGGTCAGTGCAGCTTCGATCCCGATGATCGCGGTGTCGCGGTCGCGAATCTCGCCGAGCAGGATGATGTCGGGGTCGGCGCGCAGGATCGACCGCAGGGCCTTCGCGAATGTGAGACCGGCCCGTGGGTGCACCTGAATCTGGTTGATCCCCGAGAGTCGGTACTCGACGGGATCCTCGATCGTGATGATGTTGCGATGCACCTCGTTGAGGATGTTCAGCGTCGCGTAGAGCGTGGTCGACTTGCCCGAGCCTGTGGGACCGGTGACGAGGATCGTTCCGTACGGCTTCGTGTAGCTCGCCGAGTAGCGCTCGAGTGACTCGGGCAGGAAACCGAGCTCGTCGAGGGTCAGCAGCGCCTGACCCTTGTCCAGGATCCGCATCACCACCTTCTCACCGTGGACGGTCGGCAACGTCGCGACCCGCAGGTCGATCGGCTTTCCGCCGACGGTCAACGAGATGCGGCCGTCCTGGGGAAGCCGCCGCTCGGCGATGTCGATCTCGGCCATGACCTTGAGGCGGCTGATGACCCCGTTCTGGATGGATCGGGGCGAGTGCATCACCTCGTGGAGCACTCCGTCGATGCGGAACCGGATCCGCAGATCGCCCTCCCCCGGCTCGACATGGATGTCCGACGCCCGGTCGGACACGGCCTGGGTGATGAGCAGGTTGACGAACTTGACGATCGGCGCGTCCTCGATGACATCGCCGAGGTTCGTGATGTCATCAGCGTCACCGAGCTCATCAGCGGCTTCCTGGGCGACGGTGTCCACCTCATCGTCGAGCCGGTGGTACCGATCGATGAGCTCGGCGAGCTGACCCTGGGTGGCCACGACCATTCGGACGTCGGCGCCGGTGAGGGCACGGATGTCGTCGACCGCCAAGACGTTGGATGGATCCGCGATCGCGACCACCAGTCGTTCGTCCTGCCAGTAGATCGGCAACGCCTGGTACTTGCGGGCGAGCGCCTCGGGCACCATCGTGGCGACCGAAGCGTCGACACTGACCTCGGAGAGGTCGACGAAGTCGAGCCCGACCTGCGTGGCGAGCGTGCGGACGAGATCGACCTCGTTGACGAACCCGCGATCGATGAGAATACGGGGCAGGGGCTCTCCGCTGTCCGCCTGCTCGGCGAGCGCCTCGTCGAGGCGTTCGCGTGAAAGCAGCCCTTGCTGGGCAAGCAGTGCGCCGAGTGGATTCCCTTCAGCCACGCGGGTGCTCCTCCGGCCGGCCGCGCCGGCGCGTCATCGGGCAGGACGGTGCGGTTCGACTCTCGCGTATCGGCGCGTCTTGCGACCGGGTTGAGGAACCTGCGGGCGATCAGTCGTCCCGGAGCGAGGCAAACAGGCGAAGCATGGCGGCACGATCCGGTACGGGTTCCTCGACAGGTTCCTCCTCGCCGGCATCAGGCCCGCTCTCGGTCGCCGGTCGTGGCTCCCCGGCGGGTGACTCGGAGCCCGGCGGGTCCGGTGCCATCGGGTCAGGGGCCATCGGGTCAAGGGCCATCGGGTCCGGCGCCACGGCCACCGGTTCGACACCCTCCGGCTCGTAGGGCTCGGTCGGGCGTGCTTCGGCCTGAGTCGGCGCATACGGCTCGAGCCCCTCGGGCGACGAGGGCACGACCAGCCCGTGCACCTCCGGGAGGTCTGAGTATCTTGACGATCCCTCGAGGTTCTCGTCGGGCGAGAGGACGAGCTCGTCGACGACGGTGCGTTCCGGCGCGGTCGGTACGCACACCGCTCCGGCTTCGAGCAGATCGTAGAGGTCCTTGCAGACCTCGAGCACCGACCGCCCGAGCTTGCGCGCGATGTCTCGGACGCTGAGTTCGCCGTCCACGACCCGCAGGACCCGGAACCCGTCCCGGTCGAGCACGACTTGCTCACCACCGAGGTCGTCGACGACGTCGGGCCGACAGTCGAGCGACGGGATCACCGCCTCGATGGCCAGCCAATCGCGCTGGAGCTGCTGTACCTGGGCCACCGTGGCGGCGACCTCGATACCTCCCCGAACCGGCCACGGGGGGAACCGGTCGGTCTCGAACTCGAAGAGCCCGGACTCGACGCGAAACATCGCGAAGCACACGTCGATGACCCGCGCCTCGAGCTCCTCGGCCGACGCGACCGGCCCGGCGAGCTCACCGGCCTCGGCCGCACTGAAGCGACCACCGGCGAAGTACACGACTCCACGGCTCTGGGGATCGCGGATCTCCAGAGCCCCTGATTTGCGGCACCGTTCGATCAGCTCCAGCACGTCCGCGAGGGCGAAGGTGTCGAGCGTGCCCTGTAGCGACAAGTCGGGTCCTCTCTTCCCAGGGATGATCGGCAGGTCGAGCCCATCCTCTTGAGCCGAGCGGTGCCGGAATCACCCCGCTCGGTCGGCCAGGGCCGCCTGCGCGGCCCGGGTCATGACCTCGACCGGGGCGACGTGTCCCGTGAGCAGCTCGAACGCGACCGCGGCCTGGCCGACCAGCATCCCGACGCCGCCGGCGCATCGGGCGCCACGGGCGCGCGCCACGGCCAACAACGGCGTCTCGGCCGGGTGGTAGACGGTGTCCACCACGACCTGGCCGGCGCCGATCGCCTCCGGCTCGACCGGCGGCGGCTCGCTCCCCATGCCGATCGGCGTGGCATTGACGACGATCTCGGCGCTCTCGAACCGAGTCGCCAGATCGTCCCAGCCGAAGCTCTGTGCGCCACTCGCGAGAGCCGCGGCCGCCGCCGCGGCCGCCGGACGGCGCGCGGCAACCGTGACACGAGCGCCGACGCGGCCGAGCGCCAACACGATGGCGCGTGCCGCGCCGCCCGCGCCGAGCACGAGCACCCGCCGGTCCGAGGCTCCGACGCCGACGCTCTCCAGCATCGCGAGGAAGCCCGCGCCGTCGGTGTTCTCGCCGGCCAGCGTGCCGTCGTCGGCGACGACCACGGTGTTCACCGCCGACAGCGCCGCGGCGTCGACTGTCAGCGTGTCACACGCCTCGGCCGCCGCGGCCTTGTGCGGCATCGTCACGTTGACGCCCGCGAGTCCGAGCGTCGCCAGTGCGCGCACGGCGGCACGACCGCGGCCCTCGGCGACGGGGAGGCCGACGTAGACCCAGTCGAGACCCAGCGCGCGATAGGCCGCGTTGTGGATCGCCGGTGACAGCGAATGCGCGACGGGCGCCCCGATCACACCGGCCACTCGCGTGCGACCGGAGATGGCGGCGGCGTCGCTGCTGGGTTCGCTCACAGGAGCCCCTTCGCTCGGGCGGCCTCGACGTTGGCGAGGTGCTCGTCATAGGTGTCGGCGAAGACGTGGCGCCCAGCCTCGTCGGCGAGAACGTAGAACTGATAGGAGACGTCAGCCGGATGCATCGCGGCGGCGAGCGACTCGGAGCTGACCGTCGAGATCGGCGTCGGCGGCAAACCTGGGATCTCGTAGGTGTCGTAGTCGGCCCGGCCGGTGGTCGCCGCGTACTGATGGGTCGCGTCGATCTGGAGCCGGGTACCGGACCGGAGCCGGTTGTAGATCACCGCGGCAATGAGCGGGCGGTCCTCGTCGAGGCGAGCCTCGCGTTGTACGAGCGACGCGACGATGATCACTTCATAGGGCGACCGGCCCAGGTTCGCGGCGGCATCGTCGAGACCGAGGGCGCTCGCCCGTTCGTCGAACGCGGTGACCATCGTGGTGGTGAGGCTCGCCTCGGTCTCGTCGGGCGGCACGCGGTACGAGTCCGGCGCGAGCAAGCCCTCCAGCGTGGTGACACCGTCCGGTTCGAACCGCGAGCGGATCCCGCCGTCGGTCGCCACCTCGATGAACCGTTCCTTGGAGAAGCGACGGATCACGCCGAACCGGTCGCCGACCTCTTCGATCGTCTGGCCGGGGAGCACACCGACCTCGGGCACGGCTGCGACCCCGCGCCGCAGCGCCTTCGAGGCGTCGACGACTCCCAGGTTCTCGGCCAGCGCGTACGTCCCGGGAATGAACACGGCGTTGCGTTCCCAGAGCCGGAACACCAGCGAGGAACCGATGACACCCTGATGCTCGAGCTCGCCGCCGATCTGGGTCGCGCCCCAGCCATCCTCGATCACCACGACGACGTCGTCGCCGGGGCTACCACGCGGGTGGAGCTGGAGGTAGGTCCATCCGCCGACGACGAGGATCGGTACGGCGAGGATCGCGGCCAGCACAGCCGCGACGATCCAGGTCTTGCGCCGGTGCCCCCGGTCGCGGCGGGCCCGGACGTGATCACGGCGCGAGCGGGGCTCGTCGAGCACCGTCACGGTCGGGGCTCCTGGGCGTCGAGATATCCCTGGAGCATCACCGCGGCCGCCACCTTGTCGACCACCTGTTTGCGGTCTCGTCGGCGAACCCCCGATGCGACGAGCGCGCGCTCGGCGATGACGGTCGTGAACCGCTCGTCGTACAACGCGACGGGGATGTCGGGCCCTGCGAGCTCGCCGAGCTCGTCGGCCTCGCGTCGGGCGGCACGCTCGGCGGCCGTCACCTTCCCCGACAGCGCTCGCGGCAGCCCGACCACGATGCTCGACGCCCCGGCATCTCGGGCGGCGGCGAGGATCGCCCGGTGCTCGGCGGTTCGATCGCCGGTCCGCTCGATGACCGAGAGCGGCCCGGCCGTGATCCCGAGGGCGTCCGAACAGGCGAGCCCGATCCGGCGAGTGCCGAGATCGACCCCGAGGACCCGAGTCATCCGGTCGAGCCTACGGCCTCCGTTGCCGTGGTCCGGGCCAGCGCCAGCGCGTCATCGACGGCGGTCGGGTCCTTGCCGCCGCCGATGGCGAGGTCGGCCCCCTTGTTCGTCCCGCCCCCGAGCAGCTTCGCAGCCGGCGCGGCGATCGTCGCGGCTGATACCCCGGCAGCGACCAGGTTCTTCGTGACCGCAACCGCGAGACCGGGCTTGTCATCGGCGACGCCGGCAATGACGACGACACCCGATCCGAGCGCGTCGCGCGTCGACGTCGCGAGGCGCTGCAGGTCACCCTTGGCCAGCCCGTCGCGACGCACCGCGACCACCCCGTCGGTGGCGGCCTGGGCGAGATCGACAGCCTCGACACTCGCCTGGCGGGCTCGCAACGCGTCGAGCTCGTCGTGCAGGCCCTTGAGCTCGGCGAGGACCTTCTCCACGCGTTCGCCGACCTCGCCCGCGCCGACGTGCAAGAGGCCGGCCGCGCGTCGCAGCTCGAGCTCTTCGTCGTGGATGCGCGCGAGGGCGCCATCGCCCGTCACGGCTTCGATCCGGCGGAGGTTGGAACCGATCGATCCCTCGCTCACGATCTTGACGGGGCCGATGAAACCCAGGGCATGCACATGGGTGCCACCACACAGCTCGATCGAGCGCTCGCCGGCTTCGAGGACGCGCACCACGTCGCCGTACTTGTCGCCGAAGAACGCGATCGCACCGAGCTCGGCGGCGTGTTCCTTCGAGGTCTCGTAGTGACGCACGGGGGCGTCGGTGATGATCTCGTGGTTGGTGAGACTCTCGATCCGGTCGAGCTCGGCGGGCGTGACCGCCTCGAAGTGCGAGAAGTCGAACCGGAGGCGATCGGGCCCGACGTGGGATCCCGCCTGCTTCACGTGTGGACCCAACACGTCGCGCAGCGCCCAGTGGAGGATGTGGGTCGCGGTGTGGTTCCGCCGGATCCGGTCGCGACGTTGGCCGTCGATGGACGCGTCCACCGCATCACTCTCGTGGATCTCGCCCCGTTCGACGGTCGCGGTATGGGCCACGAGCGTGCCCGCGAGCGCGTACTGCGTGTCGGTGACTCGAAGGGTCGCAGACTCGGTCCGGAGCTCGCCGATGTCGCCGACCTGCCCACCGGACTCGGCGTAGAAGGGTGTGCGGTCGAGGAGCACCTGCACCCGATCGCCGGGCCCGGCGATCAGGACGCGACCGGGACCGGCGATCAGGGCGAGCACCTTGGCGCCGGTGGTCTCGTACTCCTGGCGGCCGGTGAACTCGGTGGGCCCGTACGCGTCGAGGAGCTCCCGGTACCGCTCGACGGGCGTCCCCGACTGGTCGCCGTCGGGCTTCGTCGCCTCACGGGCACGACTGCGTTGCGCCTGCATGCTCGTGGCGAAGCCCTCGGCGTCGACCGTGCGACCGCGCTCGGCGGCGATCTCGCGGGTCAGCTCGATCGGGAAGCCGAGCGTGTCGTGGAGGTAGAAGGCGTCGTCGCCACCGACGTCGCCGCGGGCCATGATCTCGTCGAGGAGCTGGACGCCACGCGCCAGGGTGGTGCGGAATCGTTCCTCCTCACGGCCCACGACCTTCTTGATCGAGTCACGCTCCGGACCGAGGTCGGGATACGCGCCACCCATCACGTCGATCGTGGCGTCCACGAGCGCCGGGGTGACCGGATGGTCCACGCCGAGGAGATACCCGTGACGAACGGCACGGCGGATGATTCGCCGCAGCACGTAGCCCCGCTCCTCGTTGGAGGGGACGATGCCGGCGCCGACGATGAACGTCATCGTGCGGCCGTGCTCGGCGAGGATGCGAAGGCTCACGTCCTGTTCACCACCGGGGAACCCGCCGTATCCGACGCCGGTGACCTGTTCGGCACGGGCGATGATGGGACGCATCACGTCGGTGTCCCACACCGTCGGAACGCCCTGGAGCACGGCCAGGAGCCGGTCGAGCCCGGCGCCGGTATCGATGCTCGGCGCGGGTAGGGGGGCCATCTCACCGTCGGATCGCTCGTCGAGCTGCATGAAGACCAGGTTCCAGATCTCGATGAATCGGTCTTCGCTGACCGCAGGGCCTCCCCCAGGTCCGGCGTCGGGACCGAGGTCCCAGAAGATCTCCGAGTTCGGTCCGCACGGCCCCGCGTTGGCCATGCGCCAGAAGTTGGTCTCATCACCGAGGTGCTGGATCCGCTCCGCGGGCAGGCCGACGACGTCGCGCCAGATCCCGGCGGCCTCGTGGTCGTCGGCGTGGACCGTCACCCAGATGCGTTCGGGGTCGAGGCCGAGATCCTCGGTGAGGAAGGCCCATGACCATGGGATCACCTCAGCCTTGAAGTAGTCGCCGAAGCTGAAGTTGCCCAGCATCTCGAAGAACGTGAAGTGCCGGTTCGTACGCCCGACCTCTTCCAGGTCGTTGTGCTTGCCGCCGGCCCGTACGCACTTCTGCGCCGACACGGCCCGCCGGTACGGCGGCGCCTCGTCACCCACGAAGTACGACTTGAACGGAACCATGCCCGAGTTGGTGAAGAGCAGGCTCGCGTCGATCGGCACGACACTGGCGCTGGGCACGACCGTGTGGCCGCGAGACGCGAAGAAGTCGAGGAACGCCTGGCGGATTCGGTCCGCAGTGGGACGAGGGCGCGACGGCACGGTCGGAGTCTACGGCTCGGTCGGGTCACGCCCGTTCGCAAGACGCGTGTGCAGCTCCGCTTCGCGTTCGTGCATCGCGGCCCGACCTTCGGCGACCGCGTCGCGCAGGTCGCGTCGCAGCTCATTGGCCTTGCGGCCCGCGCCGATCAGCTCGGGCGAGGCGCGGCGCTCGACGGTGCGGCGCACCGACCGGTACGCCCACACCGACGTGCCGACGCCGGCGCCGAAACCGACCGCCATCCAGCGCACCCGCTTGAACACCGGAGATCACCCCTTCCCGACGCTCGTTATCGATCGGATCGAGATGAGCGGTCGGAGGCGCCGGGCCGGCGCATTCGCCTGACCGCCCGGCGGGTACCCGTGCCCAGCGCGAGGGCCTTGACCACCGGACTCGAGACGGTTCGGGCCGCGAGCTTGGACGCGCCGTCGAGCCGTTGACCGACGATGTCGGCCGCGTCGAGCACCGCGCCGACGCGGTCCACCTCGCCGGCGGCCTCATGGGTCAGCTCGCGCATCTCGTCGAGCGCGGCGACGCTCTCGCTCCGAAGGTCGTCGATCGACCGACGCAGGTTGCGCAGGGTCGCGACCAGCAAGAGGAGCACGACCAACAGCCCGCCCACGAGGATCGCGACCGAGACCCCGAGGGTCGCAGCGGCCCAGTCAGCCGCGCTCACGGAGCCTCCTCCGTCCGGTCGAGCCGGTCTCGGTCCGGCTGGTCCGGCTGGTCCGGTCCGGGCCGGTCCGGTTGGGTCCCGTCCGGCTGGGTGTCTCGGTCATCTCGCTCCCGGGTCGACGTCGACGTGCTCGGATGCTCCGCCCCGACGTCACGCCCACGACCACTGGGGGTCCAGTAGGCGCGGCCGGCGACCTCGGGTGGGCGGTACTCCTGCGGCACCCAGCCGCGGGGGTCGTCGTGAGGATAGACGTAGCCCTCCCCGTGGCCCAGGGCCGCGGCACCGGGATAGTGCGAGTCGCGAAGATGGCCCGGAACGCCGCTTGCGGCTCGATCCCGAACGTCGGCGAAGGCGGCGCCGAGCGCGGCCGTCACCGAGTTGGATTTCGGTGCCCGGGCCAGGTACACGACGGCATGGGCCAGGTTGAGCTGGGCTTCGGGCAGCCCCACGAACTCGACCGCCCGAGCCGCAGCGTCGGCGACGACGAGACCGTTCGAATCCGCCAGGCCGACGTCCTCGGAGGCGAGGATCACGAGGCGACGGGCGATGAAGCGCGCGTCCTCCCCCGCCTCGAGCATGCGGGCGAGCCAGTAGAGCGCGGCGTCGGGGTCGGAGCCGCGAATCGCCTTGATGAACGCAGATACGACGTCGTAGTGCTCGTCGTCGCCGTAGCGCAGGGCGCGCATCGCCAGCGCGGCTTCGGCATCGGTCAGGGTGATGGCAGCTTGGCCCTGCTCGGCGGCGAGACCCGCGGCCACCTCGAGTGACGTGAGCGCGTGACGGGCATCACCCTCGGCGCGCTCCACCAGGTGAGCGAGCGCGTCGGCGTCGATCTGGAGCTCCTCGGCGCCGAGGCCTCGCTCGGAGTCGGCCAGCGCCCGCGCGAGCAGGCGCCGCAGAGGTTCGGGCCCGATCGGCTCGAGGCGGAAGAGGGTGGACCGGCTGAGCAGCGGCGCGGTGAGCGAGAAGAAGGGGTTCTCGGTCGTCGCGCCGACCAGCACGAGGAGACCTTCTTCGACGTGGGGCAGGAGCGAGTCCTGTTGGGTGCGGTTGAAGCGGTGGACCTCGTCGAGGAACAGGATGGTGCCGCGCCCGAGCTCGCCGAGGCGGGCGCGGGCCCGTTCGACGATCTCGCGCACGTCCTTCACACCGGCATTGACCGCGCTCAGCGGCTCGAATGCCTTCTCGGTCGCCCCCGCGATGAGGCGGGCGATCGTCGTCTTGCCGGTGCCCGGTGGGCCCCAGAGGATAACCGACGACAGCCGGTCGGACTCGATGAGCGTCCGCAGGGGCTTGGCCGGGCCGAGCAGGTGTTCCTGGCCCACGACGTCGTCGAGGGAGCGGGGCCGGATCCGAGCCGCGAGGGGCGCCCGCGCGTGCATGCGGTCTTCTGCCGCATTCGCAAACAGGTCCTCGGCCATCACGCCACCCTCTCACTGCCGCGCACCCCATGCATCCCGGGCACGTCCGGCGAGCCCGGCGCGTTGGTGCGCTTGGCGTCGCCATGCGACGCCAAGCGCACCAACGTGGACCGGGTCACGTGGGCGGCCTCGGTGTCCGACATCGAGGCGGTCAGGCGAAGCAGCGTCCAACCCGCCGCCACCAGATCGTTTGCCCGAGCCCGGTCACGATCGAAGGCGGTGCGCGTGCGGTGGACGTCCCACCCGTCGACCTCGATCGCGAGCATCACATCGGTATAGGCGAGATCGATCCGGTATCTCTTGCCTCCGGCCCGCACGCGATGCTCGATCGTCGGCTCCGGGCAACCGGCGGCGACGAGCCCTCGCGCGAACCGCATCTGGAGGCCGCTCTCCCCCGCCTCGTACCCCGGGAGCCGGCGCGCGCCCACGCTGTTCATCGTGCGCAGGTGTCGCCCTGGTGCCGGACGGAGGCCGTCGACGCAGAGCCTGAGATCGTGCAGGCCGAGCGAACCCTCCCGGATGGCGGCGTCGGCCGCCGCGCCGAGCTGGGCCACCGTGCGCCGAGCCGACACGTCGGCGAGGGTCCGTGCGACCGACGTCATCGGGATCCCTCGTCGAATCGTGTGCTCGGCTCGGAGAAACACCGAGGTTCGATGCGTGCGGACGCCGGGCAGACGTCGCTGGTCCGGTCGGTCGGTCGTGATCTCCAGATCGCCGCGCTCAAAGCCCGGCAATCCCCAGAGCGCGGCCGCCGTACCGTGCGATGCCACCGCGCCGGCGCCGGCGGCGAGCACCGCGGCAGTCACGGCCTGCTCCCAAGACGGGGGTACACCGGCCACGGCGTACACGCCACGTCGCACCCTGATCCATCGCCCGGAGGCAACCCGCCGCTGGATCTTCTCGGGACTGAGCCCGCATCGGATCGCCTGGCCGTAGGTGACGAGCCCCCATTGCCGCTGCGCCAGCGCTGTGATCGACATCGTCGGAGCCTTCCACCAGGCTCTGACATCGACCACCAAGCCCGCTCGTTGGTGCGTTTCCCGTCGCTATGCGACGGGAAACGCACCAACGGCGCACTGGAGGGGACGCGCGGCTCGTCAGGATCGGCGAGTCGGACGGGATGTGCGCTGGAGGCCGAGGTCGCGGAGCTGGGCGGGGTCGATCTCGGTGGGCGCTCCGGTGAGCGGATCGGCGCCCGACTGGGTCTTGGGGAACGCGATCACCTCGCGGATGTTCTCCTCGCCGCAGAGCAGCGCGGCGAACCGGTCGATGCCGATCGCAAAGCCCGCGTGCGGAGGGGCGCCGTAGCGGAACGCCTCGAGCAGGAACCCGAAGCGCTCGGCTGCGGTCTCGTCGGAGATTCCGAGCAGGGTGAAGACCCGGCGCTGGACGTCGGGCGTGTGGATCCGGACGCTGCCCGAACCCAGCTCCGACCCGTTGAGCACGAGGTCGTACGACAGGGACCGCACCTTCAGCAGGTCTTCTCCCCAGGCGGTCGCCAGGAGCTCCAGGTCGTCGGGGTGCGGCATCGTGAACGGATGGTGGGCCGGGATCGGGCTGCCGTCGTCGGTGAGGCCCTCGAACAACGGGAAGTGGTCGATCCAGCAGAAGTGGAGCCCGCCCTCGTCGACGGGAGGTCGGTCCAGGTCGAGGCGGAGCGCGCCCAGCACCTCGCTCGCCATCCGCGGTGCACCGGCGACGATGAGCACGAGGTCACCGTCGGCCGCACCGAGCGTGCGGATCAGGTCGCCCTGCTCGTCGGCGGTGAGGTGGTTGAGGCCCGGACCGGCGAGAGCGCCGCCCTCGAGCTTGAACGACACCAACCCGGCCGCGCCGAGCGCCTTGGCCCGATCGATGAGCGCGTCGCGCTTGTTGCGACCCATGTCGGCCCGGCCCGGGACCCGGATGCCCCGCACCGCCTCGGCCTGGAACGCCCGGAACCCCGTCGACGCGAACACCGGCGCGAGGTCGACGATCTCAAGCCCGAATCGGATGTCGGGCTTGTCGGACCCGAACCGGTCCATGGCGTCCTGCCAGGTCATGCGGGAGAAGTCGCCCGGCCGCTCCCCCGTGACCGCCTCAACCGCGGCGCCGACAGCTTCGGTGACCACGGCCTGCACGTCGGCGGCACCGGCGAAGCTCATCTCCATGTCGTACTGCATGAACTCGAACTGGCGGTCGGCCCGCAGGTCTTCGTCGCGCAGGCATCGAGCGATCTGGAAGTAGCGCTCCAGCCCACCGACCATGAGGAGCTGCTTGAACAGTTGGGGGCTCTGCGGCAGCGCGTAGAACTCGCCTGGATGGAGCCGCGACGGGACCACGAAGTCGCGCGCGCCTTCGGGGGTCGACGCGATGAGCATGGGTGTCTCGACCTCGACGAAGCGCTGGTCCTCCATCGAACGGCGCAGCGCGTGGTTCACGGTGGCCCGCAAACGCAGGTTGCGTTGCAGCGACGGGCGACGCAGGTCGAGGTATCGGTGCTTCAGACGGAGCGCTTCGTCGACGTCGCCCGCGCGCCCGTCGAGCGGGAACGGCGGCGGTTCGGACTCGGCCAGCACCTCCACCCCGCTGGCCGCGATCTCGATCGTGCCGGTCGACAGGTCGGGGTTCACCGTCCCCTCGGGACGCGCCCGGACCTCGCCCGTCACCCGCACCACATACTCGGATCGCAAGCGGTGGGCGCCGGCACCGCCCGGAGCCTCCGGATCGACGAGGACCTGGACGAGGCCGGACGCGTCGCGAACGTCGAGGAACAGGACGCCGCCATGGTCACGGTGGTTCGCGACCCAGCCGCAGATGACGACCGACGACCCGATGTCGTCGACACCGAGCGTTCCCGACTCGTGGGTGCGCATCATCGGTGGGGCCCCGCCGACCCGGGAGCCGATCGGCCGGATCCGGTTGCGCGCTCGTAGAGCCAGCCGACGACCAGCTCCCGCGACACCTTGTGCTCCTCTCCCGTGCTGCGTTCGCGCACGGTCAGTTCGACGGCACCCGATTCGAGCACCACGGTGAAGCGTGCCTCGTGGCGCGCCGCGAGCTTCCATTGGGCCTTCTCCGACCGACCGCCGGAGGCCTGCTCGACCCGGAGACCCTCGACGCGCAGCTCGTGCAGCAGGACGGCAGCCTCCGGACCCGTCAGGTCGACGCGGCGGTCGACGACGAACACGTCGAGCGGCGGTGTCGCCGCCGGGAACACACCCTCGGCGTCGCACGCGAGCAGGGCCCGCTCGATTCCGATGCCGAAGCCGATCCCCGACACATCGGGACCGCCCATCTCCGCGGCGAGCCCGTCGTACCGACCCCCTCCACCGATGGCGTCCTGCGCTGCGTCGAGAGACTCCGCCGCGAACTCGAAGGTGGTCCCCGTGTAGTAGTCGAACCCGCGGACGAGACGCGGCTCGAGCTCGAACGGGATGCCCAGCGCGCGCAGGCCGGCCTGCACCTGTTCGAAGTGCCCGGCGGCCTCGGCGGAGAGGTGCTCGGGGAGCTGGGGCGCCCGGTCGACGACATCGATCACCGCGGGGTTCTTCGAGTCGAGGATCCGGAGTGGGTTGTCGGCGAGCATCCGACCGAAATCGTCGCCCAGCGTGCTCACGTGCGGTGCGAGGTACTCGCGCAGCCGCCCGACGTAGGTTCCGCGACTCTTCGCGTCGCCCATCGAGTTCAGCCTGAGCCGGACCCGGGAGAGGCCGAGCGACGCGAAGAACCCCGCGGCCAGATCGATGACCTCGATGTCGAGATCGGGATCCGGCGCCCCGACCACCTCGGCCCCCACCTGCCAGTGCTGGCGGTAGCGACCCTTCTGCGGACGCTCGTAGCGGAAGTTCGGCGCCGAGTAGAACACCTTCCACGGCTCGGTCGGCCGGTGCTCGACGAACGCCCGGACGACCGACGCCGTGCCTTCCGGTCGGAGTGCGAGGCGTCGGTTGCCCTTGTCGGCGAACTCGTACATCTCCTTCTTGACGATGTCGGTCGACTCCCCCACTCGCAGGAACACCTCGAGGTGCTCGAACAGCGGTGTGACCGCCAGCCCGTAGCCGAACCGGTCGGCCCGGGCACTGAAGGCGTCGACGAACGCCGCGAACCGCCGCGACGCCGGCGGCAGAATGTCGTGGGTCCCTTTCGGGGCTCGGAAGACCTGACTGAAAGGGGTCACTCCCGGATGCTACCGGGGCCACCTCGGCGATTCGGGACCGTTTGGCCCGCAGGTCGCCTGGTGCGCGGTGCCGATCAGCACCCGGTGGTGGTCACCGCTCCCGGTGTGCACTCGAGCCATTGCGTGATGTCGAGCGTCACCTCGCCGAAGCCCACGGTCTGTTCGACCGTCGGGTCGTAGACCACGGTCATGTTGTTCTTCACCTGTATGTTGTTCGCGTAGATCGCGCCGTGGAACTCGGCGTTGTTCTTGAACCCGACCGGCCCGTTGGGCGCGTAGAGCAGCACCGCGGTGTTGTCGCTCTGTTGGAAGTTGTTCTTGAAAGAGATCGCGCAGTCTCCGGGGTTGCCGCCGTTGGTGGTGCAGGAGCTCGCCGCGCCCGCGTAGTAGGACACCAGGACGAGGATCTTGTCGTCCGTGTTTCCGAGGACCGCTCCCACCCCGTTTCCACCGTCGATCGGCGCCGCGGCGGCGACGATGGTCGTGTCGCCCGCGATCTTCACGCCAGTGAGATCGATCGCGTTGGTCGAGCTCCCACCCTCCACGTAGAACGTGCCCGAGAGGCTGTTGCCGTTCGCGGCGAGGTAGGTGTTGAACGCCCCGGGCGACGCGAAGGTCTGGACGGTGCCCGGCGGGTAGTTGGCCTCATTGAACGTGTAGGTGGGGATCGGCCTGGGTGTCGGCGCAGTGGCGCACACGAACGGCGTCACCGTCCCCGCGACGCTCGCTCCGCCGGTCAGGTTCCCCCACGCCTTGACGTTGCCGCCGATCGACCCGCCGTCCACGTCGTACTTCGCATGCTCGGGGTCGTCGGCGCATCCCGGGGTGCTCGACGACGACGTCACGTTCCCACCGATCGTGCCGCTGTTGCTCACGGCGTTCCCCGACGAGTCGTAGCCGCCGGTCCACACGTCGCCGGAGACGATCGAGTTGTTCTGCAGGGTCACGGAGCCGGTCGCGGCATTGATGCTCCCGCTGCCGGCGGTGTCCTTCCCCGCGCACCCGGGATCGTCGGCGCTCAGCACCTCGTCGTTCTTGTACACCACGACGAAGGTGTTCGCCCAGATGTCGCCGCAGACGACATTGTTGTTCTTCGTCGTCACGTCGCTGAGGGAGAAGAGGGCGTACCGGAACGAGCGCGGCGGGGCCATCGTCACCCGCAGGCGCCGTGAGGCCGATACGGAGCCGCCGGGTCCGCACGTCCCCACCGAGTCGATCTGGTAGCGGTTGCGAGCCAGTGCCGTGACCCGGAACTCGTACGTCCCTTCGGCGGTGTCGCCGGTGACTGAGCCCGTCGGCGCGATGCCCGCGGTGTTCTGGAGCTTCGCGATCGCGTCGTTGACGCCCGACTCGGCGATGTGGACGGCCGCACCCCAGCACCGGTTCCGTCCGGTGGCGGTCGCGCCATGCAGGCTGTTGTAGAACATGATCGCGGTGAGCCCGCTGGTGATGAACACCACGAGCAGGACCGTGATCATGGCGATGCCGTGCTCGGTTCCGGTACGGGAGCCGTCGAGTCGTCGCGTCATTGCACGATCCTGTTCCTCAGGTTCACCTCTGAATCGAGCACGAGTGTGGTGTCGGGGGTGTTCTTGGGGTTGACCTGGAGCACGATCTTCACCCACTGGGCGCCCGGCGTCGGGGGTGCCTCCTCGTAGGAGAAGATGTCGGTCGTCGCGAGCTGGTCCTGCACCGGCGTCGCGGTGCCCGAGTTGATGCTGCGCGTCAGGGTCGTTCCGCTCGCGTCGTAGGTGAGATGGGTCGGAGTGCCGTTTACGTAGGTGTTGAAGTCGAGATAGGAGGCAGTCGACGACGTCGAGACGTCGGTCGCCTGGCGCAGTTCCTTCGTCAGCCGGTTGAGGGTGATCCGCATCGAGTCCAGGCTCGCGTTGCGGTCGCTCTGGAACGCCTCGGAGCGCGTGATGCTGAGCAGCGCGTCCATGGTCACACCCAGCACGCCCAGGAGAAGCGTCACGGTGATGAGCAGCTCGACGAGGGTGAAGCCCCGCTCAGCTGCATTGGTTCTAGCCCCGCTCAGCTGCATTGGTTCTTCGCGATGGTGATCGTGTTCGTCGGTGCGGATTCATTCCCTGCCTTGTCGTAAGCGGCGATGTAGTAGCGGACCGAGGCGAGCGACTTCGATGTCGAGTCACTGGTGCTCGTCCCCGAGAGGGTCGGAGGGATCACCTGCCAGGTGGTGCCGTCGGTGCTGCGGTAGAGGCGGTACCCGACGAAGTTCGTGTCGGTCGCGACGCCCCACGACAGTGCGGTGGTCCGCGTGTTGCCCGAGCACGACACCGTCCGGGTGAGCGTTCCCGGCGTCGTCGGCTTCACGGTGTCGAGGATGATGCTCTGCGGGTTGAGGGTCCAGAAACCGCCGACCGTGTTCCGCAGCTTCCCGTAGATCGTCTTGTTCCCGTCACCGCTGGAGAACGTCCAGCCGACGGTGGGATCCGACGAGTCGTACGGCACGTCGACGCCGAACGTCACGTCGTCGTTCGAGAAGTTGGCGATGAGGTCCCCGCACCCGCCGTTGAACGCCATCGAGAGCGTGATCGACTGGGTGGCGGTGTACACCGAAGTGGCGCTCGATGATCCCGCGACCGAGAACGATCCGCAGGGCGCCGGGGTCGTCGTCGTGGTCGTCGACGACGGGAGGGTGGTGCTGGTCGAGGAGGAGGTCGTCGTCGACGTGCCGTTGATGATCACGGTTCCGGGCGTGAACAGCACCGACTCGCGCAGGATCCGGGCCGTGCCGGGCCGGCCCAGCGTGCGGTAGCGCACCATCACAGTGACCCGCTTGAGGTCCTGGGTTCCTGCGATGGTGCGATCGTCGACCCAGGTCACGTAGTTGTAGACGTCGACCACGGTCGTGCCGACCTGCACCGGGCTCTCGACGTGCGGCACCGGACCCGGGGTCACGGTGTCGACGATGAGGGGTTCGTAGCCCCCGTCGCAGTTACAGTCGAACGAGGACCCGTCGGTGGAGACGTAGAAGTCGGGATACGACGGATCGGTGCTGTGCACGGGGTTCGAGCCGAGGGCGAGCTGGTCGTAGTCGACGTCGCGCCACTCCTCGAGGCGCTTGTTGGCGGCCGCCTCTGCCACCTGGCGCTGCCGGCTCAAGGCGACCGTCTGGAACCCGCTCGCGACGGTGAGGCCGAGACCGGCCATAACGACGGAGAGCACGCTGAGCGCCACGATCAGCTCGATGAGCGTCATGCCCCGCTCCGAGGCGCGGGGCTCCGAGGCGCGGGGCTTCGAGGCGCGGGGCTTCGAGGCGCGGCGCGACGGCGTCGGACCTGCTCCACCGCGCCGGTCGTCCGTGACGCCTGCTCGCTCCATCCTCTCTCCGACCTCAATCGTGACTCTCACTGCGCGGTATCGGCTGGAGACCGATCTGACTTGAATCGTGGAACGGCCGTCCGGCCGCGGGCCGGGATCGGCCCCTCCCGCTAGCCCTTGACGTGTTCTTTGCGGTTGACCACGAGGAACGCGATCGGACCGGCGATGACGACGAGTCCGACAATCTGGATGATCGTCTCTGGCTGCTCCTTGAGACGGGTTCGGGCCGAGTTGACGGCCAAGAGGGTCTACGGCCCCGCGCGGCGATACTTGAGGCCCGAATTCCCATAACGCCGCCGTCGTCGCCGCCCCGTGGAAGGCGTGCACCGGTCGGCCGTCGCGTGGGCGTCGGCTGTCCTTGACCCGCGAGTCGGATACGACAGCGCGGCTGGGTCAGGTGGCCGCGTCGGCCGACGCGGCCGACGTCGCCGAGTCGGGAAGCAGCCGGTACGCGTCGTAGACCGCGTCGACCCGTTTGACCGCCGCGAGCACCCAGTCGAGGTGACCGGGATCGGCCAGCTCGAAGTCGAACCGGAGCTTCGCGACCCGATCGGCGCTGGTCTGGCTCGTGCAGGAGATGATGTTCACGTGGTGCTCGGAGAGCACCTGGGCGACGTCACGGAGCAGCTTGGAGCGGTCCAACGCTTCCAGCTCGATGGCGACGACGTAGGTCGCGGGCTGGTCGTGATCCCATTCGACCTCGATGAGCCGGTCGCGCTGGGTCTCCAGATCGTGCGCGTTCGCACAATCGGCCCGGTGCACCGACACGCCGCGGCCGCGGGTCACGAACCCGACGATCGAATCACCCGGAACCGGTGTGCAGCAGCGCGAGAGCCGAACGAGCACGTCGTCGAGACCTTCGACGTGCACCCCGGTCGTGCGGCGGGACGTGCGGCCCGGACGGCGCGCTGTGGTCGGGAGCTGTTCCTCTCCGCCGCGCAGCTCCCGCTGCACATGTTGGGTCACGACCCGCGCCGAGACGTGACTCGCTCCGATCGCCGCGAACAGGGCAGGCGGATCCGCGTAGTGCATCGATGTCGCCACATCGGTGAGCACCGATGAGGCCATGATCTTCTGCACCGGAAGGCCATCCCGGCGCAATGCCTTGGTCAGCTCGTCGCGCCCCGCCTCCATTGCGTCCTCACGCCGCTCACGCGAGAACCACTGGCGGATCTTGCTGCTCGCTCGTGGCGTCTGGACGAACCCGAGCCAATCTCGACTCGGGCCCGCGTTCTCCACCTTGCTCGTGAAGATCTCGATCGTGTCACCGGAGACCAACGTCGAGTCGAGCGGGACGAGTCGACCGTTCACGCGAACGCCGATGCAGCGGTGACCGACCTCGGTGTGGATCGTGTACGCGAAGTCGACCGCGGTCGCGCCCGTCGGCAGCGTGATGATCTTGCCCTGGGGCGTGAACACGAAGACCTCGTCGGTCTCGAGGTCCAGCTTCAGGGACTGCATGAACTCTGCCGGATCGTCGGTCTCGGAGTGCCAGTCCACCATCTGCTGGAGCCACGCGAGGTCCTCGGCCGGTGCGGGGGCCTCCTTGTAGCTCCAGTGGGCGGCGATCCCGAACTCGGCTCGGCGGTGCATCTCACGCGTGCGAATCTGCATCTCGACGGGTTTGCCCTGCGACGCGACCACCGTGGTGTGGAGTGACTGGTAGAGGTTGAACTTGGGCATCGCGATGTAGTCCTTGAACCGACCCTGCACCGGCTTCCACAGCGCGTGAATCGACCCGAGCGCCCCGTAGCAATCCTTCACCGAATCAACGATGACCCGAACACCCACGAGATCGAGGACGTCGTCGAACTCCTTCGAGCGCACCACCATCTTCTCGTAGATCGACCAGTAGTGCTTCGGACGACCCGTCACCTCGGCGTCGATCTGCAGCTCCTTGAATCGGTCTCGCAGAGCCGCCAAGACCATCTCGAGGTACTCGCTGCGTTCCGGTGCCTGGGTCGCGACCATCTGCTCGATCTCGGCGTACCGCTTCGGGTGCAACACCGCGAAGGCGAGGTCTTCGAGCTGCCACTTCACGTCCGCGATTCCGAGGCGGTGTGCCAGCGGCGCGTAGATGTCCAACGTCTCCTGCGCAATGCGTTGCTGACGGGCCGGGGGCAGCGACGCGATCGTGCGCATGTTGTGGAGTCGATCGGCGAGCTTGATGAGCAGGACGCGAATGTCCTTCGCCATGGCGACGAGCATCTTCCGCAGCGTCGCCGCCTGCTGGTCCTCACGGGTCGCGAACTGGACCCGATCCAGCTTCGTGACGCCATCGACGATCATGGCGACATCGGCGCCGAGCTCCTGTTCGATGTCGGCGAGCGTGAGTGACGTGTCCTCGACGGCGTCGTGCAACAGCGCGGCCGCGATCGTGACGTCGTCGAGACCGAGCCCCACGACGATCATCGCGACCCCGAGTGGATGCTGGATGTACGGCTCACCGGATCGCCGTACCTGCTCGGCGTGCGCGGCACGAGCGGCGCGGAACGCCCGCTCGATGAGATCGGTCTCGGCCCGCGGGTGGCGACGTCGATACGCCGCGAGCAGGGGTGCCAGCGTGGCGTCCACGTGGCGCCGCCGCCAGGGCAGCACCGAACGCCGATCGGCGCGGACCCTGCGGGTCTCATCGGGACCCGCAGCGCCCGGCGTCCCCAGCGGAAGGCTGGTCGACAGGCTGTCCTCGGTGGTGCTCACGCGTCCGTCATCCTACCGGCGCGAGGCCGGACTTCCGGGCCGGCGGGACCCGTGCGCTCGATCCGATGCCGCAGTCAGCGTCGCTTGCGGCGACGGGGCCGGCGGGCGCGGGGCGCGACGTTGGCCATCGCACCGTCAGCCCGCCGCACGGGGGGCAGGTCGCTGGGGCTGACCGAGCTCTTGGCGGCCAGCGGTGCCCCGCACTTGGGGCAGAACCGAGCGCTTCGGTTCGCCGTGGCGCCACACGACGGGCACGACACCTCCTCGACGCGCGGCGTCGGATCAGCCGGCGGACCCATCGGTGGTCCCGTCGCTTCCAGGCGCGCCGCCTGCGCCACGGCGCGCTCGTGCAGCGTCCGCATGCGGGGCTCGCGCTCGCGCCACCACACCAACAGCGGCGTGGCGACGAAGATCGACGAGTACACACCGGTGACCAGTCCGACGAACAGCGCGAGACCGAAATCGCGCAGGCTGAGCGCGCCCATGAGCCACGAGCCCACGACGAGGAGGGACACGACCGGCATCAGCGCCACCAGCGAGGTGTTCAACGACCGCGCCAGCACCTGGTTCGTCGACCGGTTGACCATTGCGGTGTAGGTCAGACCCTTGGCCGTGCCGAGCAGTGGCTCGTTCTCCTTGACCTTGTCGAACACGACGACCGTGTCGTAGAGCGAGAACCCCAAGATGGTGAGGAACGCGATGACCGTGGCCGGCGTGACCTCGAAGCCGGTGATCGCGTACACCCCCACCGTGATGAGGATGTCGTGCGTCACCGCGACGATGGCGCCGGCCGCCATCTTCCACTCGAACCGCAAGGAGAGGTAGATCGCGATGACGACGAAGAACACGATCAACGCTTGGAGCGCCTTCTGGCTCACGCGTTTGCCCCAGGTCGGACCGACATCGCTGACGCTGACCTCCTCGGCCGCGATGCCGCCGTAATCCGCGAGCGCCTGGGTGATCTCGGCCTGCTTGGCGAGCGGGAGACTCTCGGCCTGCACGCGGGCGCCGTCGCCGTTCACGATGATGATCTTCGAGTCCGCGAGGCCGAACGATCGCATGACGTCACGCACGCCGGCCGACGAGACGTCGACGTTCTGACTCGCCGTGAACTCCCACGAGGTACCACCCTCGAAGTCGATGCCCAGGTTGAACCCGCCGTGCACGACGAAGCCGAGAACCCCCGCCAGAATCGCAGTGCCCGACAGCAATGCCCACCGCCACTTGCGGTACATGAACTGGTAGTTCGTCCGCTCGTGGTAGAGGTCCGAGAACCTGGATCCGAGCCCCATCAGCGCGTCTGCTCCGTGACGCGCATCAAGGCGTGGCCTCGCTCATGGCCTTCATGTCCAGGCCGGCTTCCATGCCCACGAACGGCGTGCGGACCAGCGCGCGCCGGCGGGCCAGGATCGACACGAGCGGGTGCATGAAGAAGTAGGAGATGAAGAGGTCCAGCACCGTCGAGACGCCGAGAAAGAACGCGAACCCTCGCACCGAACCGATGGCGAGCCAGTACAGCGTTGCCGCACCGATGATCGACACGAGGTCTGCGGCCAGGATCGTGCGCCACGAGCGCACGAACCCGCGATCGACCGATGAGCGCACGGTCTTTCCCGTACGCACCTCGTCCTTCAGCCGTTCGAAGTAGACGACGTACGAGTCGACGGTGATGCCCACCGACACGATGAGCCCGGTGACGCCGGCCAGGGTGAGCGTGAGGCTGATGGTCTGGCCGAGCATCGCCACCAGCGCGTAGATCGCGGCTCCTGCGACCACGAGCCCGGCGATGACGACCGCACCGAGAAGTCGGTAGTAGACGAGCATGTAGATCGCGACGAGCACGAGTCCGATGATCCCCGACGCGATGCCGGCTCGAAGCTGGTCCTTGCCCAGCGTCGGCGAGACGCTCTGGACCTTCTGGTCGTTCGGGTCGAAACGGATCGGCAGCGCGCCGTAGCGCAGCACGAGCGCCAGATCCTTGGCTTCGCTCTCACCGAAGTCGCCGCTGATCTGGGCGCTGCCCTCGAAGGACTCGAACGTCTGGTTCTGGCCCTGGATGACCGGTGCGCTCTGCACCACGCCGTCCAGCACGATCGCGACCTGCTTCTGGAAGTTCTCCTGACCGAGCCGGTCCCACTCGCTCGAACCCTCGCTCGTGAAATCGACGTTGACGACCCACTCACCGTTCTGGAACGAGGCCCGTGCCCCGCTCACCGCTTTCCCGGTGAGCTCGGTGGGACCGAGCTGGTAGCGCTGCGGGGGACCGTCACCGGTGTCCCGGCCCGGGAGCACGACGACGGCGTCGGCGACGTCGTCGTCCCGGGAGGTGGTCGGGATATCGGACCCGTCGCTCGGCGGAAGGGTGGTGGTCGTGGAGGACGCGTCGGGCGCGATCGTGTCGCCGGGCGCGACGGTGCTCGTGGTCGTCGTCGCCGCGGGGTCGAAGGGCGGAAGGACCGCCAGGACGGGCCGGAAGCGCAGCTCGGCGGTCTGGCCGATGAGGTTCAGCGCCTTGTCCCGATCCTTCACTCCCGGCAGGTCGACCACGATCGTGTCGCCCTGACGACTGATCTCCGGCTCGGCCACGCCGAGGCCGTCGACCCGGCTGGCAATGATGTCCTTGGCCTTGTCGATGGCGCCGCTCGACGGGTTGCCCTCGGGATTCAGCGTCACCGAGATGCCGCCCTGGAGATCAAGACCGAGGACGGGGGTGGTGCCGGTCACGATCACGGCCGTGAACGAGCCGAAGACGACCACGAGCGTGACGACAAGGAACCAGGCGTTACGACGCACGATTCAGTCGTCTGAAGCCGGCTCGCCGGCGGTCTCGTCCAGCCGAGGCACGTCACCCTCGGCGCCGGCGGGCCGGCGACGTTGGGCCACCGCGCCCCGGGCCAGGGTGATCACCACGTCGGGGGCGATCTCCACCTCGAGCGTCGAGTCGGCGATCCCATGCACCGTGCCGTGGATGCCCGAGGTGGAAACGATCTCGTCGCCGATGCCCACCGCATCGACCAGCGATCGGTGCGCAGCCATCCGGCGCCGTTGCGGCACCACGACGAGCAAGAAGAACAGGACGACGAGGATCCCGAGATAGATGATCGCGGCAGTCATGGCCGGGCCGACGCTAGTCGAACAGGCCTCGCCCGGAACGGTCGACGGGCGGTGGTGGCGACGCGAGACCCAGGTGGGAGTAGGTGGCCGGGGTGGCCCTGCGACCGCGGGGCGTGCGCTCGAGGAAACCCTCCTTCAGGAGGAACGGCTCGTAGACCTCCTCGACGGTCTCGGGCTCCTCGCCGACCGTCACGGCCAACGTGGCGAGCCCCACGGGACCACCGGAAAAATGGCGACACAGTGCCCCGAGGATGGCCCGGTCGACCTTGTCCAGGCCTCGCTCGTCGACCTCGAACAGGGCCAGTGCGTCACGCGCCACGGCCAGACTCACGGTGCCGTCGGCCCGCACCTCGGCGTAGTCCCGGACCCGCTTCAGCAGGCGGTTGGCGATACGCGGCGTACCCCGGGCTCGGCGCGCGATCTCGGTCGCCGCGCGCGCGTCGAGCGGAACGCCGAGGATGCTCGCCGCTCGCTCGACGATGGCCATCAGGTCCTCGGGCTCGTAGTAGTCCAGCCGGGCGACGAAGCCGAACCGGTCTCGCAACGGACCGGTGATGAGGCCGGTGCGCGTCGTCGCGCCGACCAGGGTGAAACGGGGCAGATCGAGGCGCAGCGACCGGGCCGAGGGCCCCTTGCCGATCACGATGTCGAGCTGAAAGTCCTCCATTGCGGGGTACAGGACCTCTTCGACGGCCCGGGGAAGCCGATGGACCTCGTCGATGAACAGCACGTCGCCGTCATCGAGGTTGGTGAGTATGGCGGCAAGATCTCCGGCCCGCTCCAACGCCGGTCCGCTCGTCACCCGCAGCGCCACCTGGAGCTCCGCGGCGACGATGCACGCGAGCGAGGTCTTGCCGAGACCGGGTGGACCGGCAAGGAGGAGATGGTCCACTGCCTGGCCGCGCCCGCGCGCCGCGGCGAGCAGGATCTCGAGGTGCTCCTTGAGGCGCGGCTGGCCCACGAACTCGTCGAGCGTGCGGGGCCGCAGCGTCGTCTCCTCGGCCGCCTCCACCGGAGCCGCGGTCGTGCTCAACAGCTCCTCACGACCCGCCTCCCCTCGCCCCGTCTCCGCCTCGCTCACGTCCGCGCCGCCAATCGCCGCAGCGCCTCTTTCAACAGAGCTTCGGCGGCTTGGGCACCGTTGAGGTCGGCGAGCGCGACGCGGATCTCGTCGGTGCCGTAGCCGAGCTCGATGAGTGCGGCGCGAGCCTCGGCGCGCGCGATCGGTGCTTCGCCGAGACCCTCGCTCAGGTCGAGGTCCGGAACGTCCAGGCGCGACTGGAGCTCGAGCATCAGCTTCTGGGCGGTGCGTTTGCCGACCCCCGGCACCGCGGTGAGCGCGTCGATGTCGGCGTCGGCCATCGTCCGCCGCAGCGACACGGGCGAAAGGACCGACAGGATCGCGAGCGCGAGCTTGGGGCCCACGCCGCTCGCGGCGATGAGCACCTCGAAGGTGTCGCGTTCGTCACGGGTCGGAAAGCCGTACAGCACCATCGCGTCGTCGCGTACGTGCAGATGGGTGAACAGGAACGCGTTCGTCTTCGGCGCGAGTCCGGTGAGCGCGCCGAGCGGCACGAGCACGCGGTAGCCGACCCCACCGACCTCGACGAGCACCTCGCCCTCTGGCGCCCGTTCGAGGACCGAGCCGCGCACCGATCCGATCATCGGGCCGCCTCGCGGGCGAGCGCGGCGCTGACGGCGGCACCGAACCCGTCCCGACCGGCTTCGCCGGCATGAGACCCGGCGCCGGCGTCCGCGGCACCCGCGAGCGGGACCTGCCAGGAGTGGCACAGCGCGACGGCGAGCGCGTCGGCCGCATCGGTTGGGCGTGGCGGCGCGTCGAGTCGCAGCAGGCGGACGACCATGGCCTGCACCTGTGCCTTGTCGGCGCCGCCGTGGCCGGTGACGGCGAGCTTGACCTCGTTGGGGCTGTACTGGTCGACGGGCACGCCGGCCCGGGCGGCCGCGGCCAAGGCCAGCCCACTGGCTTGGCCGACGGACATCGCGGTGCGCTGGTTCGCCTGGAAGAGCACCCGCTCGACCGCGACCGCGGCCGGACGCAGCTCGGCGATCAGGCGCTCGAGCTCCACCTGGAGCGCGGCGAGCCGCTCGGCCAGCGGATCGGCCGGTGCGGTACGGATCACGCCGTACGCGACGGGCTCGGCCCGGCGGGCCCGACCGAGCCGGACCGCGCCGTACCCACAGCGAGAGACACCGGGGTCGATGCCCAACACCGGGCCGGTCGAATCGAACACCGGTTCGATGCTACGACCGGCGGCGCCTCCGCCGGCGGATCCCCCACACCACCAGCAGGACCACGAGGATCCCCACCGCGACCGGCAGCAGCCGTCGGCCCACGGATCCGCCGCTGACCGCCAGGAGATCGACCGGCTCGGCCTCCGGGCCGTCGATCGTTCGCACCACCGCCGGTGCCGCCGAGGAGACCCCGGGCCGGCCCCCGTTCGCGGAGGCGTCGACTGAGCGCGGCGGTGGGCTCGCGGGCTCGGCGCCGGCGCCCGGGCCGTCCTCCGGCGCCGGGTCCGCCGTGGTCACCGACAGCACATCGCGGTCGAGGTTCTCGACGAACTGTGCGAGCAGCTTCGCCGAGACGTCGACGAGCACGCCCCGACCGAACTGCGCGACCTTGCCGGTGATCGACAGATCGGTGCTCACGTTCACCTGCGTACCCGAACCGTCGGATGCGAGGGTGAGCTGCACGGTCGCCGAGGCATTGCCCTGCCCACGCGTGTCGCGACCCGACGCCGCGATGACCGCGGTGTGGGTTGCGTCATCAGTCGACTCGAGCGTCGCGCTGCCCTGGTACTGCGCGGTGATCGGACCGACCTTGACCTTCACGACGCCGCGATACTCGTCGCCCTCGACCTCCTGGAGCTGAGCGCCCGGCAGGCACGGAGCGATGCGTTCGATGTCGAGGAGAAGCCGCCAGGCCTCCTCGACGGGCACCTCGACGCGGAACTGGTCCTCGATGTTCATCAGCTGCTCCCCTCCTGGCCCGCGGTCCGCAAGGCCTCCAAGTCTTCGGGTGTGTCGACGTCGACAGGATCACCGGTGCCATCGCACGGGACCTCCGTCACCGAATGGGTCCGCATGAGCACGCGGGCACCCTCGTCGCCGCGGAGCGCGCCCGCCTCGTCCCACAACGAGCGGGCGATGAGGACCGGGTTGGACCGCCCACCTCCGTAGGTGGCCACGGCGAGCTCGGCGCCGGCATCGTGCGCGGCGGCCAGACGCCGATACGCCTCGGCACCGATCCGGGGCTGATCCCCGAGTCCGACACAGACCGCGTCCACCTGGACCCAGCCATCGAGCAGATCGAGTGCGGCACCCAGGCTGTGGGCGATGCCCCGACGCCAGCCCGACGACTGGGTGACGATCACCGCTTCCGGCGCAAGGCGGGCGACCCGGCGACCTTCGTGGCCAACGACGAGGACGACGGGCCGTAAGCCCGACGCACAAGCCGCGTCGAGCGCCCAGGACACGAGTGGCCGGCCGTCGAGGCGAACCAGCGGTTTCGGGTCGCCCTCGTCGCCGAATCGCCGCCCCCCGCCGGCAGTCAGGACCGCGGCCGCAACGGTCACGCGCCGGCGTCCTCGAGGGCTCGCCGCACGAGAACGCGCGCCAGGTGCTCCCGGTAGCTCGAATCCGCGTTGAGATCGCTGCTCGGCTCGGTACCCTCGGCCGCTCGGGCCGCGGCCTCGGCCGCACCGGCGCCTCCTGCGACCGCTTCTTCGACCCCGGCCGCCCGAAGCGGTGTCGTCCCCATGTTGACCAGCGCGACACGGGTCGTGCCGCCTGCGTGCACAGCGAGCGCTCCGACGATGGCCCAGTCCTGCGCGCGGCGGTTGAACTTCTGGTACGAGAACCCGTTCGCCCCGGTACGGGGAACGCGGATCTCGGTGAGCAGCTCATCGGGCGCGAGCGCGGTCTCGAGGAACCCCTCGAAGAACGAGCCCGCCGCGATCTCGCGCCGCCCGGCCGGTCCGGTCGCCACGAACGTCGCGTCGAGCGCCAGCAGGACGGCCGGCAGGTCCGACGCCGGGTCACCGTGCGCGACGGAACCACCGATCGTGCCCCGGTGGCGCACCTGGTTGTCGCCCACCTCGGCCGTGACTGCACCCAAGACACCGCACTGTCGTGCCAGCAGGTCGTTCGTCTCGAGATCGCGGTGGCGGGTCAGCGCGCCGATGGCGATCTCGTCGCCATCCTCACGCACGTACGACAACTCCGAGACACGCCCGACATCAACGAGCACGGTCGGGACCGCGAGCCGGAGCTTCATCAGCGGGATGAGTGACATCCCGCCGGCGATCAGCTTGGCGTCGTCGCCGTGCTCGACGAGCTGGGCGACGGCCTCGTCGGCCGCGCCGACGCGCACGTAGTCGAAGGCCGCCGGGATCATCGGGAGCCCTCATCCGGGCGGCCGGCGGCGGCGAGCACGGCGTTGACGATGTTCTGGTACCCGGTACAGCGACAGAGGTTGCCCTCGAGCCCGATTCGGACGTCGGCGTCGGTCGGGTCGGGGTTCTCCTCCAAGAACCCGACGGCGGCCATCACCATGCCCGCGGTGCAGTAGCCGCACTGGAGCCCGTGCTGTTCGTGGAAGGCCTGCTGCACAGGATGGAGCTCGGTGTCGTTCGGTGCGAGGCCCTCGATCGTGGTGAGCTCGCAACCGTCGGCCTGCACCGCCAGCATGGTGCAGCTCTTGACCGACTCGCCGCCGACCAGCACGGTGCACGCCCCGCAGCTCGACGTGTCACAGCCGACCTTCGCGCCGACAAGACCGCACGCCTCCCGCACGTAGCCGACGAGCAGCGTCCGCGGCTCGACATCGTATGAGTGTCCGACGCCGTTCACTGTCATGCCCACGTGCATCGCCGCATCATGGCACGACCGCGAGGTTCGCCTCGGGCCTCGCCACCGTCCGCCATCGCCGCGCGCCGTCGGAGACCGCGGGACAATGGTCGGCGTGGCGAAGGACTGGCACGCCGGCCACGAGCCCTACGACGACCCGACCTCGTTCCTCCACGCGCGACTGTCGGCCGTCCGCGAGCTGATCTGCCAGTCGCTGGACCGGGCCCCGGGACGACCGGGCCCCGCCGGCCGCCGGTTTCAGATCCCGGAGAGGATCTGCGCCAGATCGGACGACGAGCGGAACGTCACTCCGAGGATCGCGACGTGGCGGTACCGGATGATGCCGGTCGCGTCGAGCACGAACACCGACCGGCGCACGCCGATCAACGGCGCGCCCACCCCGTAGGCGGCGATCACGGCCTTGTCGGGATCCGCGAGCAACGGGAAGGGGAAGCCCTTGGCTTGGATCCACTCCGCGTGGCGGTCGACCGTCTGCGGAGAGATGCCGAGGACGACCGCGTCGAGAGCCTCGAAGTCGTCGAAGTGGTCGCGGTACGAACACATCTGGCGCGTGCATCCCGGGGTGAAGTCGCCAGGGTAGAACGCGAGGACGACCTTGCGGCCGCGCAGCTCCGAAAGCGTGTAGTCCCGGCGCTCTTCCCCCTCGATTCCCGCCAAGGTGAAGTCCGGCGCGAGATCGCCGACCGCGGGACCGCTCACGAGTACGCACCTTGGAGCACATCGTCGGGTATGTCGAAGTTGGCGTACACGTCTTGGATGTCGTCGTGCTCTTCCAGCGCGTCGATGACTCGCAGCACCTGCTTCGCCGCGGACGACTCGGACAGCGGAACGGTCGATGTCGGCAACATCGTGAGATCACCACTCGTCACCGTCAGCCCACCAGCCTCGAGCGCGGCTCGCACGGAGTGCAGCTCAGTCGGTGGCGTGGTGACCTGCCAGGTCTCACCCAGATCCGCGATGTCTTCGGCCCCCGCGTCGAGCGCGGCGACCATGAGGTCATCTTCGGTCGCGACGGCGTGGTCGAGGATGATCCGGCCCTTGCGCTCGAACTGCCAGCTCACCGCGCCGGGCTCGGCCAGTGAACCCCCGTTGCGGGTGAAGATGTTCTTCACCTCGGAGCCGGTGCGGTTGCGATTGTCGGTCAGCACCTCGACGTAGACCGCGACACCGTTGGGTGCGTAGCCCTCGTAGGCGACCTCTTCGTAGGTGACGCCCTCGAGCTCACCGGTGCCCCGCTTGATGGCGCGTTCGATGTTCTCCTTCGGCATCGAGCCGTCGCGCGCCTTCTGGACCATGGTGCGCAGCGTCGGGTTGGCATCGGCGTCACCGCCACCGGAACGGGCGGCAACCTCGATCTGGCGAGCGAGCCGCGCGAACAGCTTGCCGCGGGCCGCGTCGGCCGCCCCCTTGGCGTGCTTGATGGAATGCCACTTGGAATGGCCGGACATCAGGTGCCCCCTCCTTCGTCCAGGAACCATTGGTGGAGTCGCAGATCGCCCGAGAGCTCGGGGTGGAACGTCGCCGCCCAGATCGGACCGGCACGCACCAACGCGGCATCATCGCCGTAGATGGCGAGCGTGTCGACCCCCGGACCGACCTCGACGATCGCCGGCGCCCGGATGAACACTCCCGGAAACGATCCGCCGCTCAAGCCCGCAATGGCGAGCGGCGCCTCGAAGGACTCGCGCTGGCGACCGTACGCGTTGCGGCGGACAGTGACGGGGAGGACACCCAGTGGCTCTTGGTCCTCCCGGCCGTCGAGCACCTTCTCGGCGAGCAGGATCAGGCCCGCGCAGGTGGCGAAGACGGCGAGTCCGTCTTCGATGCGGTCCCGCAGCGGAGCGCGGATGCCCGAGGTGTCGAGGAGCCGGGACATGGTCGTGGATTCGCCCCCGGGGAGGAACAATGCGTCCAGGCCGCTCAGGTGCTCGGGCGCGCGGACCTCCACCGCCTCGACGCCGAGCACGTCGAGTACCTCACGGTGTTCCCGGAACGCTCCTTGGAGCGCCAGCACTCCGGCCTTCATCGGGCTAGCAGCCGCGGTCAGCGAGCTTCACGTCGAGATCGTCGATCTCCTCGCCGCGCATCGCCGCGCCGAGCCCGCGCGACACCTTGGCCACGATGGTCGCGTCGGAGTAGTGCGTGGTGGCCTCCACGATGGCCTTCGCCATGGTCGTCGGCTCGGCGCTCTTGAAGATTCCACTGCCGACGAACACCGCCTGCGCTCCGAGCTGCATGACCAGCGCGGCGTCGGCCGGGGTCGCGATGCCGCCGGCGCAGAACATCGGCACCGGGAGCTCGCCACGAGCCGCGACCTCACGGACCAGCTCGACGGGGGCCCGGTGCTCCTTGGCCAGCGCGTAACGTTCGGCGTCGTCGGCCACGGTCAGGCGACGGATGTCACCCAGGATCGAGCGCAGGTGGCGGACCGCTTCGACGATGTTGCCGGTGCCGGCCTCACCCTTGGAGCGGATCAGGCAGGCGCCTTCGGCGATGCGGCGGAGGGCCTCGCCGAGGTTGGTCGCGCCGCACACGAAGGGGACGGTGAAAGCCCACTTGTCCACGTGGTTCGCCTCGTCGGCGGGGGTGAGCACCTCGCTCTCGTCGACGTAGTCCACGCCGAGCGACTCGAGCACCTGGGCCTCGGCGAAATGACCGATGCGGCACTTCGCCATCACCGGAATCGTGACCGCAGCCTGGATCCCTTCGACCATCGCCGGGTCGCTCATGCGGGCGACGCCCCCGTCCCGGCGGATGTCGGCCGGGACTCGCTCCAGAGCCATCACCGCCGTGGCGCCGGCATCCTCGGCGATCCGAGCTTGGTCAGGGGTGACGACGTCCATGATCACGCCGCCACGCAGCATCTCGGCCAAGCCTCGCTTGACTCGCGCGGTTCCCGTCTCACCTGATCCGGCCATGGAGCCAGTCTACCGAGGTGACCTCACGAGCCCGGCGCTGTTGGTGGGCCGGCGGTATCGGGTACGGCCGGCGGGACGACGAGCTCGGTGTCGAGGCCGAGCGCGGCGAGGCTGACCCACGTACGACCGGGGGCGAGCTTGATCGGTCGACCGACGCCGTCGGCATAGCGCGCCGACAGCGCGGGATCGTCGCGTGTCCAGGTGCCACGCACGAGCCGGCCCGCGGTGAGCACCCAGGCCTCGCCGGCGCCGGTGACCTGTCCGACGGCGCCGGGCGCGCCCGGCTCGGGGACATAGGTCGTGAACTGGATGACCACGTTGGTCGGAGCGATTCGGGACCCCGAGGCCGTGGTCGAGGGCTCGCCGTTCAGGGACCGCAACCAGGTTCCGCTCTCGGGGTTCCAGTCGTAGGTCGGGTTGTAGTCGGCGTCGGTGGATTCGCCGACGGTGAACGAATCCACCGGTTCACCGGCGAACGTCTCGCCGTCGCCGAGGTACTCGAAGAGAGGCCGGGGCGGAACGGGCTCGCCGCCGAATGCCCACAGGGCGTCCGGATACCCGTAGAGGTCGTGGGGCGCGGCTCGGGCGCGGTCGCGAAACATCGCGTCACCCGCAGTGTCCTCGCTGACCGTGATGAGTCCGGGTACCGACTCGATGCGGGCGACCTCCGACGCAAGGCCGCCGGAGTAGGCGAGCACGCCTCCGATGGGCTGGGCGAGCGATGCGTCGACAGGCCGGACCGACCGGATCGGTCCGACGGTCTCCGGCGTCTGGGAGTTGAAGACGGCCATGAGGCGCGTGATGCCCCCGTCCACGACCTCTTCGTAGACGACATCGGCCAGCTCGAGGCCGGACTGGGGACGCGCGGCCGGCGTGTTCTCGATCTTGACGATCAACGCGCCACGTCCCTGAGCGACACCGGAGGGATCGACCAGCCCGGTGAGCGGAGCGGAGGGCGGCGCGAGGGTCGTGGTCGTCGTCGACGACGACCCGGCGGACTTGGCGCTTCCGCCGGCACCGCACGCACTCGCGACCAACGCGAACCCGGCGAGCAGTGCGAACGCGGTGGTCACATGGCTTTGAGAGCCGCGATGCGGTCCGCGAGCGGAGGGTGCGTGTCGAACGCCCGATTGAGCCATGAGCCCTTCTTCCCCTTCTTGTGTTGGCGGGCCTTGTTCTCCTGGTCACGGTCGAGGGGCGATTCGATCCAGAGCTGCGCCGTGGCCCGCGTGGCGTTGTGCACGACCGCCTTGTCGCCCTCGAGCTTCTCGAGCGCCGAGATCAACCCCGGCGGATAGCGCGTGAGCTGCACGCCGCTGGCGTCCGCGAGGAGCTCCCGGCGACGACTCATCGCGAACTGCATCAGCTGGGCGACGAACGGGGCGAGCACCAGCAGCGCCAGGGCCAAGATGGCGATGATCGCGCCGAGCTGGCTGTTGCTGTTGTTGTCCCGGCGACTGCTGCGGCCACCCCACCACATGAACCGGAGTCCCACATCGGCCATGAGCGCGAGCGCACCGACCGCGGTGACTGCGATCGTCGACACCAAGATGTCGTAGTTCTTCACGTGGGAGAGCTCGTGGGCAATGACCCCTTCGAGCTCGACGCGGTTCATGATCTCGAGCAACCCGGTCGTGACCGCGAGAGCGGCGTGCTTCGGATTGCGACCGGTGGCGAACGCGTTCGGCGCGGGATCGTCGACGATGTACAGGCGCGGCTTCGGCAACCCCGCAGCGATGCAGAGGCCCTCGACGAGGTTGTGGTATCGCCGGTACTGCGGACCGTCAGCGGGTTTGGCCCGGCTCGCCGCCAGCGCGATGCGATCCGAATAGAAGTACGACCCCCAGGCCATGCCGACCGCCACGACGATGGCGAAGGGCACCGCGACGAACCCGAAGTCGAACAGGTAGCCCAGCGCGAACGCGACCCCGCCCACCAGCACCACGAACACGGCGAGGAGGACGACGGTGCGACGCTTGTTGCGCGCGATCTGCTCGTACAGGGTGAGACCTCTTGGTGGGTGAGGTCGCCGCGGGGCGCCTCAGAGAACGATCAGAACTGGACCTTCACCGGCCCCGTCGCCTCCGGATCACCCTCGAAGTACTCGCGCTTGTCGAAGTTGAACGTCCCGGCGAGCATGCTGCGCGGGAAGGTCTGGATGCCGTTGTTGTAGTTCAAGACGCTGTCGTTGTAGAACTGACGCGCGTAGGCGATCCGATCCTCGGTCGACGTCAGCTCCTCCTGCAGGTTCAAGAAGTTCTGGTTGGCCTTGAGGTCCGGATAGGCCTCGGCCACCGCGAAGAGACTCTTCAGGGCACCACTCAGGACGTTCTCGGCCTGGGCCTGGCCTGCCGGCGATCCGGCTTGCGCGTTCATCGCCTGCGCGCGGGCATTGGTCACGGCTTCGAAGGTCGACTTCTCGTGCGCGGCGTAACCCTTGACCGACTCCACGAGGTTCGGAATGAGGTCGTAGCGACGCTTCAGCTGCACGTCGATCTGGGAGTACGCGTTGTCGATCCGGTTCCGAGACCGGACCAACCCGTTGTACATGACGATCATGACGATGACGGCGATCACGACGATCGCAATCACGATGAGGATGGGGATCACGCGCGGCGCTCCATTCGTCGGGGATCTGGTGTCGGGAGACCCGGTCGCCGGCGGGCGAACCACCTGCGATGCATCACAGTGTAGGAGCCGGGACCCGAGAGATGACTCCATGGGGATCCGTCAAGGCGGAGTGCACGCGATCGCGGCCTCGTACAGCGGGATGAAGCGCCGGGCGAGGCGGGCCATCGAGAACTCCTCGGCGCGGCGACGGCCGGCCTCGGCCAGCTCGTCGCGGCGCGGCGGATCGGTGAGGACCGATCGCAGGACGTCGGCCAGCGCGCCGGGATCGCCGGGAGCGACGAGCATCGCCTCGACCCCCGGTCGGGCCACGTTGCGAAACCCCGGGATGTCGGACGCCACCACGGTGGTGGAAGCGGCCATCGCCTCCAGCAGCACCACCCCGAAGGACTCCCCGTGGAGCGCCGGCGCGCAGAACACCGTCGCCGCGCGCAACCTGCGCGCCTTCTCCGCGTCGGTGATCCGACCGATCCACTCGACCCGACCAACGCCCCGAGCTTGCAGCGTCGCCGTCTCCGGACCGTCGCTCGCCACCCACAGCACCGCGTCGGCGTCCAACTGCTCCCAGGCATCGAGCAGGACTCCGAGGCCCTTTCGAGGCTCGTGCCGCCCGATGAAGAGCACCGTCGGCGCAATCGTCGGGTACGGGTCAGCCTGCTCGATCGGCTCGAGGTCGACGCCGTTCGGCAGCACCCAGTAGGTCCCGCCGAGGTTCTCCTGCGCGGTCCGGCGGGCGTCGGTGGAGACGGCGGTTCGGATCGTGATCAGCTTCGCCACTCCGCTCGCCGGCTTGCCGAACCAACGGTAGAAGGTGTCGCTGCGCGGCGCGGCCATGTGGAACGTGCCCACCGACGGGATCCTCGTGCCCAGCAGCGCCGCGGACGGCGGGCCCGGCACCAGGGGCTCATGGAGGTGCAGCACGTCGGGCCGGAAGCCGCGCAGCGCCTCGAGGGTCCGGCGGGCGGCGTCCTTGCCCGGCGCGATGGGCGAGATCGACCCGTTGCTCGAGACCTTCGTGCTCGGTCCTACCGAGGTCACGAACGGCGCCGGCGGCGGCCCGTCGGCCGGCGCGAGCACTCGGGCATCGTAGCCCTGAGCCCGAAGACTGTGGGCAAGACCCAGTACCTGGCCTTGTACGCCGCCGGGAATCGACACGGAGTACGGGCACACCAGCGCGATGCGCACTAGCCCGCGTCCCGGTTCGCTTGGTGATCCGATGGCCAGTTCGGCTGCATGAGATGCCACTGCGTCGGCGCGGCGCGGATCAGATCCTCGAACCGATGCGCGAGCTCCTGGGTGATACGAGCGATATCCTCGCGCAGGCGCCCGCGCCGGTCCACCGGTATCGGCGGACAGACATACGCGAGATGTCTTCCGTGCGGCAGGTAGAAGCAGCTGGAGGCCAGCAGCGGTGCCCGAGTCCGAAGCGCGAGCAACGCCGGCCCGGCCGGCAATGTCGTCCGCTCCCCGAAGAACTCGACCTCGACGCCGTCGCCTCCGAGGTCACGATCGGAAACGAGGCACACGGGTCGATTCTCTCGCAGCGCAGTTGCCATGGCGATCCCGGCGTCGGGTCCGAGCGCCACGACCTCCATCCCGAACTCACGGCGCACGGCCGAGAACCACTCGAACAGCTCCGGTGGCTCCACCGGCTCGACCACCACGGTGGGCCGAAGCCCACGTTCGGCCAGGAACGCTGCCGCCATCTCGAAACCGCCGACGTGCGGTGTCGCGAGGATGATCCCACTTCCGGCGTCCAATCCCGCGGCGATGTGCTCGTAGCCCTCGACGACGATGTGACGATCGATCGCACCCGGGTCCCGCGCCTCGTACGGGAGACGAAACAGCTCGAACCAGTAGCGACCGTAGGACGCGAACACCTCGGAGACCACCTGATCGAGCTCCCGACCGACGACACGACCGTCGGTCGCCCGCACCATGTTGGCCCGCACCTGACGGCGCCGGACCGGCATCAGCCTTGCCGTCGCTCGCCCGACGGCGCACGCGGTGCGCTCGCCGATCTCACGGGGAAGCACACGCGCAATCGCGGCCGCGCTGCGGTACGCGAGGTAGCTCGGATGTGGCACGGCCCGCGTACGGCTCAGGGACGTGTGCGGCGTCGGACCGGCCGCGACCGGCCGGCATGACGCCGCTCCACTCCCGCGCGGCGCGCCTGGAACCACCCGGCCAAGCTGCGCTCCTCACCGCCCGCGGCGAGCCCCAGCTCGTTCGCTTCATCGTCGTCGTCATCGTCATGGGTTCGGCGATGCCGGACCAGCCGCAACCGACGGACGCGCGACTCCGGGAGATCACTCGCCTGACGCCACACCGTCACGAAACGCTGGACGGCGGTAAAGACCATGAGCACGACCATGAGCCACAGCACGGCGACGAGCACATGGAACATCAGCCCGACACCGAGCACCACCATGCGCTCCGCTCGTTCCATGAGACCACCACGGGCGGTGTAACTCAGGGCCTCGGCGCGCGCCCGCTCGTAGGAGATCAACATTGCCAACGCGACAGCCGCGAACGCGAGCACCGGCGCGTGGGCGCTCTCGCCGGCGAGATACCAGGCACAGCCTCCAAAGACGACCGCGTCCGAGACACGATCGGTCACCGAATCGAAGAACGCGCCGCGGGGGCTCGCTTCGCCGGTTGTGCGCGCGACGCTCCCGTCGAGGAGGTCCACGAGTCCACTGACCGAGAGTCCCAAGACGGCCCAACGGAGCTCACCAATCGCGATGAGCCACGCGGTCCCTGCCGACGACACGACGCCGACAACGGTGAGAACGTTCGCGGTGACGCCAACGCGGCTCAGGCCACGACCGATGGGCGCGAGCGCCCGACCGATCCCGGAGCGGAGACGGCCGTCAAGCACGAGACTGCGGCCAAGAGAGCGCGATGAACGCGCGAGACCAAAGCTGGTTCATGACGAGCTGGTTCATGGCGGAACTTGACGTTACCACGGGAGCGCACGGGGACCGGGGTGCATACACTCGCCCCAACCGTCACTCCGGGGAGAGCTCCAGGTGAAGACGTTCCCGACCGACCGCATCCGCAATGTGGTATTCGTCGGCCACGGCGGTTCGGGCAAGACCACGCTCGCCGAGGCGTTGCTCTTCGCGGCCGGCGTGATCTCCCGCACCGGCCGCGTCGAAGACGGCACCACGGTCTGTGACTTCGATCCCGAGTCGCAGCGGCGGGGCATCTCCGTCTCGCTGGCCCTCGCGCCCTTCGAGCTCGACGACTGCAAGGTCAACGTCATCGACACGCCCGGCTACGCCGACTTCGTGGGTGACGTCGTGGCCGCCCTCCGGGTCGCCGATCTCGCGATCTTCGTCGTCTCGGCCGTCGAAGGCGTCGAGGTGCAGACCGAGCTCGCGTGGCGGCTCGCCGCCGCGGCCAATCTTCCCCGTGCCATCTTCGTGAACAAGCTGGACCGCGAACGCGCGTCCTTCGAACGTACGCTCCAAGAGCTACAGGACGCCTTCGGCGCGGGCGTGGCTCCCGTCGAGCTCCCCATCGGCGAGGAGAGGGAGTTTCGCGGCGTGATCGACCTGCTCGAAGACGAGGCCATCACCTACGACGGCCGCTCGCCGCGAGGCACGACCGGAGCGATCCCCGACGAGCTCGTCAACGAGGAGCACGCGGTGCACGACGCGCTCATCGAAGGCATCGTCGTGGCCGACGACGACCTCACCCAGCGGTACCTGGACGACGAGAAGATCGCCGTCGGCGACCTCGTCACCACGCTGGCCCGCGGGATCGCCGCGGCGACTGTGTTCCCGGTGCTCTGCGGCAGCGCGACCCGGCTGGTCGGCATCGATCGGCTCACACGCTTCATCGTGGACGAGGGCCCGGCGCCGTCGGCCGGCAGAGGACCGGCGGCCACCTTCGTGTTCAAGACGCTCGTCGACCCGTACCTCGGCCATGTCAACCTGTTCAAATCGCTGCAAGGCACCATTGCTCACGACGACGTGCTCGTGAACGGACGGACCCTCGCCGATCAGCGGATGCATCAGTTGCTCTTCGTGCGGGGCGGGGATCAGGAACCGGTGCCGTCGGTCGCGCCGGGCGACCTGGCCGCGGTGGCGAAGCTGGCCGACACGACGACCGGCGACGTGCTCGCCGTGCGCGGCACCGACATCGATGTCGAGCCGTTCACGACCCCGGCACCGGTGCTGGCCACGGCCATCCTCCCCAAGTCCAACGCCGATGACGACAGGCTTGCGAACGCGTTGGGCCGGCTGCTGGACGAGGACCCCGCGCTGTCTCTGGAGCGGAACCCGGAGACGCGTCAGATGTTGCTGTGGGGCGCCGGCGAGATGCACCTTGCGATCGCCCTCGAGCGGCTGACTCGGCAGTTCGGCGTGGAGGTCGAGACCGAAGACGTCCGGGTCCCGTACCGCGAGACCATCACGAGCAGCGCCGAAGCCGAGGGAAGATACAAGAAGCAGACGGGCGGCCACGGCCAGTTCGGCGTTGCGTGTCTGCGCGTCGAGCCGCTGGAGCGCGGCGCCGGGTTCGAGTGGGTCGACGCGATCGTGGGCGGCGCGATTCCCAAGAACCTGATCCCCGCGGTCGAAAAGGGTGTCCGCGAGTCCATGACCCAGGGCGGGGTGTTCGGCCACCCGGTCGTCGACGTGCGGGTCACCTGCTTCGACGGCAAGTTCCACAGCGTCGACTCGTCGGAGATGAGCTTCAAGATGGCCGGCTCCATCGCGTGCAAGGAGGCGATGGCCAAGGCGCAGCCGATCCTGCTCGAACCGGTGAGCGAGCTCGTCGTGACCGCCCCCGAGGAGCACCAGGGCGACATCATGGGTGACCTCAACGCGAGGCGCGGTCGGATCCAGGGCGCCGGCGCCCTCGGCGATGGCGAGGCCGAGATCGTCGCGCTGGTGCCGGCCTCGGAGATCCTGCGCTATGCCGTCGATCTCCGCTCGATGACCCACGGACAGGGCCGGTTCACCGTGTCGCACGCGCGCTATGACCCGGTCCCGAGCCAGGTGGCCGAGCAGCTCGTGCGCGCCACCGCCCGGTAGCGGCGCGGTCGCGCCTCACCGCTGCATGGTCAGCCGAGGTATGGGCCGCGCGGGCGGCGATCAGTCCCCCGCGGCTGCGTCGTGCCCGTCGGCGCCACCAGGGCTCACGGGATCGCCGAGATCGCCGAGATCGCTCCAGTCTTCGGGGTTGCGCTCGGTGTACTCCCCCATGACGCGCCCATCGACCGCGTCGAGCTCGACGAGCCCCCGCAGGCTGGGTGGGCTATCCGCGCTGTAGAGCAGGATTCGCCAGGCGGGTCGGCTGCGCAGCCCCCGCCACGCGAGCTGCGCCGACGCGTGGCCGACCGGAAAGCCGACGGTACGCGACGCGACCGCGAGTGCCTCGGTCTGGTCGACAACGAGGTGCCAACCGGCGAGGAAGTGATAGCCCGAGACGAGGCCGAGAACGATCGCCGCGGCGAGGAGGCCGCGGTTGCGCGAGACGAGCCACGCGGCCGCACAACCCGTCGCGATGACGGCGTAGAGCGTCCCGGCGATACGACGCCGTGCGACATCGGGAAACGTGTACGGACCGACGTACGCGGTGACGTCGAGGTCGTCGGGCAGCCCGTCGCCGTCTTCGGGCAGCGCGTCGCCGTCTTCGGGTTCGCTCGGCTCCGGCTCGTCGACGGTCACGGTTCCGACGCTATCGCCCATGCCCGAAGCGAAGCGCCTCAGGCCGGCCAGGCCCGGCGGAGCCTCTCGTAGCTGTCGCGGAGCGATTCCGGCAGTACCCGCGTCTCGGCGACCGAGGTCATGAAGTTGGTGTCGCCGTCCCATCGGGGCAGGGCGTGGACGTGCACATGGCCCGGGATGCCCGCGCCCGCGCCGACGCCGATGTTGACGCCGACGTTGATGCCGTCGGGTCGGTAGGCCTCGCCGATCGCGCCGGTCGCCCGCTGGGTGGCGTGCATGAGCGTCGCCGCTTCATCGGCGGCCAGGTCCACAAGCCCTCCGACGTGGCGGAGAGGAACCGTCATCAGGTGGCCCGAGGTGTAGGGGAACGCGTTCATGACCGTGAACGAGTGCTCGGTGCGTTCCAGGATCATCGCCTCGTCGTCGTCGAGGCCTTGGAGCGCGCAGAAGACGCACTCGTCGGATCGAGCGCGGCTTGCAATGACGTCTTCGATGTACGCCGACCGCCAGCCCGCCCAGAGGTGCTCGAGCCCGCTCACACGCGCTCGGCCAGCCGGGCCGCGAGCCGCTCGACGAAGTCGTCGAGCGCGACACCCCGTTCGGGGCGCTCGCTGCCACGTTCGTTCACGCCCACGGTTCCGTCGGTGGCGTCGTCGTCGCCGACCACGATCACGTACGGCACCTTCTCGGTCTTGGCGCGACGGACACGCGCCCCGAGCGTGTCCGCGTGCGCGCCGAGCGTCTCGACGCGATAGCCCTCCGACCCGAGCCGTTCCGCGACCGCCAGCGCGTAGGGCTCGTGCCGATCCGCAACCGGCAACACGCTGACCTGCACCGGCGCGAGCCACAACGGGAACGCCCCCGCGTAGTGCTCGAGCAGCACCGCGAAGAACCGCTCGACGGACCCGAAGAGCGCCCGGTGGATCATCACCGGGCGGTGGCGTTCGTTGTCGGCGCCGACGTAGTGCAGGTCGAAGCGCTGCGGGAGCTGGAAGTCGAGTTGCAGTGTCGACATCTGCCATGTCCGTCCGATCGCGTCTCGGGTCTGCACCGAGATCTTCGGGCCGTAGAACGCACCGCCACCCTCGTCCATGACGAGGTCGAGGCCCGCGCGCGTGCCCACCTGCCGGAGGGCCTCTGTTGCCTCCTCCCACTCCGCGTCGGTGCCCGCCGCTTTGGCTTCCGGCTTGGTCGAGAGCTCGAGGTAGAAATCGTCGAGTCCGTAGTCACCCAGGAGGTCGAGCACGAAATCGAGCAGCGACGACAGCTCGGCGGCCATCTGCTCCTTGGTGCAGAAGATGTGCGCGTCGTCCATCGTCAAGCCCCGCACGCGGGTGAGGCCGTGCACGACACCGGACTTCTCGTACCGATACACCGTTCCGAACTCGAAGAACCGCAGCGGCAGCTCGCGGTATGAGCGGGTGCGGGTCTCATAGATCAGGATGTGGAACGGGCAGTTCATCGGCTTGAGGTAGTACTCTGTGCCTCCGTCCAGCTCCATCGGCGGGTACATGCCGTCCGCGAACCATTCGAGGTGACCCGACGTCTCGAACAGCTTCGACTTCGCGATGTGTGGCGACGTGACGAACTCGTAGCCCGCGGCCTCGTGGCGGGCGCGCGAATAGTCCTCCATGACCTTGCGGACGATGCCACCCTTCGGGTGGAACACCGCCAGCCCGGAGCCGATCTCCTCGGGGAACGAGAAGAGGTCCAGCTCGACGCCGAGCTTGCGGTGGTCGCGCCGTTCCGCCTCTTCGAGTCGATGCAGGTGCTCATCCAGCGCTTGGGACGATTCCCACGCCGTGCCGTAGATCCGCTGCAGCATCGGGCGCTTCTCGTCGCCCCGCCAGTAGGCACCGGCGACCTTCGTGAGCTTCACCGCGCGCAGCTTGGCGGTCGACGGCACGTGCGGGCCCCGACACAGGTCGACGTAGGCGTCGGAGCCGTCCGGTCTGAGGTTGCGGTACACGCCGATGGTGCCCGCGCCGACGAGCTCGGACGAGTCCTCGGTGGCGGTGCCGTCACCGCCGACCCGGTCGATGATCTCGAGCTTGTAGGGCTGGTCGGCGAACAGCGTCCGGCCGGCGTCGGGGTCCATCTGCTCTCGAATGAACGGCTGATCCTCGGCCACGATCTCGCCCATGCGCGCCTCGATGCGCTCGAGATCGGCCTCGGTGAAGTGCTGCCCGTCGGCCAGCTCGAAGTCGTAGTAGAAGCCGTCGTCGATCGCGGGGCCGATCGCGTACTTCGCGTCGGGGAACAGATCGAACACGGCTTGGGCCATGACGTGGGCCGCCGAGTGCCGCAGCACCTCGCGTCCCTCGTCCGATTCGGCGGTCACGATCGCGACGGTCGCATCACCCTCGATCGGGCGATGGAGGTCGACAACCTCCCCGTTGACCGTCGCCGCGACGGCGGCCTTCGCCAGCCGCTTGCCGATCGACGCGGCGACGTCGGCCCCGCTGGATCCCGTCGCGAAGTCTCGCGTCGAGCCGTCGGGCAGCGTGATGGTGATCTCGCCGTTGCCGGTGCCGTCAGACATCAGCGGGCAGGCTACCGGTCGCCTTGGTCCGGGCAGCGCTCCTTTCACTACATTGCCGGCAACCGACACTCGAGGAGATCTCATGGCGAAGGAAACAGCGGAGCTCACGATGACGACGGCGCCGGACGCGGTCTGGGCAGTGGTACGCGACTTCCACGGTCTGGACGGCTGGATGCCCGGGATCGAGTCATCACGTGAGGAAGGTGACGACCGAGTCCTGGCCATGATGGGCATGGAGATCCGCGAGCGCCTCGTGAAGCTGGACGACGACGGCCGTGCGATCACCTACACCATCGTCGAGGGCGCTCCGGTCGAACGCCACGAGGCCACGATCACCGTCCACGCCGACGGCTCGGGCTCGCGCGTCACCTGGGACGTCGACGCGGCGCCGGACGAGATGGCCACGCTCATGCAGGGGATGTACCAACAGAGCCTCGAAGCCATGAAGACCCACGTGGGCGGATAGCCGAGGTACTCCCCCGACCCGCCTACTGGTCCTGGGCCTCAGGCGACCGGGGAGCTGAGATCGACGCCGAGCAGATCGGCGAGCTCGGCCAGGACACCGGGGGCCGACGGGTCGGCACCACCCGACAGCACCGCGTCGGCGAGCTCACCCAGCGCGGCGATCGCCTTCGGTGCGTCGAGATCCGCGTCCAGGGCGCCCCGGACGCGATCGGCGAACGGCCGAGGGTCAGGTCCGTCAGGCCGGTCGATCGCGGCCGCGAGACGGTGCAGGAGTGCGCTGCCCTCTTCGATATCGGTGTCGTGCCACTCGAAGCCCGAGCGGTAGTGGTGCCGCATGAGCGCGAGTCGGATCGCGCGAGGGTCGACTCGTTCGCGTAGGTCGCTCACGAACACGAGGTTGCCGAGTGACTTGCTCATCTTCTCGCCCTCGTAGCCCACCATCGCCGAGTGCATCCAATGGCGCACGTACGGCTCGCCGGTCACGGCTTCGCTCTGGGCCACCTCGCACTCGTGGTGCGGGAAGATCAGATCGGTGCCCCCACCGTGGAGATCGAGCGTCGCGCCGTGCTCGCGCATCGCCATGGCCGAGCACTCGATGTGCCAGCCCGGACGCCCGACCCCGAATGGCGCTCGCCAGGCCGGCTCGTCGGCCAGTGAGGGCTGCCAGAGCACGAAGTCGAGCGGGGCCCGGCGATGGGGATCATCCGGATTGCCGCCCCGGGCACGAGCCAGCCGCAGCATCTGGTCCTGGGAGTAATGCGACACGTTCCCGAAGTTCGGCGCGGTCGACACGTCGAAGTAGGCCGTGCCGTGAGTCAGGTACGCGTGGCCCGAGTCGAGAAGCCGTTCGACGACCGCCACGATCTCCTCGATGGACTCCGTGGCGCGCGGCTCCGCGTAGAGCGGCCGCATGTTCAGGGCTTCCATGTCCCCGTGGAACCGGTCGATCTCGGCCTCCGCGAGCTCCAGGAAGGGCACACCGAGCTCACGGGCCTTGGGCAGGATCGAGTCGTCGACGTCGGTGACGTTGCGCACCATCCGCACCTCGTGACCGAGCTCTTCGAGCCGGCGCGTCAACAAGTCGTAGGTGAGATACGTGGCGGCATGGCCGAGGTGGGTCGAGTCGTACGGCGTGATGCCGCAGACGTACATGCGCACGACAGGCCCAGGCGAGAAGTCGGCCATCTCACGCCGAGCGGTGTCGAAGAGTCGGATCGTCACGAGCGCGTCGGTCCCGCCGAGATCCCGCTCAGGCGGAGACCCGCCTTGCCCTTGTGCCGAATGTTGATGGTCAGCAAGACCGCGGCAAAGGTCTCCATCCCGACCGCGTTCTCGAGCGAGCCGCCGTCGAACGCCCGGAGGTCGGGGATGTCAGCAATGATCTCCATGAGGATGCGGCGGGCTTCGTCGTCGTCGCCGCAGGCGACCACGTCACCTTCCATGTTCTCGTCCAGATTCACGAACTCGGCCGCGGGTACGAGATGGAACGCGGTCACGACCCGTGATCGCCACAAGAGCGCCTGCATCTCCTTGGCGATCGACCCGTGCGGTGGCAACACTGCGTTGAACTCGGAGCCGTTGCGAACCAGGTTGTTCGCCATCGACACGACGATCTTTCCGCCCAGATCATCGGCGAAGTACTTCGCGGTGGCGAGCGCGGCGTCGGCCTGGACCGCCAGGACGACAACGTCGGCGTCGCAGGCTGCCTGGTTGTTCGCGCCAGTCAGCCCCGCCACCCGGCTCCCCCATTGGGCCCGAAGCTCGTCGACCACGGCCTCTGCCTTCGCCCGCTCGCGCGAGCCGGCGAGCACGTCGTAACCGACATCCGCGAGTCGGGCGGCCAGCCCACGGCCGGCCGGCCCGGTTGCCCCGAGCACTCCGATTCTCATGGGGTGATCCTGACACGCGTCGAGCACCTGCAAGAACTCCGTCGACCGCATACGCTGACCCGCCATGCTGTCTGGGATCATGTTCGCCAACGCCGCGTTCGGTCGCCCGAGCGACGCCGCCGGGCTCGGCCGCATCGCCGAGCAGCACGGAATCGAGTCGCTGTGGACGATCGAGCACACCGTCGTACCGGCTGACTATCAGTCGCGCTATCCGTATTCGGCCGACGGGAGGATGCCCGGCGGTGAGAACGGCCCGATGCCGGACCCTCTCATCTGGCTCGCGTTCGTCGCCGCGTCGACCGAGCGGCTGCGCCTCGCGACCGGCATCGTGATCCTGCCGCAGCGCAACCCCGTGATCCTCGCAAAAGAGGCCGCGACACTCGACGTCTTGTCGAATGGTCGGTTCACCCTCGGAGTCGGCGTCGGGTGGTTGGCCGAGGAGTTCGCCGCGCTCGGCGTCCCATTCGACGACCGGGGTCGCCGCACCGACGAGTACATCACCGCGCTGCGCTCGCTCTGGCGCGAAGACGAGCCGACGTTCTCGGGTGAGTTCGCAAGCTTCGAGCGCGCCTTGTCGCACCCCAAGCCGACCCAGCAGATCGACGGCGCGCCCTCCGTGCCGATCGTGATCGGCGGCCACACGAAGGCCGCCGCTCGACGGGCCGGCCGCATCGGCGACGGCTTCTTTCCCGGCTTGGCCTCCCCGACCAAGCTCGAGGAGCTGATCAACGCGATGCGGGTCGCGGCCCGCGACGCCGGGCGGTGATCCCGACACAATCGAGATCACCGCGGGCGGCAGACCCGACGTCGAGACGGTCAAACGCCTCGCCGACCTCGGCGTCTCCCGGATGGTGATGCCCCCGCCCGGCTTCGATCTCGACACGCTCGACACACAGCTCGCACGGTTCGCGGACACGGTGATCGCTACCGTGGGCTGATGGCCCGATACGACACGATCGGCCGCACCTACCGCGCCACCCGCGTCGCCGATCCCCGAATCGAAGCCCAGATCCAACGGGCCTTCGGCGACGCGGGCACGCTCATCAACGTCGGCGCGGGCACCGGTAGCTACGAACCCACCGATCGGCGCACCGTCGCGGTCGAGCCGTCACCAGTGATGCTTGCCCAGCGACCGCCCGGCGCAGCACCAGCCGTACGGGCAACGGCCGAGCACCTGCCGTTTCCCGACGACCACTTCGACGCTGCCGCGGCGCTGCTCACGATCCACCACTGGACCGATTGGCGCGCCGGCATCGCCGAGCTGCGGCGCGTCGCGCGTCGAATCGTGATCCTCACATGGGACCCGGACCGACCGCCGGCGTTTTGGCTCACCGATGACTACCTTCCCGAGGCACTGACCGCGGCACACCAGATCACCGCCCCGTCGCTACCCGAGCTGCGACAGGCGCTCGGCGTCGGTTACTTCGAGGCGGTTCCCGTGCCTGCGGACTGCGCCGACGGCTTCTTCGCCACGTTCTGGGCCCGGCCGGAGGCCTACCTCGACCCGACGGTCCGGGACGGCATCTCGTGTTTCGCACTGATCGACCAAGCGCTGGTCGCGGAGCGGATGGACCGCCTCGCCGCCGACCTGTCCTCGGGTGTGTGGGACGCCCGCCACGGTCACCTCCGCGACCGCAGCGAGCGTGACCTCGGCTACCGACTCGTCGTCGGCGAGCCCGAACCCATCACGGCCCGTCGCGCGCGGGCGGACATCATCGACCCGGCCGACCGCCACGACATCACCGACAGGATCGACGCGGCCGAGCCGATCGAGAGCACCGAGCAGAACGAGCCGATGGACCCGAACGACAGCGCCGAGCCAACGGATCCGATCGACAGCACCGAACCCTTCGACCCGATCGACAGGAACGAGTCCTCGGACCAGAGCGACCATCGTGAGCTCATGGCCGAACGCTAGACGAGCCTCGCGTTCCCGGGCCGGAGTCAGACAACGCAGTCGGCGCCGAGCAGAACCCGAAGTGCCGCAAAGAGGCCGTTGCGGGCGTCCACGAGGTGCTCGTCACCCAGCCGGAGCACCGTCGTCTTCTCGGGCGCTTCCAGATGCACGAACACCGGGCTATCTCCGGGGTGCTGTTCCAAGATCGAGCGCAACCGCGCCGCCCGTGACTCATCCATCCCGCCGAGCTTCACTCGCAAGCGCACCGGCGGGCCGCCATCGAGCACCAGCTCGGGGCGCGTGACCTCCAACGCGATGATCTTCGGCGTGTCCTCACGACCGTCGAGGCGCCCCCGGACGCACACGATCGCGTCCTCGGCGAGGAGCTCCCCGTAGTTCGCCATCGTCTTCGGGAACACCATGACCTCGACCGCCGCGCCCAGATCCTCGAGCGTGAACGTCGCCATGAGATCGCCCCGCTTGGTGTACTTGCGCGACAACGTGGTGACCACACCACCGCACGTGCGCAGCTCGCCCTCGCGGACGTCCTTCATCTCGGTGAGCGTGGTGTCGGCGTAACGGCGTAGTGCTCGCTCGGCTCCCATGAGCGGGTGCTCGCTGACGTACAGCCCGAGCATCTCCTTCTCGAAGGCGAGCCTGTCCTTCTTGGCGAACTCGAGGTCGGGAATGTCGACCCGATCCGCGAATCCACCCGCCTCCTCTTCCGCCGCGGTCTCACCGAAGAGGCTCATGATCCCGGCCTCACGTTCGCGCCGGCGGGTGACCGCCCGGTCGACGATGCCTTCGAACACCGTGGCCAAGCCCTGGCGCGGGTGGTCGAGCGAATCGAATCCGCCGGCCTTGATCAACGACTCGATCGTCCGCTTGTTCAACGCGGCCGGATCGACTCGTTCACAGAAGTCGAAGAAATCGGTGAATGGCCCGCCCTCGTCGCGCGCCGCGACGATGTGAGCCACCACTCCTTCGCCGACGTTGCGTACCGCGGAAAGCCCGAATCGGATCGCCTCGTCACGAACGACGAAGTCGCTGTCGGAGGCGTTGACGTCGGGGACGAGGACGTCGATGCCGCGCTGGCGACACTCGTTCAGGAAGACAGCCGTCTGGTCCTTGTTCGCCTTCACACTCGTCAGCAACGCGGCGAGGTACTCGTGGGGGTGGTTCGCCTTCAGGTAGGCGGTCTGGTACGCGATGTAGCCGTAGGCGAACGAGTGCGACTTGCCGAACGAGTAGTCGGCGAACGGCTCGATGATGTCGAAGAACCGCTCACCGAAGTCACGGCCATACCCGGTGCGCTCGCAGCCGTCGACGAACTTCGACCGCTCCTCGCGGATGAGCTCACGGATCTTCTTGCCGGTGGCCTTGCGAAGGTTGTCAGCCTCTTCCAGGGTGTAGCCGGCGAGCGTCTGTGCGACGCGCATGAGCTGTTCCTGGTAGATCATCAGCCCGTAGGTGGGGGCGAGGATCTCTTCCAGGTCGTCGTGGTAGTAGGTCACCGGCTTGCGACCGTTCTTGCGGTCGGCGTAGTCGATGTGCATCTTCTGGGCCATCGGGCCGGGCCGGTACAACGCCACGAGCGCGGCGACGTCTTCGAACGCCGTCGGCGCGAGCCGCTGAATGAGCGCGCGCATCGGTGCACCTTCGAGCTGGAACACCCCGATCGTGTCGCCCTTGCGCAACAGCTCGAAGGTGGCGGGGTCGTCCAGCGGCACCTCGTCGATGTTCGGCCGCCTCCCGGTGCTGCGCTCGACGAGATCCAGGGTGATCTCGATGACATCCAGGTTGCGCAGCCCGAGGAAGTCCATCTTGAGCAGGCCGAGATCCTCGACGCCGTGCATCTCGTACTGGGTGACGATCGGGGCGTCCTCGAGTGGGGTTCCCGGCTCGGGCTTGCGCTGGATCGGGAGGTACTCGGTGAGCGGCTCTCGGGTGATCACGACCGCCGCGGCGTGGATGCCGTCCTGGCGGCGGAGCCCCTCGAGCCCCTTGGCCACGTCGATCACCCGTTGCGCGTCCGGATCCGACCCGTAGAGCTCGCGCAGCTCCACGGCCATCTTGTAGCCGTCGGCGTGGCGCTCGTCTTGTTCGAGGCAGGCGTACAAGGGCGTGTCGCGGCCCATGACCAGCGGTGGCATCAGCTTGGCGATCTTGTCGCCGAGCGCGTAGGGGTAGTCCAGGACACGCGCCGCGTCGCGCACGGCGGCACGCGCCTTGATCGTGGAGAACGTGACGATCTGTGCGACGTGGTCTTCGCCGTAGCGCTGCGCGGCGTACTTGATCATCTCGCCGCGGTAGCGAGAGTCGAAGTCCATGTCGATGTCGGGCATCTGCTTGCGACCCGGGTTGAGGAAGCGCTCGAACAGCAGGTCGTAGCCGATCGGGTCGATGTCCACGATGCGCAGGCAGTACGCGACGCACGACCCGGCGGCGCTGCCCCGCCCCGGCCCGACGCGGATCCCGCGTTGGCGCGCGTAGCGGACCAGATCCCAGACGACGAGGAAATACGCCGAGAAGCCGATCTCGGCAATGACGCCGAGCTCGTAGGTGATGCGCTCGCGCACCCGGGGCTCTGGTGAAGGCCCGTAGCGCTCCTTCGCTCCCTCGATGGTCAGCTCCGCCAGATAGGAGTCCTCGGTGTGGCCCTCGGGCACGGCGAAGGTCGGCAGCGCGTCCTGGTCGAAGGCCAGCTCCACGTCGGTGCGCTCCGCGACCCACAGAGTGTTGTCGCACGCCTCGGGAATCTCGTCGAACAGCACCCGCATCTCGGCCGCGGACTTCAGGTAATGCTGGTCGCCGCTGAACCGGAAGCGGTTCTCGTCGTGGATCTTCGCTCCGGTCTGCACACACAGCAGCGCGTCGTGGGATTCGGCGTCGGACTGGTGCGTGTAGTGACTGTCGTTGGTGGCCAGCAGCGGCGCGCCGAGCGACCGGGCGATCTCGACCAACTTGGGGTTGGTCCACTGCTGGTCGGCGATGCCGTGGTCCTGCACCTCGACGAAGAGATGGTTCCGGCCGAAGATGTCCTGCAGGCGACCGGCGGTGGCGAGCGCACCGGCGTCGTCACCACGCAGCAACGCCTGGAGCACCTGGCCGCCGAGACAGCCGGTGGTGGCGATGATGCCCTCGTGGTGCTCTTCGAGCAGCTCCCAGTCCACCTTGGGCTTGTGGTAATAGCCCTCGAGGTACGCGCGGCTCGACAGCTGGATCAGGTTCCGATAGCCGGTGAGGTTCTCCGCGAGCGCGGTGAGGTGGTAGTAGGCCTTGCGGCCACCCTCGACCTCGCCGCCGGAGTCATCGACTCGGCTACCCCGACGCGCCGGACGTTCGCCGCGGTGCTCGAACGCCTGGTACAGCTCCGTGCCGATGACCGGCACCAGGCCCGCATCACGCGCCGCGCGGTACATGCCCAGCACGCCGTACATGTTGCCGTGGTCGGTGATGCCGATCGCGGGCTGTCCGTCGGCCGCGGCCGCCGCGACCACTTCGCCGATCCGCGACGCACCGTCGAGCATGGAGTACTCGGTGTGCAGGTGCAGATGGACGAAGGACCGACCCGATGACAAGAGGTCCATTCTCTCAAGCGCGTGGGCGAACTACAAGCGTGTCATTCGTCCACAACCCCATGCACAAGGCCTGTGGATAAGAGGAGGCCCGCCGGCCGGTCCCGGCCGGCTCAGCGCCCCACGCCACGACCCGCCACGAACGGGACGAGCATCTCATCCGGGGTGACCGAGCCGTGCCCCGCGAGCAGGCCGGCCTCGGTCGGAAGCGTCGGATCGACGAACGCAACCGGCTCACGCGCTGCGAGCACGACATCGCCGAGACGCCGTCGGATTCCACCCGAGACCGGCCCCGGCCCGAGCCAACCCTCGTCGAGGAGCTGCTCGCGGGACCACACCCAGGCCCGGTCGCCGTAGCACCGCTGAGCCTCCGCACACAGCTCGTTCACGGCGCCCCGCCGTGCGTAGAGGTACCGGAAACGCCCGTCACCCGCGTAGGCGTCGACGAGCGGGTCCACGTCCGTGAGCTCGATCCAATCACGTCCGAAGTGAACCTGGCCGTGGTCCGAGGTGACCACGAGTGCGGCCGACGCCGGCAACGCGTCGAGCAGCCTCCCGACGAGCTCATCGGCGAACGCGAGCTCGGCCTCGTAGTAGCTGTCGTGGAGCCCGTACTCGTGCGCGACGCCGTCGATACCCGGGTAGTACGCGTACACGAACCGCTCCCCCGCTCCCACGAGGCGGCTGACGTGCTCGACCAGCGTGGAGACCTCATGCCAGCCCACGAAGCGCACGCCGCGCAGGTGGGCCTCGGTGAAACCGGTCCTCTCGAACTCCCGTTTCGTCACGACGGGCACCGGGCGGCCCGCGAACGACTGGTGTCGCTGCACGGAGAACGGGTCGGGCGGGCGACGCGAGTCGGTGCGGCGCCAGCGCAACACGTTGAGCACGCCCCCGTCGACGCGCATCCGGTACCCGACGACACCGTGCTGGGACGGCGCCAGGCCAGTCGCCAACGAGGTGAGCGCGCTGGCGGTCGTCGACGGGACGACCGTCGTGATCGGGCCACCGGTGAGCGATGCCATCCGGACCAACCGGTCACGGCGAGCATCAAGAGCCCGCCACCCGAGGCCGTCGAGCAGGATCACCACGACGCTCTTCGCGTCACGAACCGGCTCCGGGAGCCAGGTCGCGACGTCGACCGGCGGATGACCACCGACCAGGGTCGGCACGATGCTGGTGATCGCCGCGCCACCGTATGCCGGCATCACCGCGCGCTCATCCGACCCGTCGGAGCGGGTCGAGGCGGCCGATGAGCCCGATCGATCGCGGTCTGGGGAAGATTCGACGTTCGCTGGGATCTCGCGAGGGTATCGGCCACAGGGGTGCTCCAGCGCGGACCGTCGTCGCCATCGTGTGCGACCATGAGGTGATGGAGGAACCCACCGGTCGCGGCCACGATGAATGTGCGCGGCCATCGGCTCGATGAAGCGCTGGACGCCATGAAGATCTCGACGCCATGAAAATCTCGACGCGTGGTGACTACGCGGCGCGCGCGCTGTTGTCGCTCGCGCTCCACGGCGACGACCGGCCGACGTCAGTGAAGGAGATCGCCGAGCGCACCAACCTTCCACAGCCTTACCTCGAGCAGATTCTCCTCGCGGTCAAGGGAGCCGGACTCGTGCGCTCCAAGCGCGGCGTCGGCGGCGGCTACGTGCTCGCGCGCCCACCCGAGGAGATCAACCTCGCCGAGATTCTCGCCGCCGTCGACGGTCCGCTCATCGAGCTGGTGCGCAACCACGACCACTGCGAGGGGCACTGTGTCCTCCAGGAGGTCTGGGTCGGTGTCTCCGAGGAGACCCTCCACGTCCTGGCCCGCCACTCCCTGGCCGACCTCGTGTGCGGGACGCGGGTCGGTCACGCCGAAGCCGGGCTCGACGACTCCGCCTAGAAGCGATCGCCACCGGTCGGTCGGGGGAAGCACAGCCTCACGATCAGGCCACCGTCGGGATTCGGCACCAGCTCGACCCGGCCTCCGTCGGCTTCGACGAGCTCTCGGACGATCGCGAGCCCCAGGCCCACACCGCCGGCCTCGGCGCCCTCGGAGCGCCAGAACCGGTCGAACGCGCGTGCCCGCTCGGCGGCTGTCATCCCCGGACCCTCGTCGCGCACCTGGACGCACGTGTCGCGACCGTCGGTCGCGACCACGACCCTCGATCCTCGGGGCGCGATCTCGACCGCGTTGTTCAACGGGTTGTCGAGTGCCTGCTCGAGCGCACCCGGCGTGATGGTCGCGATCGGCTTGCGGTCGCCCGAGACGTCCGCTCGAAGCTCGACGCCCCGCTCCGCCGCCAGCGCCGACCAAGCCTCGCACCGAGCCTGCACGACCTCGTCCAGCGCAATCGGGGTCGGACGCGAGGGCCGCTGCTCGGCCCGCGCCAGCGCCAACAGCCCGTCGACGAGGTGCGAGAGGCGCGCGACCTCGCCGAGCGCGCCGCCGACGTCGGCGGTCGCCTGCTCGTCGAGCGGCTCTCGCTCGAGGTTCTCCAGGCGCAATCGCAGGGCTGCGAGCGGCGAGCGGAGCTGGTGGGACGCGTCGGCCACGAAGGCCTGCTGGAGCCCGACCAGCCGCTCGAAGAGCGCGGCCGTGGCGTCGAAGGAACGGGCCAGACTCCGCACCTCCGGGGCCCGTCACTCACGTCCGCTCGCACCGAGAGGTCACCCACCCCGAACCGCGCCTCGGCCTCTTCGAGCCGGGCGAGCGGGCGGCTCACCGACCGCGCGAGCACGCTGGAAACGAGGAAGACGACGGCCAGCACCACCAGACTGACCGCGCCGAGGAGCAGCCAGTTTCGGCGGATCCTGCCATCGACGTACGACGTCGGATAGCTGATCCGGACCGCCCCGAGAATCTCCGAGCCGTTCGCGACGGGCGCGGCCGCGTAGAAGAGGCTCGACCCCAACGTCTTGCTCACACGCGTACCGGTGGCTTCGCGCCCGGCGCGGGCCTCGGCGATCTCGGGTCGGCTGTGGAAGCGGCGGGTGCCCGTCGAGGGCGGGTCACTGTCGATGAGCGCGACACCGTCTGCATCGGTGACGACCACCCGGGCCCCGACGGTGTCCTGGTAGTCGGTCGCGAGGACGCGCAAACCCTCGACATCGCCACCTTCGAGGGCCTCCTCGGCCCGTACCGCGAGCGCGAGGGCATCGTGGCGGACGCCGCTTGTCAGCTCGCGGCGTTCGAGGCGTTCGAAGGCCACCCCGAGGGGGACCGCGAGGACGATGAGCACGAAGAGCGTGATCGTCAGATAGCTGAAGAGCAGGCGTCGGCGCACCGGATCAGGATGGCGGATCCGGCTCGACGCGGAGCCGGAAGCCGATACCCCGGACGGTCTCGACGAGTCCGGCGTCGCCCAGCTTCTTGCGCAGCGATGCGACATGAACGTCGAGGGTCTTGGTGGGGCCGTACCAATGTGGATCCCACACCGACTCGAGGATGTGCGCGCGACTGAAGACCGCACCCGGGTCCTCGGCCAGGAGCGCGAGGAGGTCGTACTCCTTCGGGGTGAGCGCGATCTCCTCGCCGTCGACCGAGACCCGATGCGAGCGCCGATCGATGGTGATCGGACCGACCGGTTGCGGGGCGTCATCGATGCGGGGCCCGCGGCGGCGCATGACGGCGTGGATCCGCGCGACCAGCTCGCGGAATCCGAACGGCTTCACGACGTAGTCATCCGCGCCCAGCTCCAGGGCGACGACTCGATCCACCTCCTCGCCGCGTGCGGTCAGCACGATGATCGGTACGTCGGGTCGCTCGCGCAACCGGCGGCACACCTCGAAGCCCTCACGCTCCATCCCCCTACCAGAGGGACCGCGATGGCGTCGTCGTCTTCCACGATGAGGAGTTACACGACGGACACTCTCGCGTGCTCGGCGGGGGCGAGGCGATCGGGTTGTCCGATTCTTTGCCGTTCGCTGGCCTCGTTCGAAGGCGCGCCATCGTACGGTCGGACCCACGACCAAGCGATCCACACGACATGACGGAGAAAATCATGAATCGACGCAAGCTCCTGGCAACCAGCGGCGCCGCCACGCTCACGGCCGCAGCGGCCGTTGTGGCTGTGGGGGCAAACTTCTCTCTGTTCGGCCTCACCGGCGGCTCGGCCGACGCGGGCAAGCTCCAGCCGACCGACCCCACGGCCACGACCATCGAAGCCCCGGTCCCGCCGGCCCCGATCCCCGAGGTCATCTACCTCGACGTCGAGGACCCGGCCGCCACCGCGCCCGGTGTGGGAGGCCCCGGCTCGGTTCCCGCGCCGTCCGATCCGGACGACTCACCCGACCCACGTGCGTCGGTCACGTCAGCACCATCGGCCGCCCCCGCGGCGTCCTCCAGCCATGCCGACAGCAACGACGACAGCAACGAGATCGAGCACGGGTTCGACGGCGACGAGGACGATGACTGACCGCCGCAGACCTCGCCGGCACCCCGCCGCGGCGAGTCGAATCCTCGCGGCGGGTATGAGCGCGACCGGCGTGTTCGCGGCGGTCACGGCGATGACGTTCAGCGATCGAGCGGCCGACGTCGCCTCGGACCCGGTGCCAAGCGCGGCCGGCGCGAACCCACCCGCACCGGCCGCGCTCACGCCGGCCGCACCGCCGCCGGTGGTGCGGATCATCGTCCGGCGGCACCACGCCGCCGTCGACACCGGCGGCGGGTCGACGCAGGCCCCGTCAGGATCTGGAGGCTCCACCGCGCAACGGACCGGATCCGGATCCGTTCCGGCTGCCGTTCAGGCACCGACGCCCGCGGCCGCGGCCCCATCCGCGCCCGCACCCGCGCCGGTCACCCGGAGCGGCGCGAGTTGAGCGGGACTACGAGCCGGGAGCTTCGAGCGCGGGCCATGGGCTCCGAGGTCCACGTCCTCGTGACCGGCGATGGCGGACCCTCGCCCGAAGACGCGCTCGGTCGTATCCGTGAGCTCGAAGGACGCTGGAGTCGGTTCCTTCCCGACAACGAGCTGAATCGCGTGCACGCGGCGGCACCGTCGCCGTGTTTCGTGTCGGAGGACACTGCGCGCGCGATCGATCTCGACCCGACCCGCGGCGTGGCGCTCACCGCGACGATCGCGCGGGGAGCGGTCGCGACATCGAGCCGTCTCCGTCGTCGCTGGGCCCACGCGCACGGCGAGCACCATCACATCGTCGACCCCGCGACCGGCCACCCAGCTCGGTCGGGGTTCGCGTCGGTGACCGTCGTGACCGGTGAGGCCGCGTGGGCGGAGGTGCTCGCCAAGGTCGTGTTCGTGCTCGGTAGCCGCGACTGGTCCCTACCCGACGGCGCGACCGGGGCGGCGCTCGTCGACGACGGGCGGATCGTCACCTTCTCAGGCGCCGAGGAGGTCCTCCGGTGAACGATCGACTCTGGTGGTATGTCGCCCGCAGTGCCGGCCTCGTGTCGTGGTCGTTGCTCGGCATTGCTGTGCTCTGGGGATTGGCGCTGTCCGGGCGCCTCACCCGCCGACCGAAGCCGGCATGGGTGCTCGACGTCCACCGTTTCCTCGGTGGCCTCGCCGTCATCTTCGTCGGCATCCACTTGGCCGGTCTCGTCGCCGACTCGTTCGTACCGTTCGGATTTGCCGACCTGTTCGTTCCGTTCGCGTCGTCGTGGCAACCGGGAGCGGTCGCCTGGGGTGTGACGGCCTTTTACCTCCTCGTCGCGATCGAGATCACCTCGCTGTTCATGCGCCGGCTCCCGCGGCGGCACTGGCGGGCGGTGCACCTCACGAGCTACGCACTGTTCGCAGTCGCGACCATCCACCTCCTCACGGCCGGCACCAATGCGTCCAACCCGGTCGTGCAGTGGTCCGTGCTCGGCATGGTCGCGGCCGTCGGGAACTTCACGGTCGTACGGGCATTCAGCCGCGCTGCGCCGCGAGCAGGTTCGCGAGCTCCGGTGGCAGTGGCTCGCTCAGATGCAGCGGCACCCCCGTCCGCGGATGGGTCAGAGCGAGCTCGGCTGCGTGGAGGAACGGCCGCCTGAGCGCGAGTGCGGGTCGGGTGCCCCCGTAGGTCGCGTCGCCGACGACAGGATGGCCGATCGCCGCAAGATGGACACGGATCTGGTGCGTCCGGCCGGTCTCCAACGAGCAGGCGAGCAGGCTCACCGCCGGATCGGAAAACCGCTCGACGACCTCGTAGCGCGTACGGGCCGGCCGGCCACCCGCCCGGACCGCCATCCGCGTGCGCCGCGCCACCGAGCGACCGATCGGAGCATCGACGATGCCGCGCTCGGCATCGGGTACTCCCCAGACCAGAGCGTCGTAGCGGCGCTCGATCTCCCGTGCGCTCAGCCCGGCAACGAGCTGTTCGTAGGCCGCGGCGGTGCGGGCCACCACGAGCAGCCCGCTGGTGTTCCGATCGAGACGGTGCACGATGCCCGGACGAGCCGGATCACCCACAGAGGCGAGCTCGGGGTACCGGGCGAGCAATCCGTTCACAAGCGTCCCATCGGACCGCCCGGCGCCCGGGTGTACGACGAGACCGGCGGGCTTGGCCACCACGATGACGTCATCGTCTTCGTACCGCACCGTGACGGCCACGCTCGGGTCGGGCCCGGGTGGAGCCGGCGAACCCGGCTCGGCCGTCACATCGACCGTCTCGCCGGCCGCGAGTCGCCGACTCTTGCTCACCGTGTCGCCGTCGACGAACACCGCGCCGGCCGCGCACATCGTTGCCGCCTCGGTCCTCGACCAGTCGAGGAGCAACCCGAGTGCTCGATCGACCCGCTCGCCGTCGAGCGTCTCGGGGACGACAAATGACTCGGGTGCAGCGAGGGGCTCGATCACACGTTCGCGGGACGACGGAACGAGCAGACCAACAGGATGGCGATGCCGACCGTGAGCGACGCGTCCGCCACGTTGAACACCGGGAACCGGCCGACGGCCACGAAATCGATGACGCGGCCGCGCAGCAGCCCCGGTGAGCGGAAGATCCGGTCGCTCAGGTTGCCGAGCGCCCCGCCGAGCACGAGGGCGAGGGCGAGGGTGAGCCAGACGTCGTCGTTGCGAGCCATGAGGCGCACGAGGAAGACCGTCACGCCGATCGCGAGAATCGCGAGCAGCGGAGTGACCCCGGCCGTCGAGAGGAAGCTGAAGGCCCCTCCGGGATTGCGCGCGAGCAAGAAGCGAACGGAATCACCGGCGATGTGGATGGGTGCGTCCGAGAGCGCGGCCACGGCCCAGATCTTCGTGAGCTGATCCATGACCAACACCGCGAGCACGATCCCGGCTGCCAGCACCCAGGTCCGCCTCGAGGCATCCCGCGGATGGGACGCGTCGGTTCTCACGCGGGACTCCTCCATCGCATCCAGTCTGACCGACGCCGCTGGTGCGGGTGGTCAGCGACGACGTTCGCGAGCGGCCTTGCAGTCGACGCACTGATCGGCCCACGGAATCGCCTCGAGGCGAGCCAGGGTGATGCGACGCCCCGCCGGGGTGCAGAGCCCGAATGTTCCGGCTTCCATCCGGGCCCGCGCAGCCCGGATCTCCTCCACCGTACGGCGCGCCGACGCCGACAGGAGCAGGTCTCGCTCCCGTTCGACGCTCACCGTGTCGCCCTCGCCCGACTCCTCGTCGAACTGGGTATCGCCCTGTTCTCGATCGACCACGAGTGCGTCGGCATCAGCACGGAGGTCGTCGGCCTGGCGGACGTGCTTGGCCAGCTCCTCCTCGAGCATCTCGCCGAACATCTCGAGCTTCTTGGGACTGACGTTCGGCTTCTGGGGCGTCACCACCATCCCCGACAGCGAACAGATCACCGCGCCCTTCGGGAGCTTGCGCTCGGGCCGCGCCAAGTTCGGGCGCTTGGTCGCCGACGCCTCCGCGGTGATGGCTACCGTCGCCCGAGCCGTCTTCTTCGCCGCCGGGCTCCTCGTGGACGTCTTCTTCGCGGACGTCTTCTTGGCGGACGTCTTCTTCGCCGCCGGGCTCCTCGTGGCCGTCTTCTTCGCCGGGGACCTCTGAGCCGCCGTGGTCGCGGACTTCGGCGACCGTCGCGCGCCGGCCTTCGTCGACCGCTTGTCCGTCGCCGCCTTCGTCATCTCGCCTCCGCTCGTTGCCCTACTCCCGGCGCGCGACCCATTCGCGACGCGTACCAGTGGGTTCCGTCGGTGGACGTACCCAGAGCCGGTCACCCGGTACCCGGAGAGCCCGATTCGAGGTGCAGGGGGGTACGTCGACCCGATGGAGCGCCGGAGTCTAGGCATTGGCCGCCGGCGTTTCAACGCGCCCCATACAACCGGGCGACACCGATGACCGCCGGTAACGTAGCCGGAATGTCGTTTTCGCCCGTCGACCGCAACCTCGACCTCCCCGAGCTCGAACAGAGAGTGCTCCGGCGATGGCGTGACGACGACGTGTTCGCCGAGAGCATGCGCCGTCGGGTCGACGCGCCTCGGTGGGTGTTCTACGAGGGCCCACCGACCGCGAACGGCCGCCCGGGCCTCCACCACGTGCTGGCCCGCTCCTTCAAGGACCTGTTCCCTCGCTTCCAGACGATGCGCGGCTACCTCGTCGAACGCACGGCCGGATGGGACTGCCACGGACTCCCGGTCGAGGTCGAGGTCGAGAAGGAGCTCGGGTTCTCGGGAAAGCCGATGATCGAGGACTTCGGCATCGCCGAGTTCAACCAGCGTTGCCGGGACTCTGTCCACCGCTACGTCGAGGACTGGTCGGCACTGACGTCGCGGATCGGCATGTGGCTCGACACGACCGACGCCTACTGGACCCTGTCGAACGACTACATCGAGAGCGTGTGGTGGCTGTTCCACGAGATGTGGGACCACGAGCTCATCTACGAGGGGTTCAAGGTCGTTCCCTACTGTGGACGGTGCGGGACCGCGCTGTCGAGCCACGAGCTCGGCCAGCCCGGCGCCTACCAGGACGTCACCGAGCCGTCGGTGTACGTGCGCTTCCCGGTCACGGGTCGCGACTTCGACCTCCTGGTGTGGACGACGACCCCGTGGACACTGGTGTCCAACGTCGGAGCGGCCGTCGGCCCCGACGTCACCTACGCCCGCGTTCGCACCGGGCCCGACACTCGTGACGTGGTCATGGCGGCCGAGCGCGTCACCGAGGTGTTCGGTGATGGTGCCGACATCGTCGAGACGATCGGAGCCTCCGAGCTCGTCGGCCTCCGCTACGAGCGTCCGTTCGAGTACCTGGACCGTCCGGCCGGTGACCCGTGGCGAGTGGTGGCGGCCGATTTCGTCACGGTTGCCGACGGGTCCGGGATCGTGCATCTCGCACCCGCGTTCGGTGAGGTCGACCGCGAGGTCTCCGAACACGAAGGACTGGGAGTCCTGAACCCGGTCGGCCCCGCAGCCCGTTTCGACGAGACGGTACCCAGCCCCCATCGCGGCCGGTTCGTCAAGGACGCCGACGCCGAGCTCATCGACGAGCTGGCCGCAGCCGGGCGGATCGTCCGCGTCGTTGACTACACCCACTCCTACCCGCACTGCTGGCGGTGCAGCACGCCCCTCATCTACTGGGCGAAGCCCACCTGGTTTGCCCGGACCTCGTCGCGCAAGGCCGAGCTGCTGGCCGAGAACGAGCAGATCGGTTGGCATCCCGAACACATTCGCCACGGGCGCTTCGGTGACTGGCTCGAGAACAACGTCGACTGGGCTCTGTCGCGTGATCGCTTCTGGGGCACCCCGATCCCGGTGTGGCACTGTCGCGATTGCCACCACGAGCGCTGTTTCGGCTCGGTGGCGACGCTCGCCGAAGCCGCAGGCCGCGACCTGTCCGAGCTGGACCTCCACCGCCCGTACGTCGACGAGGTGCGGATCACCTGTGCGGAGTGCGGCGGCGGGTCGTACCGCATCGAGCCGGTCCTCGACGCGTGGTTCGACTCGGGTTCCATGCCGTCGGCGCAGCTCCACTACCCGTTCGAGAACGACGACGAGCTGCGAACGCGCTTTCCCGCCGACTTCATCTGTGAGGCGATCGACCAGACCCGCGGGTGGTTCTACTCCCTCCTCGCGGTCAACACCCTCGTCTTCGGACGATCGCCCTACCGCAACGTCGTCTGCCTCGGTCTGATCGTCGGTCCCGACGGCCAGAAGATGTCGAAGTCGCGCGGCAACGTCATCGATCCGTGGTCCATCATCGACACCCGGGGCGCCGACGCGCTGCGCTGGTACCTGTTCTCGGCCGGATCACCCTGGACCACCCGTCGCGTCTCGGAGGAGGGCATCGACGAAACCGCCCGCCGGTTCCTGTTGACGCTGTGGAACACCTATTCGTTCTTCGTGACCTACGCCAACCTCGACCAGCCGGATCCGCCCGCGACGTCCGGCGCCGCGGCCAAAGGCGGCGACACCGACCATGTGCTCGACCGCTGGATCCGTTCCCGCCTCGCCGGGTGCGTCGCGGAGGTGACCGGGGCACTCGACGGTTTCGACGCCCTCGGTGGCGCTCACGCGCTCGAGGCGTTCGTCGATGACCTCTCGAACTGGTACGTGCGCCGCTCCCGACCCCGGTTCTGGAAAGCCGCCGATCCCTCGGCCCCCGCGACGCTGCGCCGGTGTCTCACCACGGTCGCGCAGCTCCTCGCCCCATTCTGTCCGTTCATCGCGGACGAGCTCTGGACGAACCTCACCGGCTCGCCGGACTCCGTCCATCTGAGCGACTGGCCCGAGATCGATACCGCCGAGCGCGACACCGATCTCGAAGCCGACGTCGCGCTGGCCCGTGAGATCGTGTCGCTCGGCCGGGCCGCCCGGGTCGAGGCTCGGGTCGAGACGCGCCAACCCCTCCCCCGAGCGCTCGCGTTGCTCCCAACGGATCGCGTCCTGCACCCGGCGGTGGTCGCGGAGATCGCCGACGAGCTCAACGTCAAGATGCTGGAGCCAGTCACCAGCCTCGAGGGTCTTCTCGACTACTCGGTGGTCCCCAACTTCCGCGCCCTCGGCGCTCGCCTACGCGATCGGATGCCCGCGGTCAAGCTCGCGCTCGCGCAAGCCGATGGCGCGGCGGTACACGCGGCTTTGGAGACCGACGGCTGCTTCGTCCTCGAGCTCGACGGCATGACGATCGAGCTCGGCCGCGACGACGTCGAGGTGCGCGCCCGACAGCACGAGGAGCTCGCGCTGGCCCAGGACGGGGTGCTCGCGGTGGCGCTCGATCTCCGCATCGATGCGGCACTCCGTCGTGAGGGTGTCGCCCGCAAGCTCGTCCGAGCCATCAACGATCATCGCAAGGCGTCGGGCCTCGAGATCGCCGATCGGGTCCGTCTGGAGATCGCGGCAAGCGCCACGGTGCTCGATGCCGTGCGCGAGCACGAGGTGTGGATCGGCGGCGAGGTCCTCGCGACCGAGGTGGTCGTCACCGAACGCGACGACCTCACCGACTTCGAGGTGTTCGAGCTCGATGGGATCCCGACCGGAGTGAGGATCGCCAAGACCGGGTGACATCACCACGGTGGTGACTCGAGACGTTGGGCCCGCCCGCGAGCCCGGACCCGCCGCGGCTAGCGGCGGCGCTTGAAGACGTTACCGAATCGACCGACGTCGTCGGTCGGATCGACCAGGGTTTCAGCCTCGTCGGAGCGAGGGCCGAGCGGGGTGTCGTCTCGGACCGCCTCTCGCAGGGACGCAAAGAACGCGTCGTCGTCCAGCACCTCGGCCTCGAGCGGCTCGTCCGGCTGCGAGGGGGCCTGGGGGGGGTCGACCGCGGCGAGCGACGGAGGCGGCGACGGCTTCGGTGACGGCTTCGGTGACGGCTTCGGCACAGATCCCGGACGCTCGGCTGCGGCGGGTTGCAGTGCATGCGGTGTTGAGCCCGTGGGACCTGCCGGCGAGGTCGGCTCGGGCGGCGGCGACGGTACCGATGACGGCGAAGGCGCCCGCGCGGCCGGGTCCGGTGAGACAGGCGACGTCGTGAAGCCGGCGTTCGGCCCGGGGGCAACCGACGGGCCCGGTCGCTCTCCGGGTGTCGGGGATTGTGCGCCGCCGACGGCGGGTTCGGACACGTCCGACTTCGAACCGACGCCGGGAAGGTCGACTTCATGCAGTGTCGGCCTCGGCGTGTCGGTCACGGCGCTGCGCGAGGCCAACGTGTCGAGATCGCTCTCGATCGCCGCTCGCAGCCGGGCTCGGTAGTCCTTTGCGTACCGCTCGAGCTGTTCGACATCGGCGAGGAGCGCCTCGCGGCGCGAACCGAGGTCGAGCACTTCGGCTTCCAGACGCTGACGCTCACCCTCGGCAATCCGACGGGCGTTGGCCTGCGCCTCGGTCGTGACGCGCCGAGCGCTCGTCTCGGCCTCCTCGGTGACGCGACGAGCCTCGGCCTGGGCCTCGGCGATTGCCTCGTCTGCGGTGCGCTGCGCGAGAACGAGTGTCCGCCGCAGCATGTCTTCGGTCTCACGGGTGGGCGGCGCGCCCTCTTCGCGCTGGAGGCCGTCGACCCGGCCATTGAGCTCGCGCACGCGCTCGTTCGCCGCCTCGATGGTCGTCGCTGCCCTTTCCAGCAGATCGTCGACATCGTCGCGGTGATAGCCCTTCCACTCCGTGCGGAAGTCGATCTCGCGCAGCTCGCGTGGGGTCACGTCCATGGGTTCATGGTAGCGACGCGACCACCCGAATTGGTGACATTCCCATCGCGACGACCAGCGGCGGCGCGTTGGAACCCCACCACAGTTCGCGAAGCGCTCAGATGCCCCCGCACCCGAGGATCCCACGAACGATCACGATGCCGAAGAACAGCACCATGAACGAGACGTCGAACATCCCGACGGGCGGGATCACGCGCCGAAGCGGCATGAGCACCGGATCGGTGAGCTGGGCGAGCACCCCGGCAATCGCCGACATGGCACCGCCCGGCTCGACCGGGAACCAGGACAGGATGGCGCGCCCGATCAGCACGACCATGTAGACGAACAGCAGACTGCACAGGAGGTCGATCACCAGCGGGACTCTAGAGGCAGGGGCGGCTCAGGCGCGGTAGAGCCCTCGAGCCTGGAGCCGTTCCTTCTCCTCATCGGACACCTCGACGTCGGTCGGGGTGAGGAGGAACACCTGATCGGCGACCCGCGACATCGAGCCGCCGACGGCATAGGCGAGACCACTCGAAAAATCGATCAACCGGCGCTGCAGATCACGGCCGAGGCCCTGCAGGTTCAGGATGACCGGCTGACGATCCTTCAGACGGTCTCCGACGTCCTGCGCGTCGTTGAATCCCTCGGGCTCGACGACATGGACCCGAGCCGATGTCGCCGGAACGGCTCGGATCGCTCCGACGCGCGGCGGATCCTCGCGAGGCGACCGCGCGGGTTCACGCGAAACGGGACGCACCGTGGGCGTCGACTCGACCCTCGGCTCGGTCGCGACGGCGACGTCGCCGGCCGGTTCGATACGCCGCGGAGCCGCGGCCGGTTCGTCGTCTTCGTACACGTCGTAGCCGTCGTAGCCGTACTCGTAGCCTTCGGGGTCGTCCTGAAGGCCGAGGTACACCATTGTCCGGCGCCACACAGAAGCCATGCCGCTCCTTTCTGGAAGGTCACCCTACTGCCGCGACTCACCAGAGTGGGGGTCTCGCTCGCCAAAGATCGCGCGACCGACGCGGACGATCGTCGCACCCTCGTCGATCGCCATCTCATAGTCCTGGCTCATCCCCATCGACAGCTCCTCGAGCGCGAGGCGCGCGCCGATATCGCGGACAGCGGCAAAGTAGGGCCGGGGGTCGTGGTCCTGCGGCGGCACCGTCATGAGCCCGGCGACGCCGAGGCCCAGCTCATGGAGCTCGTCCACCAGTCCGGGCACAGACGCCGGTGAGCAGCCTCCTTTCTGGGGCTCACCCCCGATGTTCACCGACACGAGCAGCCGCGCGCCCGGCGCGCGGCGGGCGAGCACCACGCCGAGCTCGATTCGATCGATCGCGTGCCAGAGCGTGACCCAGCGGGCGAGGGCCGCCACCTTGTTGCGCTGGAGTCGCCCGAGGAAGTGCCAAGACGGCGGCGGATCCGCGCCGGCGAGTCCCGGCGCTTTCCCGAGGAGCTCTTGGGCGCGGTTCTCACCGAGGTCCACGAGCCCTGCGGCCAGCGCACGCCGGAGCAGTGCGGGTGGGACCGTCTTGGTGGCGCCGACGAGGGTCACCTCGCACGGGTCTCGCCCGGACCGGTGCGCCGCGGCCGTGATCCGGGCGCGCACCGCGCTCAGGTTCGCGGCGACGTCGGGAACCGGGACGCTCATGCTCGCACCGCGACCACGGCCTGGCGCCCCGTCGTGCCGTCGCGCCGATGGGAGAAATAGTCGGATGATGCCGCGGTGCACACGCCCACGTCGTCGAAACGCGAGACGCCGGCGCGTTCGAGCGCGGCACGTACTCCGGCCGGGATGTCGAGCGCCGGTTCGCCAGTGGCGGTGCGTGCGGCCACGACGGGACCCAGCCGGTCGACGAGCCGGTCGAGGAGATCTGGCCCGAACTCGTAGCGGGCGGGATGCACACAGGGCCCCAAGAGGGCGCGGACGGGCGCGCGCGTGCGGGCACGGAGCGAGTCGACACCAGCTTCGATCACGCCCGACTCGAGTCCGGGCCAGCCCGCGTGAACCACCGCGACCACCCCTTCGGCTGCGAGGACGAGGGGCGCGCAGTCGGCAGTCATCACCACGAGCGGCCGCCCGACACGCTCGGTCACCGCGCCGTCGCCGGTTGTGGGAGCGGTGACCGCCAGGTCCGACGAGACGATGTCACGGCCGTGGACCTGGTGCAGCCACTGCCAGGTGGTCGGGTCGCCCGGCACGCCGCGATCGGCGGCAGCCAGGCGCGCTGCGACCAAGCGCCGATTCTCCGCGACTCGCCCGGGATCGTCACCGACGTGGTCAGCGAGATTGGCGCTGTCAAACGGCGGGATCGAGACTCCGCCGGATCGGTCGGTGAACCAGGCGCGGGCGCCACCCAGATCGCAGGCGATCACGGTCCGCCGCGCGGACGACCGCGGACGGCGACCGCTATGTCGATCAGCGCAGGAACTCCGGGACGTCGAACTCGTCGTCACCCAGGTCGAGATCGTCGGAATCGTCAGTGGCCGACGCCGCGAGCGAATCCTCTTCGGCGCGCAAACCCAGTGGTGTCTCGGAACGGCGCTCACCTTCGTAGCGATCGAACCCGGCCGCGATGACGGTGATGCGTGCCTCATCGCCCAGCGCGTCGTCGATGACCGCACCGAAGATGATGTTCGCGTCCGGGTGAGCCGCCTCCGCGATGATCTCGGCGGCTTCGTTGACCTCGAACAACCCGAGATCCGACGGACCGGACACGTTGAGCAAGATGCCGCGGGCACCTTCGATGCTCGCTTCGAGGAGTGGACTCGAGATCGCGTCCCGGGCCGCGCTCACCGCACGACCATCGCCCGACGCATAGCCGATGCCCATCAGTGCCGAGCCCGCGTCGGTCATGACCATCTTCACGTCGGCAAAGTCGGTGTTGATGAGGCCCGGCGTCGTGATGAGATCGGTGATCCCCTGCACACCCTGGAGCAGCACCTCGTCGGCCATCTTGAACGCGTTGAGCATCGAGGTCTTCTCGTCGGAGACCTGGAGCAACCGATCGTTCGGGATGATGATCAGGGTGTCGACCTTCTCCTTGAGACGCTGGATCCCGGTCTCGGCCTGGACCGAGCGCCGTCGCCCCTCGAACGTGAACGGACGCGTCACGACACCGATCGTGAGCGCCCCGATGCTCTTCGCGATCTCGGCCACGATGGGCGCCCCACCGGTGCCGGTGCCCCCGCCCTTGCCGGCGGTGATGAACACCATGTCCGCGCCCTTGAGGACCTCTTCGATCTCCTCGCGGTGCTCTTCGGCCGCCTGGCGACCCACGTCGGGGTCCGAGCCCGCACCGAGCCCGCGCGTCAGCTGCCGACCGACGTCGAGCTTCACATCCGCGTCACTCATCAGCAGCGCCTGCGCGTCGGTGTTCACCGCGATGAACTCGACGCCCTTCAGGCCGGCGTCGATCATGCGGTTGACCGCGTTGCAACCGCCACCGCCGACACCCAAGACCTTGATCACAGCCAAGTAGTTCTGCGGCGCTGCCAGCATCCCGGCGATCCTCTCGAAGAATGTCCGTCCACCCCCGAGGCATCAGCCGTCGGGGCCTCACTCATCTACGACTCAGTGACAACGCAACCACATTCGCGCGCATCGCGAGCGGACCCTCGATGACACCGGCCCGAAATCCACGCGCCCGCGCCGCCGGTGGCCGGCGTCCCGTGACCCATTCGGTACCACGGCCCATGAGTATCGACCTCAACTCGAGGTTGATCGTTATGTCAACCTATGGTAGGTGTCCAGACTGTATCGCTCCCCCGCCATCGGGTCAATGAGGGTGCAAGCCATGAGCCAGCATGGCCGGCGCTCGTCTCACCCTCCGGTTGCCGGGGCGGTCGGCACTCGGACGTCGAGATAACCCACGCCGACGTCGAGTGCCTCGAGCACCGCGGCCGCCGCCACGCCTTTCGCCGGGACGTCACGAAGCACCCCCAGCCGAATCTCCTGGGCGCTCGGCCGGCCGTCGACGCGTGGGGCGAGGGCAAGCGTGACCTCGCCGTGGTCCACGGTGACCGCCGTGACCTGGACCCGCAACAGCTCAGGAAGATCTCCGAGCAGCGTCACCGCTCCCATCGGGCGTACCGGCTCACCGACGGCCGGCAGCTCCCCCAGGCCCTGGATCTGGACGAGCCCGGGCGGCGGCATGACGGTATCCTCGATGACCCGGCCGCCGGTGTCGAGCAACACCACTGATGGTGCGGGCGCGGCATCGACGTCCTCGGCCTCCTCCGCTGGCGTCGGCCGCAGCGTCCACGCGATCGCGTCTCGCTCGATCACGGTGATCGCCAGCGTCCCCGGAAATGACCGCCGCACCTTCGCCGTCGCGATGCGCGGCAACGCCTCGACGGCGGCGCGAGCCGCTCCGGTGTCGACGAACGCGAGGGCGTCGCCCGCCTCGACGCCCGCGGCCCCGACCACCGCCTCGACCGGGACATCTCGGGTGCCGTGCACGATGATGCGATCCACGTCGAGGGCCGGCGACTCGAGTGCCAGCCACGCTGCCCCCGCCAAAGCGGCCAGCGCGGTGATACCGACGAGCACACGCAGCCGTCGTCGGCCCTTCTCGCGGGTGACCGCCACCCGGCGGGCTCGAATCCGGGGGTCGATACGACCCTTGGGGCGCTTGGGCGAGGAACCGGCTGGCGCGTCGGTGTCGGTCGGGATCATGGTCACCAGCCGGCTGTCTCCGCGAAACCGATCATCGTCAGCTCGGGGCGCAGCCGAACCCCGGCGCCGGCCTCGACCCGGCGCTGGACCTCCTCGATCAACGCCCGAACGTCCGCGGCCAGCGCACCCGGCTCTGCCTGGATGAAATTGGCGTGCTTGTCCGAGACCACCGCGCCTCCGACCCGCAGCCCCGTCAATCCGGCCGCGTCGATCAGGCGGCCGGCCGAGTCGCCCGGCGGGTTCGTGAACACCGATCCGGCATTGGCTCCGCCCGGCTGATGCTCACGCCGCCAGCGCACGATCTCGGCGATCCGAGCCTCGCACCGGTCGACCGGCTCCCGGGAGGCCGCGAGCTCGGCGCGCACCACCACCTCGTCGCGAGCGATCGCAGAGTGGCGATAGGCGAGCTCGAGCGATGAGGCCGTGCGCGCCACGACCTCATCGCCGGTGGACAGGTCGAGGGTCTCGGCCCGCACGAGCACGTCCCGTATCTCACGACCGTGGCCTCCCGCGTTCATCCGCACCGCTCCGCCGACACTGCCGGGGACGCCGACCAGGAACTCGAGGCCGCCACGCCCGGCCGCGGCCGAGCGCCGCGCGAGCACTCCCAACGCGACACCACCGCCGGCGGTGACGGTGTCGTCATGGATCTGGATCGTCTCGAACTCCCCTTCGAGCGTGACCGCGACGCCCACGAACCCTTCATCGGCCACGAGCAGATTCGACCCCCGCCCGACGACGAGGACGGCCACGCCGCGTCCGCGCAGCACTTCGCCGACCACGCGCAGATCACCAACCGTGCCCGCCCGCACGAGTGCCGAGACCCGTCCTCCGACGCGATAGGTCGTGAGCCCACCCAGCGACGCGTCCAGCTCGACGCGCCCGGCAAGGCGCGCCGCAAGCTCGGCCGCGAAGTCATGATCGGTGCGCGCCATCACGCGCCACCCTCCCTGACCGCCAGCTCGTCGGCCAGGGTGGTCAGATCACCGGCACCGAGGGTGAGGAGCAGGTCTCCCGGCTTGACGTAGTTCGCAACGCGCGCCGCGAGCTCGGCCCGGTGCGGGAAGTACGCGACGGCCTGGTCGGGGTGGGCATCGAGGACCGAGCGCAGGACCAGCCTGCCGGACACGCCCGGCTGGGGCATCTCTCCGGCCGGATAGACATCGGCCAGCACGAGTTGATCTGCCCCGCAGAACGCGTCCGCGAACTCGGATGCGAGGCGCGCGGTCCGCGTGTAGCGGTGGGGCTGGAACACCACGACGATGCGGGCCCAGCCGCTCTCTCGCGCCGCTTCGATCGTGTGGGCCACCTCGCCGGGAAGGTGCGCGTAGTCGTCGACGACGGTTGCCCCCGCGTACTCGCCGCGGAACTGGAACCGGCGGGCAACTCCCCCGAACCGGCCGAGCGCCTGGCGGATCGGCTCGAACTCGACGCCCAGCTCGGTCGCGAGGGCCGCCGCACCGACTGCGTTGGCTGCGTTGTGCCGCCCCGGAACGGGGAGCGCCAGCGGGCCGAGCGCCACACCGTCTCGTTCCAACCGCCAGCGGCTTCCCACCCGGCCGGGTTCGTAGTCAACGATGCGGTAGTTCGCGTCATCGGCCCATCCGTAGGTGCGCACATCCGTCCGAGCAGCCGCGATCTCGCGCGCCACGGGGTCATCGGCGCAGAGGAGCTTCGGACCGGGGACCTCGTCGACGAAGCGGGAGAAGGCATCGACGAGTGCCGGGAAGGACCCGTAGTAATCGAGATGGTCGGGCTCGACGTTGGTGACGATGGCCGCCTCCAGGTCGAGCTCGAGGAACGTGCCGTCACTCTCATCGGCCTCGACGACCATCCATTCGCCGACGTCGAACGCTGCGTTCGTGCCCACCTCGTTGAGCTCGCCGCCGATGATGAAGCTGGGGTGGGCTCCCGCGGCGCGCAGCACCAGCGCGAGCATCGAGGACGTCGTGGTCTTGCCGTGCACGCCGGCGACCCCGATCGTTCGGGTCGTCGCGGTGATCGCCGCGAGCAGCTCGGCGCGACGCGCCACGGTGATACCCCGAGCGCGGGCGGCCTCGACCTCGACGTTCGTCGAGGCCACTGCGGTCGAGCTCACCACCGCATCCGCGTCCGGCGGTACGTGACTCGCGTCGTGGCCGACCCGCACATCGATCCCGGCGAGGTCGAGCCGCTCCAACGCGGCGGACATCTTGAGGTCGGACCCACTCACCGTGTGACCCATCCCCTCCAGCACCAGGGCGATGGCACTCATGCCCGCGCCACCGATACCGACAATGTGGATCGTGCGGGACTGCGTGAGCACGAGACCGTCAGTGACCACCTGCGGCCACCTCCTCGACGAGGTCGGCAAGGCGGTCTGCGGCGTCAGGACGACCGAGGTCGCGCGCCCGCCGACCCATCGCGTCGAGCCGAGCACGATCGAACACCAGCGCGGACAGCTCCGAGTCGAGCCGGGCGGCGTCACACTCGGCATCGGGCACGACTCGGGCGGCGCCGTGCTCGGCGAGGGCATTCGCGTTGGCTGTCTGATGGTCTCCCGGGGCACCGGGCAGGGGTACGAGCACCGCCGGAACACCGGCGACGGTCAGCTCGGCGACAGTGCCGGCGCCGGCGCGGCCAACCGCGACCGAGGCGAGGGCGAGCGACGCGGCGACGTTGTCGTCATAGCCGACGAGGTCGTAGCAGAGTCGATCTCCGGGCCGCCGTAGCTCAGTGAGCTCGCGTGCGCACGCGTCGTAGTGCGCGGGTCCACTCACGTGGCGGACGGCGACGTCGGTGCGGTCCCGCCACCGGTCGTACAGGTCGATGACGGCGCGGTTGATCGTGGCCGAGCCCTGACTGCCCCCGCTGCAGAAGACCAAGGGAGGATCCGACGGGTGGCGGTCCAGTTCGGTCAGCTCGGCCCGCACCGGGTTCCCGACGACCGTCGCCCCCCGCAACCGGGTCTCGGCGAGCGATGTCGCGGCCCGGGCTCCGAGGCCCACACCGATCCGGTTCGCGAGACCGGGAACCGCGTCGCGGTCGTGGACGACGGTGGGGCGTCGCCAGAGGCGCGCGGCCACCACGGTTGGTAGCGCGGCGTAGCTCCCGAAACCCACCACGACCTCGGGGCGGTAGCGGCGGACGAGCCCGATCGCCCGGAAGAACGCCACGGCCGCTTCGGCCAGTGCCGCCAGGTTCGCGAGGGTGACGCGCCGCTCGAGACCACGGCCCGGGAGCAGGTCCACCGTGTAGCCCGCGTCGGGAACGACGTGGGCCTCGAGTCGGCCGCGCGCGCCTACGAAACGGATCGCGGACCGGGGGTGACCGCGAGTCACGAGCGCCTCGGCGAGGGCCAGCGCGGGATACAGATGCCCGCCGGTACCGCCCGCGGCCACCATGGCGAAGCAGGCCTCGCTCACCGCTTCCTCGAAGCTGGCTCCGAGGCAGGGGCCCGGCGCCCGGGCACGCGCTCGTGACGGGCGATGTTGGCGAGGATGCCGGCGGCGATCATCGTGAAGAGGAGTGACGAACCCCCGAAGGACACGAACGGGAGCGGGATGCCCGAGACGGGCAACAGACCGACGACCGCGCCGATGTTGATGACGGCCTGGCCGACGATCCACACGGTGATTCCGGCGGCGACGAGCGTCCCGAAGCGGTCTGGGGCCCGCAGGGCGGTGCGCGTGCCGAGCATGGCGAACCCGACGAACAGCGCGACGACGAGCCCACAGCCAACGAGCCCGAGCTCCTCGCCTATCACCGCGAAGATGAAGTCGGTGTGGGCGTTCGGGAGGAACATCCATTTCGACCGGCCCGCGCCGAGCCCCACGCCGGTCAGCCCGCCGCTGCCGAGCGCGATGAACGACTGCGTGATCTGGTAGCCCGTGTTGGATGGGTCCTGGGTGGGGTCGAGATAGGTGAAGATTCGGGCCCGACGGTACGGCGCAGCCATGGCCAACAGCCCGACTGCCGCGACTCCGACGGCCGCCAACCCGAGGAGGTGCCGGGCGCGGATCCCGCCGGCGATGAGCACGGTGCCGACGATGAGCGCGAGCACCATCGTCGTGTCCATGTCGGGTTCGAGGAACACGAGCGCGCCGACGCTGATGAACACCGCCAGCACCGGCTGGAGCACGCGAGTCCGGCGATGCAGCTCGCGCTGGCGTCGTGTGAGCAGATCGGCACTGAACAGGAGGAGTGCGAGCTTGGCGATCTCCGACGGTTGGAAGCGCAAGGGCCCGAACCCGAGCCAGCGCCGTGAGCCGGACACCTTGACGCCGATCGATGGAATGAGCACCACGAGCAAAAGGGCCGCCGACACTGCCAGGAGGGGCACAGCCCAGCGCCGCCAGCTTCGATAGTCGATCCGGGACGTGATGAGAAACGCGGCGATACCGACGGTCGACCATGCCAGCTGACGCTGGAAGAAGTACCAGGCCGAGCCGTAGCTGTCGAGCGAGGTGACCGATGAAGCTGATAGCACCATGACGATGCCGACGAGGTTGAGCACTGCGACCGTGGCGACGAGGAGCGCGTACCCCGGAGGACGGCGCCGCCCCGCGCGCGACCACCACGCCCGGAGCGCGCCAGCCCGACCGCTACGCAGCCCGGGAATGGGAATGGCGCTCACGGGCCTGCAGCGCTCCCGTCGAGAGCCCGGACCTCTCGGGCAAAATCCTCGCCGCGCTCGGCGTAGGAGGCGTACCAGTCGAACGAGGCGCACGCCGGTGACAGCACGACCACGTCACCGGGTTCGGCGGCGCGGGCGGCGGCAGCCACCGCAGCGCGCATCGAGTCGGCGGTCACGACCCGGACCATCCCGGCGAACGCGGATCTCACCTCGGCGGCGGCCTCACCGATCGCGACCACCGTCCGCAGCTTGGGCGCGAGATCGGCCAGTGATCCGAGTTGGAGACCCTTGTTGCGGCCACCGGCGATGAGCACGACGGACTCGAAGCCGGCAACCGCGGCGCGCGTCGCGTGCGGGTTCGTCGCTTTCGAGTCGTCATAGAACTGCACCCCACCAGCCTGACCGACCAGCTCGACGCGATGGTGGAGCCTCGCCAACCCGCTGAGCCCGGTCGCGACGCCATCTTCGGTGGCGCCGAGCTCGAGCGCCGCGAGTGCAGCCGCCACCGCATTCTCCACGTCGTGGTGGGCGCCTCGAGCTCGGGCGGCGAGCTCGACTCCCCGAGCCAGGCCCGGGGCGCCGATCCCTTCGACGTCGACGGCGCCCGGCCGGACCCGAAACCGAGCCACGCGCGGGCCATCCGGGCCCGCCCGCGCCTGGGCGATGGCTGCGGCGGTCAGGTCGCCCGCGTTCACCACCAGGAGATCCTCCGGTCTCTGCGCTGCAGCGATCCGCGCCTTGTCGGCCCGGTATGCGGCCGCCGAGCCGTGCCAGTCCAGGTGGTCATCGGCAACGTTGAGGATCACCGAGACCCGTGGGCGGAAGGCGGCGGTCGTGAAGTGGAGCTGAAATGAGGACACCTCGGCGACGATCACCGCGGCGTCGGTCTGCACCGCGTCGAGCAGAGGCGCGCCGATGTTGCCCGCGGTCACCGCTTCGATGCCACCGGCGACCAGCAGGGCGGCGATCCAGGTGGTCACCGTTGTCTTGCCGTTGGTGCCGGTCACTGCGACGACGGGAGCCGACGCTTGCTCGAACGCCACGTCGATCTCGCTGCGCACGGGCACTCCCCGCTCGGCCGCGGCGACGAGCACCGGGTGGGTCGGGAAGACGCCTGGGCTCGGTACGACGAGATCGATCCCGTCGAGCGCGACAGTCGTCGGGTCGACCGCGCCGGCCTTGCCCACGTCGTCGGCGACGATCACCTCGGCGGCGCGGATCTCCGTGAAGAATCGGGCGACGGCCTCGCCGGTGACGCCGGTGCCGAGCACCAGCACCCGCATCAGTCGAGAACCCCCGGAATCCGGATGAAGTCCGCGTAGAACAGGCCGAGGCCGATAGCGACGCAGATCCCGGCGAAGAGCCAGAACCGTACGATCACCGTGAACTCGGGCCAGCCCCCGACCTCGAAGTGATGATGAATGGGCGCCATGCGCAACACGCGGCGACCGAATCCCCGAAACGCAATGACCTGCGCCATCACGCTCAAGGTCTCGAGCACGTACAGCCCACCGAGGATCGGCAACAGCAGGTGCACGTTGCTGATGAGGGCGATCCCGGCGAGCGCCCCGCCGATCGCCAATGAGCCGGTATCACCCATGAAGATCTTCGCGGGGGCGGCGTTCCACCAGAGGAACCCGGCGCACGCGCCCATGCACGCGCCCGCGACGACCGCGACGTCGAGCGCCCCGGCGGGCAGGACGTGGTACACGTCGGGATGGCGGAACTGCCAGAACCCGATGATCACGAAGGCCGAGAACACCAACGTCGCCGAACCGGCGACGAGGCCGTCCAGGCCGTCGGCCAGATTCACACCATTGGTCGCGGCGAGGATGATGAACACCGCCCAGATCGCCCAACCGTAGGTACCCAGGTCGAAATCGAAGCTGCGGGTGAAGGACAGGTCGGTCGACACGTCGACGTAGCGCAGTGCCAGGAGCACGAACCCGGAGGCGACGAGGAGCTGGCCGCCCGTCTTGCCCCGCTTGCGCAACCCGAGGTTCCGGCCCTTGCGTGCGCCGAGATAGTCATCGACGAAGCCCACGATGGCCATGCCGATGATGAGGAGCATGAGGGTGACACCCGTGCGGGCGAACTTGACCTGTTCGGTGCGGACGTGCGCGATGAGGTATCCGACGACCGCCGCGCCGACGATCGCGAGGCCGCCCATGGTGGGCGTGCCCGCCTTGGCCGCGTGGGGATGCTCGATCGGACCGTCGTCACGGATCTGTTGGCCGATGCCCCGCTTGCGCAGTATTCGGATGAGCAGCGGGGTCCCGAGAACACACAAGAAGAAGGCCATGGCCGTGGCCATGAGGAGCGCGATCACGATGCGGGCACCTCCCCCGGCGCCCGATGCGCCGGGGTCGACGGGGTCGGCTCGCCGTGGACGGACTCGAGGTCGGCCGCGACCGCTTCGAGGCCGACGGCCCGGCTGGCCTTGACCAGGATTGCGTCGCCCGGCTCGAGCAACTCCCGAGCGGTGACGGTGGCAGTGGGGGCGTCGGGGACCTCGATGACTCGTATCCCCCGTTCCGATGCTGCGGCGGCGGTTGCGGTGACGCCCGGACCAACCAGGATCAGGACCTCGACGCCGGCGTCGGCCGCGAGCCGGCCGAGGCGGGCGTGCTCGACCTCGGCGTGGCCACCCAGCTCGAGCATGGTCCCGAGCACCGCAAGGCGCCGACCCGGCGGCGAAAGCTCGGACAACGCGGCGAATGCCGCCCGTACCGATGAGGGGCTCGCGTTGTACGCGTCGTTGAGGACGAGAACGTCATCGGCGGTCCGACAGAGCTGCATCCGCCAGGGCGCGGTCGTCGCATCCGCGAGACCGCGCGTCACTTCGCCCGGCCCGACGCCGAGGGCCAGCGCGACCGTCGCGCCCATGGCCGCGTTGATCACCTGGTGACGACCTCGGACGGCGAGCGCGAGGTACAGACTGCCCCAGGGAGTATCGAGCGCGAAGCGAGGCCGCAGCTCGTCGTCCAGCTCGATGGCGTGCGCCCGAACGTCGGCACCCACCGCGTCCGCGCCGACCCGGAGGACCCGGGCTCGGGTGCGCCCCGCCAGCTCGGTTGTTGCCGGGTCGTCCGCGTTCAGCACGGCCAGGCCGGACGCGGGCAGCGCTTCGAGCAGCTCACCCTTGACTGTCGCGATCCCTTCCGTTCCACCGAGGTGCTCGGCGTGAGCGAGCCCGATGTGGGTCACGACACCGATCTCCGGTCTGGCGATGGCACTGAGCTCGGTGATGTTGCCGGCGAAACGCGCGCCCATCTCCGCAATGAGCACCTGCGTGGTCATCGGCGCGCCGAGCAGTGTGAGGGGCAGCCCGAACTCGTTGTTGTAGGAGTCGGCGTTGGCGTGCACAGTGAGCTGTCGACCGCAGGCCGCGGCCATGAGATCCTTCGTCGCCGTCTTGCCGGCGGAGCCGGTCACGCCGATGACGGTGGCGCCGGGAATCCTGCGGCGCGCGACCCGACCGAGCTCGCCGAGCGCGACGAGCGGATCGGCCACCACGAGGAACACCCCGCCGCCCGACTCGGTCACGTGATCGACAAGCGCGGCCCCGGCGCCGCGCGCGAAGGCATCGCCGACGAACTCGTGACCATCACGCTCGCCTTGGAGGGCCACGAAACATGCGCCCCGCTCGAGCGTGCGCGTGTCGAAATCAAACGAGGAGATGACGGTACCGGCCTCTCCGCCGATCAGCTGCGCATCGGTCGCGGCGGCGATCTCTCCCAGCGTCAGGTCCATGAGCGCGACTCCAGTGCCGCACGGGCCACCGTTCGATCGTCGAACGGCACCGCTGCGCCGGCCGCAGTCTGCGTCGTCTCGTGGCCCTTCCCGGCAATCACGACCACGTCCCCCGAGCCGGCTGTGCCGATACCGCGCTCGATCGCTCGGCGGCGATCCAGCTCGACCGATGCCCGCGCCGACGTCACCCCGACTCCTTTCTTCACAGTCGCGGCGATCACGTCGGGATCTTCCGAACGCGGATTGTCCGACGTGACAATGACGACGTCGGCGCCTTCACCGGCGACGCGACCCATCGCGAACCGCTTCGCCCGATCCCGGTCGCCGCCGCAACCGAAGACGACACCGACGCGGCCGGTTGGATCGGCCAGGCCACGTGCGACCTCGAGCACGCGGGTGAGCGCCTCCGGCGTGTGGGCGTAGTCGACAATCACGGTGAACGGTTGGCCACAATCGATGAGCTCCATGCGCCCGGGAACCGCCGGCGCAGTACGCAGCCCTTCGACGATCGCGTCGAGCTCGAACCCTCCGGCCCACGCCGCCGCGGCAGCAGCCGCCGCGTTCTCGACGTTGAACTGACCGAGGAGTGTCAGGTTGACTCGGGCGCTTCGCCCCGCCGCGTACAGGCGGACCGCGGTCGACGAACGCGACGTCATCTCCATGCACAGCGCAACGTCCACGTCGCGCCGATCGACGCCGTAGGTCGTCACCTCGAGACCCTCGCGAAGCGCGCGCTCGACCAGGCGTTCGCCCAACGGGTCGGAGAGATTCACGGCGCACCGCTCGGTGAAGCGGTGGGTGAACAATCGGGCCTTCGCGTCAAAGTACGAGTCGCGGTCCCCGTGGAAGTCCAGATGGTCATCGCCCAGGTTGGTGAACGCGACCGCGCTGAACCACGTGCCGTCGACCCGGTGCTGGGCCAACGCGTGGGACGAGACCTCCATCGCGACCGTAGCAACCCCACCGTCTCGGAACGCCGCGAGCTGGGCCTGGAGGTCAGGCGCCTCAGGCGTGGTGTGCGCGGTGTCGGAGGTCAGGGTGCCGAGGACCGCGGCGGACTCGCCCGCGGCCCGCGCGATGGACTCGAGGAGAAACGTCGTGGTGGTCTTGCCATTCGTTCCGGTGATACCGAACACCGCCAGCGCCCGACTGGGATGGCCGGCCGCGGCCGCGGCCACCGGCCCAATCGCCCGACGGACGTTGCCAACGCGCACCTGGGGGATGTGTTCGACGAGGCGGCGCTCGACGAGGAGCGCGGCCGCACCCGAGCGCACCGCGACGCGCGCGTGGTCATGACCGTCGGTGGTTGCACCGGGGATACAACAGAAGAGGGCCCCGGGTTCGACGCGCCGGCTGTCGTGGGCGACGGAGCCGACGACGACATCGGCGTCACCCACCCACTCCAGAACCTCGACGCCATCAAGGAGGTCGCGCAAGCGCACGGCTGTCCTCTTCACTCGGGTCGATCGCTGAACCGACGAGCGTACCGGGTCGATCCGTCGGACGGTCGATCCGGGTCCTGCGACCCGCGCGACCACACGCGGTCTGGTCCGACCGACCACTGGCGTCATCCACCGATCGGTGCGCTGGGGGCGACATTCGCCCGCCGTAGGGCATACCGCAGGATCCGAGCGAACGCCGGCGCGGCGATCTCGCCGCCGTAGTACTCGCCCGGCCCCGGGGTGTCGACGACGACGATCGCAGCGAATCGGGGCGACTCTGCCGGCGCGAACCCGACGAAGGAAGCGACGTACTCGCCCCGCTCGTACGGAGCCTTGAGGGCGGTCCCCGTCTTGCCCGCCACCGTGTAGCCCGGGATCCTCGCTCTCGTGCCGGTGCCGTCGTCGACCACGCCCGCGAGCATGGTCCGGATCTGTTCGGCGGTCGTCGGCGAGATCACGCGCTGACCGGGGGCGCGTTCGTTCTCGTGGCGTTCGCCCTCCTCGTCGATGGTCGCCGCGACGAGCCGGGGTGGCCGAGATCGACCGTCGTTGGCGATCGTCGTGTACACGTCCAGCATCTGCATGGCGGTGACGGCGATGCCCTGACCGATGGGGATCGCGCCGATGTCCGACTCCGAATACTGCTCGGGCCGGGTCACCGTCCCGGGTTCCTGGCCGGGGAACTCGATCGCGGTGGGGATACCGAAGCCGAAGCCGCGCAGCATCGTATCGAGGCCGCGCGGGCCGACCTCCTGGGCGATCTTGATCGTGCCGATGTTGGACGACTTGACGAGGATGTCGGCGACGGTCATGACCTCGGTCTCGTGCTCATGGGAGTCGGTGAACGTCTGGTCACCCACGAGCATCGAATACGGAACCTCGATCTCGGTATCGGGTGTGACGATCCCGGCTTCGAGTGCGGCGGCCATCGTGATGACCTTGTTGGTCGAGCCCGGCTCGTAGATCGCGGTGAGCGAGCGATTCGTCTCGTCGTTCGTTCCGATGTGGGCGGGCGTATCGTCGCCGGCGCCGTCGGCCTGGGCCATCGCGAGCACGTCGCCGGTCTGGACGTCGACGATGATGGCCACTGCGCCCTGGGCGCGGTCGGCGTCGACGATGTCGAGCACGGCGCGTTCAGCTTCGTGCTGCAACGACTGGTCGAGGGTCAGGACGAGGTCCTGACCCCGGGTCGCAGGCCGGCGTCGGCGCTGACCGTCGGGAATGTCGCGGCCTCGGGGATCGCGCTCGAGCTCGACCGCTCCGGCCGAGCCCCTGAGACTGTCCTCGTAGGCATACTCGAGACCGGCCAGGCCGTCGCCGTCGGTACCGACGAAGCCGATCACCGGCGCGGCGAGGGTGCCGGACGGGTAGTAGCGCTTGGACTCGGGGATCGTGGAGATCCCGGGCAGGTCGAGGGCGAGCACCCGGCGGACCAGCGGCTCTTCGACCTGGCGCGCCACATACGCAAAGGCCTTGTCGTGGTCGGCCAACCGTTCGCGCAGAGCTTCGGCGTCGACGCCGAGGATCTCGGCCAGGCGGGAGGCGTAGCGCTCGGGGTCGGCGATGACCCTTGGGTTGGCCACGACCGTCCGGGCCGGTACCGACAACGCCAGATCATTCCCGTTGCGGTCGAAGATGCTGCCCCGTTCGGCCGCGAGCTCGACGACCTCGACCCGCTGGTCGAGACCGAGCTGCTGGTAGTGGCTGGCCCCGACGGCCTGCAGATCGATCAGGCGCACGCCGATCGCCCCGAAGCCGAGACCCATGACGACGAGCAGCCCGATGAGTCGGACGCGTACGCGCGGCGCACGGACGCGCGGCCTACGGGCGCGGCGTGCCGGCGCGCGCTTGGAGGCCGGCACTCGTCTTCTCGCGGCCGCGCGCTTCGCGGCCAGAGCGCGCTTCGCGGCCGGCGATCGTTTGGGGACCGGAGCGCGCTTCGCGGCCGGCGCCCGTTTCGAGGCCGGTGTGCGGACGCGTCCGCTGGCCGAACGCCGGGACCGCGGCGCGGCGCGGCGCCCGGGGGGCTGGGTTCGCTCGGCTGATCTCAGCGCCGCGGCCCGACGCGCGCGACGCGCCACGGCCGCGGCGGATCGGGCGGGCGGGACTCGGGATGCGTTCCGGGTCCG
>DASRPD010000106.1:0-12837 GCA_035646535.1 Acidimicrobiia bacterium
GCCGGGGCGAGCATCGCGCAGGCCCTCGGCTGGCAGGGCGCGCCGGTCATCTCCGAGTACGCGGCGTGCGCCTCCGGGGCGACGGCTCTGGGCGCGGCGCGCGCGCAGATCCTGGCCGGCCTCGTCGACGTCGCCCTCGTCGTCGGCGCCGACACGACACCCAAAGGATTCCTCGCGCCGAACGCGGGCGAGCGCGGCGACGACCCGGACTGGCTCCGGTTCCGACTGCTCGGCGCAACCAACCCCACCTACTTCGGGCTGTACGCCCGCCGGCGGATGGAGAGGTACGGCGCCACCCCGGACGACTTCGCCCGCGTGAAGGTGAAGAACGCGCGCCACGGCCTCCACAACCCCAACGCCCGATACCGCAAGGCCGTCTCGGAGGCCGACGTGGCCGCGTCCGCGATGGTGTCGGACCCGTTGCGGCTGCTCGAGATCTGCGCCACGAGCGACGGCGCCGCCGCGATCGTCCTGTCGAGCATGGACTACGCCCGCAACCGCGGCGCCGGCGACGCGGTGCGGATCGCGGCAGTATCGACGGTGACACCGACGTACCCGAACACCGTCATCGAGATGCCGAACTTCGCCACCGACGCCTCCGCCGGAGTCGCCGCGCCCGAACGCTCGTTCCGCGACTCCATCGCCCACGCCGCGTACGAACAGGCCGGACTCGGACCGGAGGACATGAGCCTCGCCGAGGTGTACGACCTCTCGACCGCGCTCGAGCTCGACTGGTACGAGAACATCGGGCTCTGCAAGGAGGGCGAGGCCGAGCGGCTCCTGAACGACGGGGAGACGACGATCGGCGGCCGAATCCCGGTGAACCCGAGCGGAGGGCTGGCGTCCTTCGGCGAGGCCGTACCCGCGCAGGCGATCGCTCAGGTCTGTGAGCTGACCTGGCAACTCCGCGACCAGGCGGGCGACCGCCAGGTCCAGGGCGCGACCGCGGGGATCACCGTCAACCAGGGACTCTTCGGCCACGGATCCTCGGTCATCGCGATTCGTTGACCGGCCGGGCCGGTGCCCCATTCCCCGGCCGGGCCCAGGTTTCGTAGTGTGTGCTCGTGGCCGACCATTGGAACTTCGCCGATCTGTTCGAGACCGTCTGCGACACGGTCCCCGACCGCGAGGCCGTCGTCTGCGAGGACCGCCGTCTCACCTTCGCCGAGCTGGACGAGCGCGCGACGCGGCTCGCACACCACCTCGCCGCCGGCGGCGTGACGACCGGCGACCACGTGGGGATCTACGCCTACAACTGCACCGAGTGGATCGAGGCGATGTTCGCGGCGTGGAAGATCCGCGCGGTACCGATCAACGTGAACTACCGCTACGTCGAGACGGAGCTGCGCTACCTGTTCGACAACGCCGACCTCGTCGGCCTCGTCCACGGGCGCGAATTCGTCGATCACATCGCAGTGGTGCGGGACGACTGCCCGAAGCTGAAGGTCCTCGTCGCCATCGATGACGGCACCGACGCCGATCTCGCCAAGATCGGTGCGGTGGAGTACGAGGCCGCGCTGGCTGCGGCTTCACCGACGCGCGACTTCGCGCCGCGTTCGCCGGACGACCAGTACGTGCTCTACACCGGCGGCACGACCGGCATGCCCAAGGGCGTGATGTGGCGCCAGACCGACTTCTTCAACGCAACCATCGGCCCGCTGCTGACGACGGGCGGCGAGCCCTACACCTCGACCGCCGAAGTGGTCGACGCGGCCAAGGCCGGCGGTGACGCGGTCGCCTACCCGCTCGCGCCGCTCATGCACGGCGCGGCGCAGTGGGTCGTCATGATGCTCGTCCTGCAAGGCAACAAGGTTGTGCTCTCCTCGCAGCGGCGACTCGACCCGATCGCGGTCTGGCGGACGATCGAACGGGAGAAGGTCATGTCGGTCAGCCTCGTCGGTGACGCCATGGCCCGACCGCTCATCGAGGCGGTCGACGATCCTGCGCTCGCCGGCGTCGACACGTCGGGCCTCTTCGTGATCGGCTCCGGTGGCGCGATCCTGTCTCCGGCGGTCAAGGACGCGATCACCGAGCGTTTCCCGAACATGCTGGTCATCGACTCGCTCGGCGCGTCCGAGACGGGCTACCAGGGCAGCGTGGCCGGCTCGGACAGCGAGGGAAGACCGCGGTTCGTGATGGGTGACCACACGATCGTCCTCGACGAGGACGGTGCGCCGGTGGAGCCCGGAAGCGGCGTGATCGGCCGGCTCGGGCGCCGCGGCTACGTGCCGGTCGGCTACTACAAGGACCCCGAGAAGACCGCGGAGACGTTCGTCGAGATCGACGGAGAGCGCTGGGCCTTTCCCGGTGACATGGCCCGCGTCGAGAGCGACGGAACGATCACCCTGCTCGGGCGCGGCTCGGTCAGCATCAACTCCGGAGGCGAGAAGATCTTCCCCGAGGAGGTCGAGCTCGCCCTGAAGTCCCACCCCGACGTCTTCGACGTGCTCGTCGTCGGCGTGCCCGACGAGCGCTGGGGTGAGCGGGTCACCGCCGTCGTGAAGACACGCGGCAGTGAGACGTTGACGGCCGAGGATCTCGCGAAGCACGCGCGCTCGACCATCGCCGCGTACAAGGTGCCGCGAGGGCTCGTCCTCGTGAACGAGGTCGTACGCTCACCGTCGGGCAAGGCGGACTACCGGTGGGCGAAGACCACGGCGCTGGAGGCCGACAGCGCCACCTGAGTCCCGCTGAACCGGAGGCGACGCCAGATGCAGCCTGTCTCTCGCGCCCCCGTGGCCCGCGTGTCGTTCCTGCTGTACGTGGGCGTCGCGGTCGAGGCGCTCGGCTACGGCGCGATCTTCGCCCTGCTCGCCGAGCTCCAGGACCGCTACGACCTCCCCACCTACGGACTCGGTCTCATCGCCGGCACCGCCTTCCTGGCGGGGCTGGGCGCGCAGCTCGGCCTCGCCCGCTACGCCGACCGAGGTCATACCCGGATGCTTCTGCGGGTCGGGCTCGGCGTCGCCGCGGCCGGGATGCTGTGGTTCGGCCTCGCCACCCAGTTGTGGCAATTCGTCGGTGCCCGATTGTTGCTGGGGCTCGGATCGGGGATGTTCGTCCCCGCGACCCGCCGCGTGGCGGTGACCACGGCGGGACCTCGTTCGGGCGAAGCGCTCGGGCGGATCGCCAGCTTCGAGGTGGGCGGCTTCATCGCCGGACCGCCCATCGCGGCCGTGCTCGCGGCGCTCTTCGGGCTCCACGCCCCATTTCTCGTCCTCGCCGGAGTGCTCGCGCTCACGGCCCCGGCGGTCGCCCGGATCGCAGAACCACCGATCGACAGCCGACCCGAGCGCCGCGCGGTGCGTTCGCTGATCGCACGGCGGGGAGTGCTGGCCGGCCTCGCTCTCGGCGCGGCACTGTTCCTCGCGATCGGCGTGTTCGACGCGATCTGGGCCCGCTACATGACCGACATCGGCGCGAGCACCGCCGTGATCGCGATCACGCTGGCGCTCTTCGCGCTTCCGCTCGTGGTCTTGAGCCCGTTCGGAGGCCGGCTGGCCGATCGGCGCGGCGCGGTTCGCAGTGGCGTCGTCGCGCTCGTGATCACCACTCCCTGCATCGCGGTGTACGGCTTCACGGACTCCGTGCTGATCGCGAGCGTCGTCGCTCTCATCCACGCGACCGGCGACGCGGTCACGACCCCCGCCGGGCAGACCGCGGTGGCCCGGTTCGCGCCGGCGTCCCTCGCCGGCGCGGGCCAGGGCCTCTACGGCGCCGTCGGCGCGGCTGCGGCCGCGAGCAGCAACACTCCCGAGACCAGGAGACCGATGAGACCGACAGCAGCCAGCACCGCGCGATTCACGAGCCCGCGCACGAACGCGGCGTCGTCGGGATCTGCGTAGCGGCGAGTCCTCACGGTGAGCTGGCCGGTACGGAGCTGGCCGGCAATCGCCTCGGCGTGGTCGGGCAGGGTCCGCAGCGACGGGAGACTGCGAATCAGCTCCTGGCGCAGCTCATCCTCCAACGCATCGGAGCCCTCGGGGACGACCAGCGGGCGGGCAAGCTCCGTTGCCCGTTGGGCCGTCGGGTAGCCCGGAGCGAGCGTCCGCAGTGTCCCATCAAGGGTGACGAGCGCCCGCGCCAGGAGGGTGAACGAGTGCGGCACGCGCAGGTGGTTGGCCCGCAGGACCCGGATCATGGCCTCGAACATGCCCACGTCGATGCCGCCACCGTGGTCGACCTGCACCGCGAGGAACCGCGCGAGATCCGACGTGAGGCCGCTGATGTCGGTGCCGGGCGGCGGCGGTGCGATCGCCAGCACAGACCGCCTGAGCAGCATGGGATCGTTGAGCTGGGTCGCGAGCAACATCCCGCCGAGCGCTTGGAGCGTCGTGGCGTCCAGCACGCCCGTCGAGCCGAAATCCAACAGCGCCAACGTTCCCGACCGGTCGACGAGGATGTTGCCCGGGTGCGGATCAGCGTGGAACACCCCGTCACGCAGCATCTGCGCCAAGAACGACGCGAGCAGGCGATCCGCAAGCTCGTCGCGAGACACCGGGGTGGCGTCGACCGCGTCGCGGTCCGAGATCAACGCACCGGCCATCTCCTCCAACACGAGGACTCGCCGCGTCAACAGCTCGTCGTACACCGCCGGAATCCGAACACCGACGTCGTCGGCACGGTTGTCTCGCACGCGCTCCTCGGAACGGGCCTCAGCCGAGAAGTCGAGCTCGTCACGGATCGCGCCGGTGAACTCACGCACGAGCGAGACCACGTCGACCCGCAACCCGAGGCCCGTGCGCCGTTGCAGGAAGCGCGCCAGCGACAACATCGTCTGGGCGTCGCGATCCACCACGTCGGCGATACGCGGGCGCTGCACCTTGACGACGACCAGGCGGCCGTCCGCCAGTGTGGCCCGATGCACCTGGGCGATCGACGCCGCGGTCAGGGGCTCCCAGTCAAACGTCGGGAACACCTCCTCGACCGGCCGCCCCAGCTCCGATTCCACGACTCGGCGAATGCCGTCGGCCGGTTCCGGTGCCACCGACGCCTGTAGCACCGTCAACTCCGCGATGAGTGGCGCCGGCAGCAGGTCACCCCGCGTCGAAGCGACCTTGCCCAGCTTGACGAACATGCCGCCGCACTCCTCGAGCGTGGCCCGTGGCACGGCCCGAACTCGGGATCGGTGATGCCGGCGCTCGAGGCGAACCGAGTGTGCAACAGCCCGTTTCGCTTCGCGATCCTCAACACCTGCTGGAATCGCACCGTGGGCGCAAACGTCTGCTTGATCCGACGAATCGGGTGCGGCAATCGGCGCAGCCGCCCGAGCTCGTCCTCACGCCGGCCCGATCCGAACACGAACTGCTCGGCGACGCCGACGGCCATCGTCGCGAGGATCGTGAAGGCCACGACACGAACCGTCAGATCCCAGTCCGATGGCGCGCGGTTCTCGTACGACGCTGCCGCCAGCGATACGCCGAGCACCCAGCCGGCGAGGCTGATGAGCAGCGAACGGATCCAGCTCCGACGCACCCCGAGGAGCCGAAGCGACATCCAGCTCAGCGCGACGACCGGGACCAGCAGGAGGAGGAGCTGGAAGAGGTCGTCGATCACGATGTCGATCACGCTCGGAGACTACGCGTCCCGCCGTTCCACCATGAGCCCCCCACCGACCACCAGCAGCGACGACCAGGCCGCGAACACCAACGCGGAGACGTACCACGGCGTGAACGCCGTACCCTCGGCGAACGAGTATGGAAACGCGCCGAAGCCGCTCATCAACGGGAACCCTCGGGCGACATCGGCGCTCGTGAACACCGAGACGAGAGGCTCGACCACCAGACCGAGCACGAGCACGAGGGTGATGCCGAACGCCGGGTTCCGAGTCAGTGCCCCGACGCCGATGCCGAACACGACCGCGAGCGCGCCGACGATGACGTAGGCGATCGCGACTTCGGCCAGGCGGTCGTTGGACGGGAGGTCATATCCACGCGACGACAACACGATGGTCGTCACGAGTGCCGCGCCACCGACGGCCAGCGCGCCGGTCACCCCGCCGACGGCCGCGCCGACCATGACCTTGGCGCTCACCACTCGACGGCGAACGGGCACCGCGGTGAAGGTCGTACGGATGGTGCCGAAGCGGTACTCCTGGGCGAACATCTGCACCCCGAGCACGAGGAGCAGTACGAGCGTCAGCGTGCCCGCGCCCGCCACGAGCTCCACCGGTCGACCGGACCCGTCGTAGTCACGGGTCGACAACCCCGCGATGAGCCAAGTCAGCAGCACGGCAATCGCCACGAGAACCTTGGGGCTGCGCACGGTGCGCAGCTTGAGCCACTCACCGCGCATCGCGGCCGTCATGACGGCGTCCCTCCGGCGCGGTATTCCTGCTCGTCACCCGTGAGTCGGAGGTAGGCCTGCTCGAGCGACGGCTCGTGCGGAGTCAGCTCGTGCAGGACGATGCCCTCGGCCGCGGCAAGCTCGCCCACCGCCGGTGCCTCGATCCCGCCGAGCTCGATCTGCGAGCCGTCCGACCGATCGACCCGGCCGCCGCGCTCGGCAACGAGCTGTGCGAGGCGGGTGGCGTCGGGGCTGACCACGGTCACCGTCGACTCGGCCGCGCCGCCGAGCACTTCCTCGCGGGTTCCCGAGGCGAGCAGGCGCCCTTTGCCGATCACGACGACGTCGTCCACGATCTGGCCGAGCTCGGAAAGCACGTGGCTCGACACGAAGACGGTGCGGCCCTCATCGGCGAGGTAGCGCATGAACTGCCGGATCCACACGATGCCCTCGGGGTCGAGCCCATTGGCGGGCTCGTCGAGGATGAGCACGGGCGGATCACCGAGCAGCGCGCTCGCGAGCCCGAGGCGCTGGCCCATCCCGAGGGAAAAAGCTCCGGCGCGACGACCGGCGACGTCGGCAAGCCCGACGAGCCCCAGCACCTCGTCAACCCGACGCGCCGAGAGGCCGTTGGTGACCGCGACCGTCCGGAGGTGGTCTCGCGCGCTGCGGCGGGGGTGCACGGCCTTCGCGTCGAGCAGCACCCCGACGGAGCGCAGGGGCGCCCGGAAGGCCGCGTACGGCATACCATCGAACGTCGTTCGTCCGGTGTCCGGGCGATCGAGACCGAGCATCAGGCGAACGGTGGTCGACTTGCCCGATCCGTTGGGTCCGATGAATCCGGTGACCGCGCCGGACCGCACGGCAAAGGTGAGACCGTCGACCGCCAAGGTTCGGCCGAAGCGCTTGCACAAGCCTTCGGCCTGAATCTCCACGCGCCGGACGCTAGCGGTGGCCGGACCATACGAGGAACCCCGCGGGCCGTCCCGCCGGTACCCGAGACCTCCAGTAGCCTCCGCGGCGCCGTGGATCTGTCGTGGTCGGACTCCGAAGCAGCATTCCGCGCCGAGGCGCGAGACTGGCTCGCGGCGAACGTCCCCGACCCACCGCTGGCTTCGGGTGACACCCGCGAGGGGTTCGCCGCGCACCTCGAGTGGGAGCACCGCTTGTTCGACGCCCGCTGGGCTGTCGTCTCGTGGCCCGAGGCCTACGGCGGGCGCGCCGCGAGCCTGTGGGAATGGCTGATCTTCGAAGAGGAGTACTACCGGGCCGGCGCGCCTCAGCGCGTCACCCAGAACGGCATCTTCCTGCTCGCCCCCACGCTGTTCGAGTTCGGCACCCCCGCCCAGCAGGAGCGCTTCCTGTCACGGATGGCGAGCGGCGAGGAGACGTGGTGCCAGGGCTGGTCCGAACCGGACGCGGGCAGCGACCTCGCCGCCATCGCGAGCCGCGCCGTGCACGACGCCGCCAATGGCGGCTGGCGGCTGTCCGGCCAGAAGACCTGGACGACCCGCGGTGCGTTCTGCACACACCTGTTCGGGCTGTTCCGCTCCGACCCCGACGCCGAGCGCCACCGCGGCCTCACCTACCTCCTCGTCCCGCTCGACTCACCCGGCATCACCGTGCGCGGGTTCGGCCGCCTCGACGGCGATGAGGGCTTCGCCGAGGTGTTCTTCGACAACGTGTTCGTGCCCGATGACCTCGTCCTCGGCGAGGTCGACGAGGGTTGGAAGGTCGCAATGGCGACCACCGGCTCCGAACGCGGCCTCACCTTGCGCAGCCCCGGGCGGTTCCTGGCCACCACGAACCGACTCGTGGAGCTCGCCCGCACCCGGTCCGCGGATGACCCGCTCGTCCGCCAACGGATCGCACAGGCCCGCATCGACGCGGAGGCATACCAACTCCACACCCTCGCCACCGTGACCAGGATCACCGACGGCGAGCCGCCCGGCGCCGAATCCAGCCTCACCAAGGTGTTCTGGTCCGAGCTCGACGTGCGTTTGCACGAGACCGCACTCGGGATCCTCGGCGCGGAGGCCGAGCTGGACGACTCCGCGTGGATGAAGGGCTGGCAGTTCGCCCTGTCCGGACCGATCTACGCGGGCACGAACGAGATCCAACGCAACGTGATCGCCGAGCGCGTGCTCGGCCTCCCCCGGAAGTAACGGCACCCGACGGATGCGCTTCGCCTTCACCGACGACCAGCTCGCGTTCCGAGATGCCGTGCGCGCGCTGCTCGACAAGGAGTGCCCACCGGCGGTCGTGCGCGCCGCGTGGACCAACGCCGACGGGCGGAGCGGTGCGGCCTGGACCGCGCTCGGGGAGATGGGTGCGCTCGGCGTCCTGGTGGCCGAGGCCGACGGCGGGCTCGGGCTCAGCGAGCTCGACGCAGTGCTGCTGGCCGAAGAGACCGGTCGAGCCGCGTTGCCGGAGCCGTTCGTCGAGCATGTACTGGTGGGCGCGCCGATCGTCGGCGGTGAGGACTACGCGACCGGCGCGGCCACCGTGACCGCGGGGGACCCGCTCGTGCCCTACGCGGATTCCGCTGACGCGATCGTCCGCCTCGGCCACGACAGCTTCCGCTGCGCCGCCACTGCGGCGTCGCTCGACTCGCGACAGTCGGTCGACGGGAGCCGTCGTCTGTTCTCCATCGACGGAGCCGAGCCACGGCGTGCCCTGACCCGGTCCGAGGTGTCGACCGCGTACTGGCGGGGTGTCCTCGGCTTCTCGGCCCAGCTCGTCGGCCTGGCGCACCATCTCCTGGACGTGACGATCGTCTACGTCACCGATCGCCGCCAGTTCGGCGCACCGATCGGATCGTTTCAGGCGCTCAAGCACAAGCTCGCCGACGTGCGCATCGCGATCGAGTTCTCGGCGCCGCTCGTGTACCGGGCCGCGTACTCGCTCGCCCACGCGGACCCCGAGGCGGCCGTACACGTCTCGATGGCCAAGGCCGCCGCAGCCGACGCCGCGACCCTCGCCGCTCGCCACGCGCTGCAGTGCCACGGGGCCATCGGCTACTCCGACGAGCACGACCTCCACCTCTGGATGAAGCGGGTCTGGGCGCTCGCCGCGACGTGGGGTGACGCCGACTGGCACCGCGACCGCGTCGCACGCGCGACGCTGGACCGAACCTGACAAGGAGCACCACCGTGGCTGAGGCGTACATCATCGACGCAATCCGGACGCCGGTAGGACGGCGCGGTGGTGGACTCTCCGCCGTCCACCCCGCCGATCTCGGGGCGCACTCCATCTCGGCCCTGCTCGACCGCACCGGCGTCGACCCCGCGGCTGTCGAAGACGTCGTGTTCGGCTGCGTGGACGCGATCGGCCCGCAGGCCGGTGACATCGCCCGAACGTGCTGGCTCGCCGCCGGACTGCCCGAGGAGGTCCCCGGCACGACGATCGACCGTCAATGCGGATCGAGCCAGCAGGCGGTCCACTTCGCCGCGCAGGCCGTCATGAGCGGCACGACCGACATCGTCGTCGCCGGCGGCGTGCAGAACATGAGCCAGATCCCGATCGCCGCGGCGATGACCTCCGCTGAGCAGTTCGGGTTCACCGACCCTTTCTCCGGCTCGACCGGTTGGACCGACCGTTACGGCACCCAGGAAGTGAGTCAGTTCCGCGGCGCCGAGCTCATCGCCGAGAAGTGGAACGTCACCCGTGACGAGATGGAGGCGTTCGCGGTCGAGTCCCACGAGCGGGCGTTGCGGGCACAAGCCGAGGACCGGTTCGACCGCGAGATCGTTCCGCTCGCCGGAGTGACGCGAGACGAGGGCCCGCGGGAACCGAACTGGGACAAGATCCGATCCTTGCCCCCGCTGGTGGAGGGCGGCCGCCTCACCGCCGCGGTCAGCAGCCAGATCTCCGACGCGTCCGCGGCGATGCTCGTGGTGAGCGAGCGCGCCCTGGCCGACCACGACCTCACACCCCGCGCCCGGATCCACCACTTGAGCGTGCGCGGCGCGGATCCGATCTTCATGCTGTCGGCGCCCATCCCGGCGACCGCCTACGCGCTCGAGCGGACGGGGATGAGCCTCGACGACATCGACCTGGTCGAGATCAACGAGGCGTTCGCGTCGGTCGTGCTGGCGTGGCAACGCGAGACCGGCGCAGATCTGAGCCGCGTCAACGTCAACGGTGGTGCCATCGCGCTCGGCCATCCGCTCGGCGCCACCGGCGTACGCCTCATGACCACCCTGCTCAACGAGCTGGAACGCACCGGTGGGCGCTACGGGCTCCAGACGATGTGCGAGGGCGGCGGCCAGGCCAACGTCACGATCATCGAGCGGATCTGAGGAGGCCCCTGGAGCCGCCCGACCGCTTGCGGAGCTTGCCCCGGTGGCGGGATCATTCACCCGCACGTGCGGCCCGGCCTTCCTAGGAGCAACACTCATGGCGACGCCCGAAGCGTGGTTGACGCTGTATGAGTCCTTCCTCGACGGCACCCCACCCGACGAGACGACGCTTCGGCGCCTCGCCTACGCCGCGTGCGACGGTGACTCCCTCACGCTCATGACCACGATGCTGCGCACGATCGGCGACCTCTCCGAGCAGCTCGCGCAGTTCTACGGCAACTCGTCGCGCGACGTGATGCGTATGGAGGTGTTCCTCCCCATCGCGCGCTAGTCGGTTCGCCCGTGCGCGAGCTGGGCGTAGGAGTCGAGGAGAGCCAACACCCGGTCTGCGGGCGCGGAGGGGAGCTGGAGTACCACCTCGTCGATGCCAAGGCCGGCGTAGTAGTCGAGCTTGCCCGGATCGGGAACCGTGCCGAACGGCACCACTCGCAGGCTCGCGGGGTCCCGTCCCACCCGCTCTGCCGCGGCGTGCAGGTCGACGAGCGCGTCTCGGACGCCCGCTCCGCCGATCGGGATCCACCCGTCCGCATACTCGGCGATGTGCGCGAACAGCTTCGGTCCGGCCGCGCCGCCGATCAGCACCGGCGGGCCGGGTCGCTGTACGGGCTTCGGCCACGACCAGCTCGGTGAGAACTCGGTGTGGTCACCCGAGAAGGCGGCTTCGTCGTCTCGCCACAGGGCCTGCATCGCGAGCACGTGCTCGCGGGCCACTGCCCGGCGCTGCGGCATCGTCACCCCGTGATGTTCCAGCTCGTCCTCGTTCCAGCCGAAGCCGATCCCGAACGTGAACCGGCCGCCGCTCAGCTGGTCGAGCGACGCGATCGCCTTCGCGGTGACGATCGGTTCGCGCTGGGCCACGAGACAGACCCCGGTGCCGAGGGTGATCCGCTCCGTCACCGCGGCCGCGGCGGCGAGTGCGACGAACGGGTCGTAGGTCCGCCGGTACTCCTCAGCCAGCTGGTCGTCGCCCGTGGGCGCCGGGGTGCGACGGGACACCGGAATGTGGGTGTGCTCGGGCACGTACAGGGAGGCGAGCCCGCGCTCCTCGACTGCGCGGGCCAACGTGACCGGGTCGATCGACCGGTCGGTCGCGAACATCGTCACGCCGAGGCGCGGGCCGTCGGTCACGTCGCTGATCCGGGCGGCCGGCCGGCTCCGTGGCGGGCCGTTCCGCGCTCGAAGATGTCGGCCCACTCCGAGCGGTGTTCCGTGCCGTGTTCCAGGCGGTGTTCCGCGTGCTGTTCCGCCCGCTGATCCCCACTCCGCTCCACGCGGGTACCGTACCCGGCGCTTCCCCGCGAACGAGGAGAGCCCGTGGGCATCTGTGAAGGACGGATCGTGATCGTCACCGGCGCCGGCCGGGGCATCGGACGCGGCCACGCGCTCGAGTTCGCCCGCCAAGGTGCGAAGGTCGTGGTCAACGACCTCGGCGCCGAGCTGGACGGGACCGGCGGATCGAGTGGACCGGCCGGCGTCGTCGTGGATGAGATCCGCGCCATGGGCGGTGAGGCGGTCGCCAATGGTGACGACGTCGCCGACTGGGCGGGCGCCCAGGCAATTGTCCAGTCCGCGCTCGACGCGTTCGGTGGCCTCGACGTCGTCGTGAACAACGCAGGCTTCCTGCGCGACCGGATGCTCGTCGGCACGAGCGAGGACGAGTGGGACGCGGTCGTGCGCGTCCACCTCAAGGGCCACTTCTGCGTGTCCCGATTCGCCGCCGCGTACTGGCGCGAACAGTCGAAAGCCGCCGCGACGGTCGACGCCCGGATCGTGAACACCAGCTCCGGCGCGGGACTGATGGGCAGCGTCGGCCAGGGCGCGTACTCGGCCGCCAAGGCAGGCATCGCCGCGCTCACGATGGTGCAGTCCGCGGAGCTCGGCCGCTACGGCGTCACCGCGAACGCGATCGCCCCGGCGGCGCGCACCCGCATGACCGAGGCGGTGTTCGCCGAGACGATGGCCGCACCAGAATCAGGATTCGACCCGATGGCCCCGGAGAACGTGGCGCCGCTCGTCGCCTGGCTCGGCAGCGCGGATTCCGCCGACGTCACCGGCCGGGTCTTCGAGGTCGAAGGCGGCATGCTGTCGGTCGCCGACGGCTGGCAGCACGGCCCGCGGGTCGAACGCGACGAACGCTGGGATCCCGCCGCGGTGGGACCGGCCGTCGGCGACCTCCTCAGCCAGGCCCCAC
>DASRPD010000107.1:0-46386 GCA_035646535.1 Acidimicrobiia bacterium
TACACTTTGGCCCTGTGCAGGCGGATCGCGCATCGGACCCGCTACCCGCACGAGAGGACTCGCCACCGGTCGCCGGGGCCACCGACGATGCGGAGGACGCGGCCGGCGAGGGGGAGCGGCCGTGGTGGCGGCCCAGCCGCGCGATCGTCCTCGTCGTGGCCAGTGCCTTCGCGCTTCGCCTGGCATGGGTGGCGATGGCCGGTCATGAACCGACCGTCCTCAGCGACGCGTCCCTCTACATGCGCTACGCGCGTGAGATCGCCGCCGGTGATGGGTACATCGCCCCCGGAGTGTTCCTGAGCCCGGGCCACCTCCCCACGGCGTACCACCCGATCGGCTACCCGGGACTCCTCGGTGGCCTCTTCTGGATCGGAAACGCGCTCGGCGCACACGACGAGGCGTTCCTCGCCAATCTCCTCAACGTCGTGCTGGGCACTGCCACGGTCGGCTTGGTGTACGCGATCGCGTCCCGTCTGTTCGATCGCACCGTTGCGCTGGTGGCCGCCGGGATGGTGGCGGTGTGGCCCAACCTGATCTTCTACTCGTCGTCGGTGATGTCGGAGACCGCGTTCGCGTTCACTGTGGTGCTCGCGGTGTGGATCGCGATCGACGTGCCGTGGCCCGAGGGCCTGACGGTAAGGCGCGGTGCGGCGTACGGCTTGGTGCTCGGAGCGTCGGTCCTTATCCGCCCGTTCTCGGCTCTGCTACTGCTCCTCGCCGTCGTCGCGCCGCTGGTCGGGGGAATCCCGTGGGCACGCGTCTGGCGGTTCGCCGTTGTGGCCATGCTGGGCGTTGTGGTGGTCGTGCTTCCCTGGACGATCCGCAACGCCATCCAGATGCACGGCTTCGTCCCCGTGGCGACGAACGTCGGCGATCTGTTGTGCATCGACAACAGCCCCGGCGCGACCGGGGCCCTGAGGCACGCCGAGCAGTGTCCCGAGCCGGCGGCCTTCAGGTACTCGGCCAAGGCTGAGATCGACGCGAATCAGCGCAACACGGTGTACTCGTTGCGCTGGGCGATCAGCCATCCGGTCGTCGAGGCCTGGCTGCTCCCTCAGCGTTTCTACTACGGCTATCAGGGGGACCACGACGGTCTCGATGAAGCCTTGAGACAGCGCCCGAACGAGCGTTCCCTGATCCGCGAGCACGCCGCGCAGGTGTCGCTCATCGCCGACGTGTACTTCTTCGTCGCCCTGGCGTTCGCGGGCTTCGGTCTCGGGTGGTTCTTGTCACGTTCACGACCACGCCGGCTCTTCGTCGCGTTGGCGGCCCTCGCGCTTGCCGCGACGCCGCTCTACACCTATGGACTGCCCAGGTTCCACGTTCCGGCGTCGCCGCTCTTGGCCATCCTCGCAGCGCCCGCGGTCACGGCGCTCGCACGCGCGGTCAAGACCGCTCGATCCGAAGGTTCTGCATCGGCCGCGGCCTGACCGACTGCGCGGGCTCATGCCAACACGGCCACGACGACAGTGTTGGTGTTGGAAGGCGAACAGCACCTGTGGGACATCGCGCCCGATGGCTCGCGCGGCGAGCACCGTCTCTACGAGATCCTCGATGCCGACCAGAACGTCGTGCTCGACGTCACCATGGAGGTCCTCATCGAGGATTGGAAGGCCAACACCTGAGTCGTCGCGCACCACCAGCGAAGTCACTCGCGAGGCACTTCGCAGGCTTCTCGACGTCAGCTGATTCCGTCCACGCGCGTCTGCGTCAGTTGGAGTCCGACACCTCACTGAGTACAGGGCTCAGATCGCGATGACTTCGATCAGGTTGTCGAGACCCGCGTAGTCGTTGCGGTTACGGGTGTAGATGGGCAGTTCGGCGGAGAGCGCAGTGGCGGCGATGATGAGATCGACAGCACCTGCTCCTCGTGGCTTGCGGCCGGCGGCGGTGATAGCGGAGAAGACTCTGCCGTACGCGCGGGCCGCGTCGGCATCGAAGGGGATCGGGTCGAAGGCGGCTTCGGTCCGCTGGAGGCGGTCTTGGCGTCGGCCTCGCTCGTCGGCGTTCGTGACTGCGTGGGGCCCGGCGGCGAGCTCGGCGAGGGTGATGGTGCTGATGGCAACCTCTTGGGGAAGGTCTGACGACTCGATGTGCTCGAGGTCGATGATCACCGACGTGTCCAACAGCCCTCGCGGGGGCCGGGCTGGTCCAGTCAACGGGGTGTCGGATCTTGGTCTGCGGGGGCGTCGAGGTCGGTTCGAAGGGTCTGGTAGTCGACGCCGGGCGCGGTGCGGAAAAGTTCGATGGCAGCTTCGGCGGCCAAGAATCGGTGACGCCGTAGTGGGCTGAGCTCCCCGACGGGGACGCCGTTGCGGGTCACGGTGAAAGTTTCGCCCTCGTCGAGCTCGCGCATGATCTTCCCACTGTCATTTCGAAGCTCTCTCTGGCTGATCTCCCGACTCATGCTCCGACGGTAGCACGGCGTGCTACGCGGCCGTGTGCTTTCGTCCCGCACCGACCCAGCCGGCGGGACGCGTGCCCGCGCCTCGAGTGAGAGTGTGAAGCTCATGCGCCGCTCGCCGACGAGATCTCACGGCCCGACGCCGAAGGCTCACACACGATCGCGGAGCGTGCGGCTCGCGCACATCCGGGAGTGGCTGCGTACCGGTCTGTGGTTCGTTCCGGGACTCTTCGTGCTCGGTGCGATCAGTGTCGCGATCGCGACGTTGACGCTCGACCGACACCTGCACGACCCGGGCTGGTTGGCGTTCGGCGGCGGCGCGACGAGCGCAGAGCTGATCTTGGCCACCATCGCGACGTCGATGATGACCTTCACCGGCTTGGTGTTCACGATCACGATCGTCGCGTTGCAATTGGCGAGCAGTCAGTTCTCGCCCCGCGTGCTGCGGGCGTTCCTGCGTGATCGTGGCAGTCAGGTCCCGTTGGGGATCTTCGCGGCCACCTTCGTCTACGCGCTGGTCGTGCTGCGCGAGGTCCGCACCGGCGCGGTGGGAGCACCGTTCGTCCCGGGTATCTCGATCGCGATGGCCTTCGCGCTCGTGCTCATCAGCCTCGGGGCGTTCATCTACTACGTCAACCACATCGCGCAGTCCATACGAGCCGTGAACATCCTCGAGGCCGTCGCGCACGAGACACGCGCGGCGATCGACGAGAACTACCCACCGCTACCCAGTACCGAGCGGTCTGTTCACGCCGCCGAGCAAGGCCCGTGCGATCAGGTCGTCGTGCTCGAGCAGACGGGTGGCGTGCTCGACGGCATCGAGATCGAATCGCTCGTGGGGCTCGCCACACGCCACGACTGTCTGATTCGGATGCTTCCGGCGGTGGGTGATTTCGTTGCCCAGGGCGCACCGATCTTCGAGGTCTACGGTTCCGACGCCATTGCGGCTCGCGACTTTCTCGTGCACGTCGACGTCGGCCGCGAGCGCACCATGTACCAAGATCCGGCGTTCGGTTTCCGCCAGTTGGTGGACATCGCCGAAAAGGCGCTCTCGCCTGCGATCAATGACCCCACCACTGCGGTGGAGGCCATCGATCGGTTGCACGACCTGTTGTTGCGTTTGGCTCCACGCCCGGATCCGTCCGGACACCACACCGACGATGCCGGGCACCTCCGCTTCCTTCGACGCGTCATCGGCTGGGAGACGTTCGTGACGCTGGCGTTCGAGGAGATCCGCCAGTACGGCGCGGCTTCGGTCCAGGTGCAGCGCCGGTTGCGCGCCAGTGTGCACGCGCTGCTCGATGTCGTGACACCGGAGCGGCGACCACCGCTCGAGCGGCAGATGCGTCTCCTGGAGCGCTCGGTAGCCCTCCACTTCCCCGACCCCGAAGAGCATCAACTCGCAATCGGATCGGACGACGCGGGCATGGGCGGCGATCTTCACCGTTGAGGGGGCTGTAGGCGCTTCGAGATCGTCCCGAGTCTCAACCGAGCTCCGGCAACGATGGCAACGCCTGGCGCGCGACCTCCGGATGCTTGCCGCCGGGCCTTCACCTCCATGTCGTCGGGTTCTGGCGCGCCGCCGCGTTGGCACAGGGTTGTGTCATCCAATGGTGTTGATGGTCAGTGAGAGCACGTCGGGACGGGCGTAGTGCCCGGTGGGGTCGAACGCTCGGCGGCCGGCGGCGATTCGATCGAGCTCGAGGTTCGCGGTGACAGTGCCGGCTTGGCCGACGAGAGGTCCTGCAAGGATCTCGCCGCCGGGCGCGACGATGGTGGTATTGCCTCTGGACATGAAGTCCTCAGCATCGCCGTAGATCTCGGCGGCACCGGGAAGGTCGCGGGGCACGTCGCAGCCGCGGAGGTACGCGGTGACGCCGGCCACGAACACCTGCCCTTCCTTGGCGATATGTCGCAGCGTGGGAACCCATTCGTCGCTGTTGTCCCATGTCGGGGCGAGAAGGACGTCGATTCCCTTCTCGTAGAGCGCGGCGCGGGCGAGGGGCATGTAGGCCTCCCAGCAGATCAGGGACCCGACCCTCACCCCGCCGATGTCAACCACGGTGAGCATTGGACCCTGGCCGTTTGCCCAGACGAGCCGTTCAGCACCGGTGGGGACGAGCTTGCGGTGTAGCCCTGCGGTCTCCCCGGCGTCGTCGATGTAGACGACGGCGTTGTAGAGCGCGCCCGATGAGCTTCGTTCAGTGATCCCCAGGGCTAGCCAGACCCCGGCGGCCTCTGCCGCGGCGCGTGCCTTGTCGAGTGCAGGACCGGGGATCTCGACGGCTTGGTCCTGGAACCGGGCATACCAGTCGGCATCGCTCCAGGGCTTGTGGCGCCAGAGCCAGTCGGGATACCCAGGAAGGAAGGACTCGGGGAACACGACCAGGTCTGCTCCGTCGGCACCTTCCCGGGTGACGTGGTCGGCCACGATGTCGAGGGTGGCCTCTCGATCCAGGTAGGCGGGGGTGGCTTGTACGGCGGCAACGCGGAATTCTCCTCGGGTGGTCATCGGGTCGCTCCGGCGATCACGAGCTCACACGGTCCGTTGAAACCGTCGTTGCTCTCGTACTGGCTCAGGGCGGTTTCGATCTCGTTCCACACGGCGTCCTGGTCGTCGGTGCTCATGGCGCCCAGCATCTGGTGGAGCGCCCCGAAGGACTCTCGTTCGAAACGGACACACTCGGCGGCCGATGAGAGTCTGACGGGCGCATTGATGACCTCGACGACGATGTCGTGGAAACCCGCTCGGGTGAGGTCCTGCTCGAGCACCTCGGGGACGGCAAGGCTGAACGGTCCGGGCTGACCTGGTTCCGGGGCGGGAAGCTGCGCTCGCTCTCGAATGATCGAGACCGGCAGGGAGAAGAAACCGTTGGTGGCTGCGCTGGAATAGGTCACGGTGGCGAACCGGCCGCCGTCGCGGAGCGTGTGGTGGATTCCGGTCAGTGCCTGGTGGCGGTTCGGGAAGTAGATGAGGCCCACCCGGGAGATGGCGGCGTCGAAGGTTTCGGCGGGAAGCTCGTGGAGTTGTTCGCCATCGAGCTCGCGGGTCGAAAGGTTCTCCAGCCCGGCCGTCTTCGCGGCTCGGGACGCGTGCGCCAGGATGGTGGGTGACAAGTCGGTGGCCAGGACCGTGCCCTCGGGGCCGACGCGGCGCCCCGCAGCAATGCTTTGGCCGCCGGCTCCAGCAGCGACATCGAGCACCCGGCTTCCGGTGCTCACGCCGGCAAGGTCGAGCATGCGCTCCGTTGCCTCGCCGAGCCACGCCTCGAGCAGCGTTGCCCAGTCGTTCCAGCCGCCGGCGTAGTCCTCCCACTGCTTGCGGGTGGTGGTCTTGTACTGATCAGCGTCAAATGCCACTGGTTCGTCCTTCTGTTGGCGAGGTGTCATCCTTGAGGCGCCAGTTGCTGGCATTTTTCCGCCAGATTCGGTCTGGCGATCGGGGGGGCGCGAAGAAGAAGGGGTGAAGTGACGCAAGCGGGAGAGGCCGGGATTGTCGGTCGGGTCGAGCCGCTCCGTCGCGTCGGCCAGGCGATCTCGGCATCCGCGCAGGGTCACCGTTCAGCGGTGCTCGTGAGCGGCGAGGCCGGCATCGGCAAGACGTCACTGATCAGGGCCGCGATCCACCCCTCGACCGCTGACGCGGTGATCGCCGGCTGGGGTACGTGTTGGCACGGTGAAGGCGCCCCCGGGTTCTGGCCCTGGATGCAGGCGTTCGGTGACCTTGTCCGGGCCGTCGGGCTGGACGCGGCCGTGGCGGCCGCGGGCCATGACCGCGACACGCTCTCGGTCGTGATCCGTGATCTCGGTCCGGCGGTGGAGACGACCGATGATCCTGATCGACATCGGCTGTTGCTGCTCGATGTCGCCGTGCGTTGGTTGGAGGCGTTGGCCGCGGACCGGCATGTCGTCATCGTGCTGGACGATCTGCAATGGGCCGATTCCTCGACGTTCGACCTGCTCGACCATGTGATTGCTGCGCCAGTGACGGCCCGGCTGGTGGTGATTGGCGCTTACCGCCATGACGAGCTCGACCATGACGCCCGGGCGCGGCTGGCCACCGTCGGCTCCCATGCCGACCACGTTCACCTCGAGGGGCTGTCCGTGGAGGGAGTCGAGGAATTGGTCGGAGCGATCTGCGACCCGGCGACCGCACGCACCCTCGCCCCTGAGCTGCATCGACGAACTGGGGGCCACCCCTTGTTCGTGAGCGAGCTCGCAAGACTGCCCGAGCTCGGTGCAGGGGGCCAACTGCCGACGGTGGTGACTGGTGCCGTCGCCCGTCGACTGGAAACCCTGCCCAACGAGAGCCGGCGAGTGCTCGAGGCGGCAAGTGTTCTCGGGAACCGGCTCCTGCCCGATGTGCTGGGGTCGGTGGTCGATGAGTCATCGGCTGTGATCGTTCGCCGCCTCGGGCCCGCCATCGACGCCGGGCTCATCCGGACCGCTCCCGGAGACGAGCTCTGGTTCACCCACGATCTCTTTCGCGAGACCCTCGTTGGCCACCTCGACGCTACCGACCGGTCGGAGCTTCATGGCCGAATCGGCGACGCCCTCGAGGCGCGCAATGCGCGTGGCGCGCCTGTCCCTCCCGGCGACCTTGCCGGCCACTTCGCACAGGCGATCAGAATCAGCGATCCGGCGCGGGCCATCCACTGGGCTCGCGAAGCCGCGGTTGACGAACGCCGACGCTCCGCGTTCAGCGAAGCTGGCGGACACCTTCGCCGCGTCCGCCGCGCCGCGCTCGACGCTGGGTGGAGGATCGAGCCCGAGCTCCTCGTTCGGCTCCTGATGGACGAAGCTGACAACCAGGCACGCTCTGGAGATCCTGACGTTGCCCGCGGTCTGCTCGTTGAAGCGGCAAACGTCGCGCCCGGCTCGGAGCAACAAGCAGACGTGGCTCTGGCGGTTCAGCGACTTGGCGCCAAGTTCGCGGCCCCTCGCGACGAGATCATCACCCAGCTCGAATCGGCGCTCACAGCAGTGACGGGCGTCGATCTCACCAGGCAGGCTCAGCTCACGGCGGCATTGGCTCGAGAGCTTCAGCACTCGGTGGCCGAAGATCGCCTCAGAGCCGGCGCCCTCAGCGAACAGGCGCTTGCGCTCGGCCGAGAGTCGAATGACGACGCGACCCTCGCCGCGTGCCTGCTGGCTCGCCATGACGCCCTCTGGGGGCCGGGCACCGGGGTCGAGCGAAGTCAGCTCGGCCACGAGATTGCAGTCGTCGGAAGTCGGCTTGGTGACACCGACCGTCTCGCTGAGGGTCTGATACTCGAAGCGAACGGACTGCTCGAGTCCGGTTCAGCGGGCTTTCGGTCAGTTCTCGACCGCTGGTTCGGACTGCTCGAGACACGCGACGAACCCCGCGACCGCTACATGATCGCGACCCGCCGCGCCGCCCTCGCTCTGCTCGAGGGCGACACCGACCAAGCCGAAGCGCTGATGCATGAGGCGGCACGGATCGGCGAGCAGATCCACGAACCTGACACGGGCAACGTGCTCATGTCCCAGCGGGTCGCACTTGCTCGGGCACGCAACCATCCCGACGAGCTGACAACCCTCGCCGCAGACGCGGTCCGATGGTGGACTGGAGCCCCCGTCCTCGCCCATGCGGTCGCGGCGGGCGCCTCTGCAAACGCGGGCGATCTCGAGGCTGCGGCTCGCGAGGTCGCCACGGTGGCTGAGTCCGGAGGCTGGCACAGCGAAGGCTCCTATTTGAGGTCGGTCCTCGTCGCCCACCTGGCCGAAGCGGCTACCGCGCTCGGTGACACGGAGCTGTGCCGTGAGTTGCTCGCGGACATCGAACATCTCACCGACAGCTGCGGCGTCAACGGCGCCGTCGTGGCCTTTGCCGGTCCGTTCGCCCACACCGCAGGGATCCTCGCCGGTGCACTCGGCGACCACGACTACGCCAACACGATGCTCCGCCAGTCCATTGACATTGGGCGACGGCTCGGTGCCAACGTTTGGGTCCGCCAGGGAGAAGCCGCCCAACGCTCGATCGCCGGACACGGAGAACGCCGCGGCAACGACGTCGGCGAGAACCCCGACGTCGACGTGGCCTCACTGACACGGACCGGGAGGATCTGGTCGGCTTCGTGGCGAAGCGAACACGGAAGCCTCCCGCATGTCAAAGGACTGGCCGACATCGTCGTTCTCGTACGCCATCGAGGTCAGGAGGTGTCGGCGCTAGAACTCGCAGGCGGCGCGTCGACCGCGGCTGGCAGCAGCGATGAGCTGATCGACCTCGAGGCTCTCGCGGCCTACCGAAGTCGCCTCGACGAGCTCGGGGCGGAGATCGACCAGGCTGAGAGTGACGCCGACATCACACGAGTGGAAAGCCTCGAGCAGGAGCGCGAGCAACTCCTCGCTGAGATCCGCCGTGCCACCGGCCTCGGTGGTCGGCTTCGCACCAACGCCAACGACCCCGCCGAACGGGCCCGCAAAGCGGTGAGCGCCCGCATCCGAGAAGCCATACGTCGACTCGACGCCGTCGCCCCGTCACTCGCAGCACACCTGGACCGGTCAATCCAAACGGGCCTTCGATGCTCGTACGCGCCTGCCGGCGAAGATGCCGCAATCCGCTGGAGCGTCGATGGCTGAGCCTCGATCGACCGAGGAATACGACGAGATCATCCGGAGGATGGGTTTCCGCCCGGCCGGGCCGGGCGTCTTGTTCCACTGGGTGACGACGGTGGACGACGGCGTGCGCGCTGAGCACGCCGGTCGCCTCGGCACGGGGGCCGTAGGGTAGCGGTCCATGGCCGCCGGTCCTCCGCTTCCCGAGCACCCCGAGCTGTGCAGCATTGCGGAGGCGCTCGAGACCGCCGCGATCTCGGGCGAGATTCTCGATGCGCAGTGGCGCGTCGTGTTCATCTCGAGCGAGGAGGCACGCATCATCGGCGTCGAGCCTTCGGAGGTCGGCCGCTTCTACGGCAAGGGCCTCCCGCGTCGACAACTCGAAGACGGCAACTACTGGGCGACCACCGACGACAGCAGCCGCGATTGGTGGAAGCTCAACGTACCGATCATGCGCACCTATCTCGATCCCGACGACGACGTGTTCGAGACGGTATTCGGTCCGCTCGCCAAGGCCGCCGCTCGCATCGAGCCGGGGGAGCTGATCCGGGCCTGGTCCTCGACCCATGCGTTTCCCGACGACACGGGGCTGCGCACTTCATGGTTGGGTGACGTGACGTTCTTCGACATTCGAATCAACAACGATGCGGGCGAGTTCATCGGCGTCCTCCGTCTCGCAACACCCGACGCCCCCGACAGCCTGCTCGCGAGATTGGCGCGCGGCGACCGGGCGATGCACGAACGGATGGATGCTGTGATGATCCCGGCGCGGCGACCGGCGAGCATCCTGTTCGCCGACCTCGAGGCGTCCGGTGAGCTGTCGAGGCGGTTGTCGTCGCGCGGCTATTTCGAGCTGGTCGGGCACCTCACCGACCTCATCGACTCGCAGGTCATCAAACAAGGCGGGATCGTCGGGAAGCACGCAGGCGACGGCGCTTCCGCGCTCTTCCTGGTCGAACAGCTCGGGAACTCTGAGTCAGAGGCCGCATCTGCCGCGGTGCGAGCGGCGCGCGCGATCCGGGACGCAGCGCCGGAGCTGGGTCCCGACGACATCGACGTCCGCGTGAATGTGGGGATCCACTGGGGCGCGACGCTCATGGTCGGTCAGGTCGCGACGGGTGGCCGGCTCGAGGTCACCGCGCTCGGCGACGAGATGAACGAAGCGGCGCGCATCGAAAGCGCAGCCAAGGGAGGCATCGCACTCGCCTCGAAACACCTGCTCGAACGGCTCGAACCCACTGACGCCGCCGACCTCGGTCTGGATACCGACGAGATGGCCTATCTGACGGTCGGCGCGTTGGACGGATCCAGTGACAAAGCTGTACGAGACGCGGGCTCGATCTCGGTGACCGCCATCTGAGGGGTCGGCGAGTCATGACCCCTGGGCCGCTGCCGTGGTCCGCGCGTGCCGTGTTGGTTGGAGCGTCAACATGTGTTGACGGCGTCGGTGAGATCCCGCAGCGTGTCGAAGTGGACATCGAGGCGACCGCTCGAAACAGCGGTGTCCCTGATGACGACATGGCCCACGCTTACCGACACCACTGGAGAGCTCACCCGAGCTGTGATCGCCGCCCGTCGCTCGAACCGTTCTTGGTCCGAGATCGGCGCGATGCTCGGCGTCTCGAAGCAAGCAGCGCAACGCAAGTACGGCCGCGAGATTCGGGTCGCCTAGCCACCACAGGTACGGGCACGTCGGGTCGAAGGAGGAGCTGATCCGGCCGTTCACGCCCCAGGTTTCGCTCCGGTCATGCGCGCTACGGTTCGCGCATGACCGAGCCGCTGATCATCCGTCTCGACGAGGTCTGGCGCGACGTCGCGACCGTGTGCGACGGCTTGACGAGCGCGCAATGGAACACGGCGACGGAGTGTCCGGGCTGGACTGTCCACGACAACGTCGCGCACATGATCGGTACCGAGCGCATGTTGCTCGGCGAGCAACCCGCGTCCGGCACGGTTGACATCGGGGACTCGCCGCACGTGCGCAACGACATCGGCAAGGCCAACGAGCAGTGGATCGCGACCTATCGAGGATGGGACGGCGCGAAGCTGCTCGACGAGTTCCGCGCGGTGACCCGGCGTCGCCTCGACGTCCTGCGGGCGATGACCACCGCCGAATGGGAGCACGAAGGCTTTACGCCCGAGGGGCCCGGTCCTTACCGCCTGTTCATGGAGATCCGCTTGTTCGATTGCTGGTACCACGACCAGGACATCCGCGAGGCGCTCGACCGGCCCGGATTCCTCGACGGTCCGGTCGCGGATCTGTCGGTGGGGCGGATTCCCGCGAAGGCGCTCGGCTACGTAGTGGGGAAGGAGGCCGGCGCGCCGGCGAACACGACTGTCCTGTTCGAGATCACGGGCGCGTCACCGATCCTTGCTGCGATCGCCGTGCCGCCCGAGGGTCGCGCCGTGTTGCTCGACGCGCCACCGGATGCGCCGACCGTCAGCATCGCCATGGACCGCCGCACGTTCACGCGTCTCGCGGGTGGGCGCTGGAGTGCCGAGCACGCGCGCGCCCACGGGACGGTGCGCATCGACGGCGACACCGACCTGGGCAACCGCGTCGTCGACAACCTCGCGTTCACCATCTGACCGCGCGTCGATGAACGCGCGGTAGCCAAGTTTGGAGACGAGCCCACGCGCGGCCTCGCGGGCGCCGGTTCCGACGATCCTGTCTCTGGTCGTTCTGGACCCATGCTTGGCACCCCGGCTTCTCGAAGGGGTTGCCGGCACGGCGCGAGCGCGCGAGTGTTGCCTCCTCACTACCGAGTTGATAGGGGCTCACCATGCCGAAGTTCATGTTCAGGGCGTCGCTGGCACCGGAGGGTGTCGCCGGGGTTCTTGCCGAGGGTGGCACGGCGCGTCGCACGGCCGTACAGAGCGCTATCGAGACCTTGGGTGGCACGCTCGAGGCCTTCTACTTCGCGTTCGGCGACGACGATGTCGTGGGCATCTGCGAGCTCCCTGACAACGAGACCGCGGCCGCGTTCGCATTGGAGACCTCGGCGTCGGGCCGGGTCTCGGTGGCAACGACGGTGCTGATCACACCTGAGGAAGTCGACCGGGCTCGCGAGAAGAAGAGCGGTTGGCGGGCACCGGGGGCCTGACCGGAGGCCGCCGCGGTCGGTTGGAGCCGGCACCGTTGTCGCCTTCGCTCCCGGATGCGACGGCCACCGCGCGTCCAAGGATTCATGTGCTACAAGGAAGCACATGTCTGAGGTCGGGATACGAGCACTCGAGCAGAACGCCTCGGCCGTTGTCGCCGACGCCGTGTCCGGTGAGACGGTCACGATCACGGATCGGGGCCGTCCGGTCGCCCAGATGACGGCGATCCCGGCCTCACGTCTTCTCACCCTGATCGAGGCTGGCCGGGCTCGACGAGCGCGTCGCGACATCGTGGATCTGCCGGCGCCGGACGAGGGTCCTGATGTGTCGGCGGCGCTGTCGGAGATGCGAGACGCCGAGCGGTATTGACGTGGCGTTCTACGTCGACACCTCCGCGTCGGTGAAGCTTGTGGTCGCCGGGGCGGAGACCGAGGCACTGCGGTCCTGGCTCTCGGCACAACCGAGGGACCCGGTTGCGTGTGATGTCGCGCGAACCGAACTGCTTCGCGCCATCCGGCGTGTCGCTCCTGATCGCGTGGTGCGAGCACGCGCCGTCCTCGACGCGGTCACGCTGGTCGAGGTCACGACTGCGATCTTCGAGGCAGCCGGGCGGCTCGATCCCACCATCGTGCGAACCCTTGATGCGGTGCACCTCGCGGCTGCCCTCGACCTCGGCGACGATCTCGATGGCCTCATCACCTACGACGAACGGATGGCATCTGCGGCCGCGGCGAATGGCATCGCCGTGACCTCGCCGACTTGAGCTTCTCGGCCGAGCAGACCGGTTGGCCCCGGGATCCGTTCCCGGGGCCCGAACATCGACCGAGCGCCCGCTACCGAATACGGCGCTGTCGGACACGACACCCGTGGTTGTGCCGGAATACCTGATGGTGGTCGGGGAGTGGGTGGCGGGCCCTGGTGACTGGGTTGCTCTGAGGGTACGACTACGGGTAGGATCCAAGTGTGAAGGTGAGCGTGAGCCTGCCGGATGAAGACGTCGAGTTCCTCGACTCCTATGCAGAGGCGCAAGGGGCCGGCTCGCGTTCCGCAGTGGTCCACAAAGCCGTTCGGCTGCTCAGGGCTTCTGAGCTTGGCCCTGCCTACGAGAACGCCTGGACCGAGTGGGCTGACACTGGTGACGACGAGGCCTGGGACCAGGCAGCCGCCGACTGCCTGCGCTGATGCAGCGAGGCGAGATCTGCTTGGTCGGTCTCGAGCCGGTGCGAGGGGCCGAAGCCGACAAGCGGCGGCCTGCGGTGGTCGTCAGCAACGACGGGGCGAACGCGGCGGCGCAACGCCTGGGCCGCGGGGTGATCACGGTGGTGCCGGTCACGTCCAGCACCGCGAGGGTGTACCCGTTCCAGGTCCTGCTGACCGCGGCCGAGACGGGGCTGCGTACAGACTCGAAGGCACAGGCCGAGCAGGTGCGGTCGGTCTCGTTCGAGCGCGTTGGACCGAGGATCGGTTCGGTTCCCACCGAACCGCTCGCTGCTCTGGATGAGGCGCTTCGGCTCCACCTGGCGCTGTAGCCGGGCTCGGGTGCCGGTGTCGCGACATCGCTGAAGAGCTGCATTCCGTTACAGGATGTCGGAGCGAGTGATCCCCGGGGACAGTGGGTCGTCGTCGTGGCCGGTCGGAATCTCGGTCGACGCGAGCAACGCCTCCTCGACTGCTTGGCGGGCGGGGAGGGAGGCGAGATGCAGCACCGCGGCGAGGCCGTGCGCGAACTGACGTTCCGCTGGGCTCATGCGGTGCAGCTGTTCGACGGTGTCGGCCGCCCACAGCGTCGCGATGTCGCCGAGCTCGCCGGGCTCGAAGGTGATGACCGTGCCGGTGTGGCGGTCCACGGCGGTGCGGTTCGTCGGGTCGATCGTGTCGCGCTTGATCGTGCACCACAGCCACGCGAGCTTCTCGGCGCGCACCCCGATGACCTCGCGGACCTGCGAGCGCCCTACCTCGGTCGCGGTGGGGAAGTACTCGGTGCCGTAGACGGAGTGAAAGAGACCCGCGTCGCACAGCTCGTGGCCGGCGCCCCACCCGACGAGAACTCGCCGGGTCCCCAGGAGGTGCGACAGGAACGGCACGTGGGAGTCATGTTGGAGCTCACCGAACCCCAGGCTGCTCAGCATCTCCAAGCGGACACCCGTCACCGTCTCGGGGTCTCGGGGTGACGTCATGGATCGGATCGTATTCGCCGGTCCGGCCGGCCGGCTGCTTGCTCGGGATGGTTCTGTGTACGGCCGAACGGCGAGCCCACCTGGTTCGCACGGACGACCGACTGGCGGCGCTCGAGGGGCGACACCCCGCAGTCGACAGCGAACACGACGTCGGTGGTCTCGATGAGAATGAGGACTGCGAAGAGTGGCGTGGCGAGCAGCTTGTGTCCACCGAAGAGCGGCCGATCAGCGCTGTAGCATTCGTGTATGCAAAGTCAGGCGAAGGCCTCTCGGAGGCCCACCGCCCCGCGCGCGCCGACACCACCGGAACCGGCGTCGGAGTGGACCTTCCTCACCAACCACGCGCACGTGCTGCTGAGCATCGCGGCCGACCCCGATATCCGCCTGCGCGACGTCGCGGTGTCGGTCGGGATCACCGAGCGTGCCGCGCAACGGATCGTGATGGAGCTCGAGCAAGCCGGATTCCTCGAGCGCGAGCGCGTCGGGCGTCGCAACCGATACCGCGTGCACACCAACCGAAGGCTGCGCCATCCCAAGGAACTTCGGCACCAGGTGGGCGAGCTGCTCGGTGTCCTCTCGGAGCCGCCGACCGTCGCCACGCGGCGAGCCACTCGGACCCGCTGAGCCTCGCGTGTTCGACGACGTCCTCGCCGCCAACCGTGCCTACGTCAGCTCGTTCGGACTGGCTGGGCTCGAGGCCACCGCCGCCCGAGGGCTGGCGGTCCTCACGTGCATCGATTCGCGGATCGAGCCCCTCGCAATGCTCGGGCTCGAGCCCGGCGACGCCAAGATCCTGCGCAACGCCGGCGCTCGCGTCACCGACGATGTGTTGCGGACGCTCGTCCTTGCGGTCAACCTCCTGGGCGTTGAGCGGGTCTGCGTCATCCAGCACACCGACTGCCGACTGAGCGGAACCTCGAACGAGCACCTGCGCGCGAATATCGGTCGACTGCGCGGGATCGATGCGGGGGACTGGGACTTCCTACCGATCGATGACGCCGAACCCGTGCTACGGGCGGACATGGAGCGGATCCGTGCGTGCCCGTTGGTGCCCTCTGAGGTTTCCGTCGCCGGCTTCGTCTACGGCGTCGACACCGGTCGATTGGACCCGATCACCTCGTAGTCCTTCGGGTCACGTCCGCCGGTCAGGTTCAGAGCTCGTCGAGGGCGAAGACCGGGAGATCGAACACGACCTGTTCGTTCTCAGGCCCGAGCGCCTGGGTGCGCGAGAACGATCCGTAGCGGCGCCGCGCAAACCACCAGCGGCCGTCCGCGTCGCGCTCGACGTGGTCGTGGTAGACGCCGAAGGCGTTGGTGCGCCGCCCGTCGGTCACGTTTTGGCGCAGCTCCTGGATGTACATCCGGGCCCCGGCGGTACCGACGGCGCGGTTGATCTCGACGACCGTGTTGAGGATCACGAACTCGAAGAACGAGAACTGCTCGAGCTGTCCGCCGATGAAGTCGCCGATGGCGCCGGGCCCGTCGAGCTGCCCGGCCGCGTCGCCGAGGTCGAGCGCCAACGTGCACGTCGGGCGCATGATCTCGTGCAGCTCGGGCCAGGCCCGTCGGGTGACGATGTCGCCGTAGCGGTTCTGCAACCGTCGCAGGGCGACGTACTCGACCGTCTCGGCCACGCGCTCGGACTCGATGCTCATCTCGGTTTCCCCTCCTCGACGTCGGCGACGGTAGCGCCCGTGTCGGAAACGCTCGGCCGGGCCGGAGCTCGCAGGCTCGCCCATCAGCTTCCGACGGCCCAGGGCGGTCGGCTGATTGCGGACCGGATCACGATCCTTACGATTCGAGAAACGGGCGTGGTGGTGACCGTGAGCCCACGGGAGCCGCAGATATCGTCGGCCGGATCGGTCACCCACCGATTCCCTCGACGATGGAGTACGGGATGCAACCAGGCAAGGCGCGAGCCCCAGGCCGGAGCCGACTCCTGGCCGCAATCGTCGGCCTCGCGCTGCTGGCCGCGGCGTGTGGTGGCGGTGGCAGCGACGATCAATCCGCCGAGTCGAGCCCGCCCGCAGCCGCGGGGCCTGCCGAGTGGCAGACCCTGGAGGTCACCGACGCAAACGGGGACACGTTCTCGATCGATGATCTCGTGGGTCGGCCGGTGTTCGTCGAGAACTTCGCGACCTGGTGCTCGAACTGTCGCAAGCAGCTCGGCGACACCCAAGATGCGGCCGAGCGCGCCGGCGATGAGGCGGTCTTTGTCGCGCTCAGCGTCGAGACCGAGCTGGACGGCCAGGACATGAAGGACTACGCGGCCGACAATGGCTTCTCCGACATTCGCTTCGCGGTGATGTCGCCGGAGATGCTCGCCGCGATGAGCGATGCCTACGGGAACTCGGCGCTCAACGCGCCGAGCACTCCGAAGGTGAAGGTCGAAGCGGACGGGGCCGCGGGCAAGCTGGTGACCGGCTACGAGTCGACCGGTGAGATCCTGGGCGGCCTTGGCCTGGGGTGAGCTCGGGGATCCCCTCGACGCACCGTCGGTTCCCGTGGCGTCGCCCGCCTTGTGAGTGAGTATCTCGAGGCGTTCAGCCTGGGGAACGCCGCGATCCTCGGCAACGTGTGCATGCTGCCCTTGTACCCGGGACTGTTCGTCCTTCTCGCGAACCGGGTCGAGGCGGGGGAGTCGCCGCGCGCCATTCGGTGGATGGGCGTGCTCGTCCTCGCGGGGGTGCTCGTCTCGATGGTGGCGCTCGGTGGGATCCTGTACGGGTTGAGCCGCGCCTTCTCCGATGTGCTCGACGTGCTCCTTCCGGTCATGTACGGGCTCGTCGCGGTCCTCGGCGTGCTCATGCTCCTCGACCGCAACCCCTTTACCCGCGTGACGACGCTGCGACTCCCGGTCGTGTCGAGTCCTTCCGGTCTTGCCTTCGTCTACGGGCTGATGCTCGGCCCGCTCACGCTGCCGTGCACGGGCCCGCTCATCATCACCGCGTTCGTGCTCGGTGGTGTGCGCGGATCGGGCGCGTTCGCCGACAGCCTCGGATACTTCGTGGCTTTCGGCCTGGGCTTCGGATGGCCGCTCGTGTTCTTGCCGTTCCTCGCCGCGCCGGTGCAGCGACAGCTCACGGGGCTGCTCGCGCGCCACCACCGTGGCATCACCATCGCCTCGGGCCTGCTCCTCCTCGGCATCGCGGCCGCCGGTTGGTGGTACGACATCCGACCCAACTAGCAAGATCGGCCGCGGCCGAGGATCACACCTCGTGCAGATGCAGCCGGTCCCGGGCGGCGGGATCGAACTGGCGGCCGACGACGCGCGTCTACGGAGCGAGCGCCGCGTTGAGGTTGGCGAGCGTCCAGCTGGCCAGCTCGGTGTAGCCCGCGGGAGTGAAGTGCAGCGCGGTGTCGGCGATCCACTCCGGGTGCCCGGCCTCGTCTTCGATCTGCAGGTTCGGCCAGGTTGCGGTCGCGGCGGTGAGCGCAGCGTTGACGGTGGCGACGTTCTCGGCGGTCCAGCCCTCGATCACGGGAAGCCGTACGTTGTTCCACAACACCACGGTCTCGGAGGGGATGACGGCGAGGATCGCGTCGACGTTGGCGGCGAACGCAGCCGCGCCGGCCGCGGTGCCGGCGTCGTTCGTGCCGAGCTGGACGACGCCTGCGACGCCAGGATGCTCCGCGAGCACTTCCGAGATCCGCTGCGGCCAGGTGGTATCCGTGAACCAGGTCTTCGAGTCAGCGCCCGGCACCCCGTCGACCGTCGTCGTGTAGGTCGCGCCAAGGGTCTCCACCCAGGTCGGCCCTCCGTCGGCCACGTTGGAGTCGCCGATGACGAGGACCCCGGGACCGGTCGGTGGTGTTGAGGTCTCGTAGAAGCAGCCCCCGAGCAGACCGAGGAGTGCCAACGCGGTGACGCCGCTCTCGGCGTTCGCGAGTGAACCAGGCGTTCGAGCACGAGCCCTCCCTTGCGCGTGAGCGCTCGCCGGAGCGGACACGCGCCTCTTTCCCGGCCAAACCATAGCTTGGCGCCCGAAAGCACACCGGCGGGCCTGAATCGGGGCTTGGGCAGGGTAGCAGCGGGTCGGATAGGGCGCGGCGGCAGGCGCAGCGGATCAGCCGAGGGTCAGGGACGATGCAACGCAGGCGCGCCCAAATTTGAGGGTCGAGACCGCGATGAGCCTTCCGTGATGATCCGGGCGCGGTGACGCAGTGGCGGTTACCCTGCTCCCGGGTACGAGAGGGAGCCACATGGGGGGGACAGACGCGATGGGATTCAACCGCAAATCGCTGAAGGTCGGAGGGCGCGTCGCGGGCTTCGTCGTGCTCGCGCTCATGTTGAGCGGCTGCTTCCGTCCGCTCGCGGTGACGCACCAGCAAGATAGTCCCAGCACGCGACCCTTCTGGTGCGAGTCAACGGGTGGCGAGGGCACCCACGGGTCCGCGTATTACACGAATCTGGGCATCCAGAAGGGCATGTTGAGCTGGGAGGACTGCCTGGAGCTGTCCGGCAACCTCGACGACGCACTCGCGTACGCCATGCAGTGGCCGACGCGAGGCGCGGCGGAGGCCGACGGCTGGAACGCCCAGGTCAACTACGCAACCGGTATGGGAACCCACCATGCGCTCGGCAATCCGCTCCAGGGTTCGTTCGACCCGGGCCGGCCGAACTTCCTGCAGTACGACGGCAACGGTCCCGACGCCAAGCTGGTCGGGATGAGCTGGTACGTCAACAACGGACCCGCTGGGCCGCCCGCCGGGTTCCCGGGTGACAACGATTGGTGGCACACCCACGAGTACCTGTGCATCGCCAACGGGAGCGGCTTGGTGATCCGCGACGGCCAGTGCCTGGCCGGCCAGGATGGTGTCAGCGTGTATCTCGGCGATTTCTGGATGGTGCACGCGTGGATCGTTCCCGGCTGGTTCCACCAGTCCGACATCTTCGTCGGCCACCACCCGTGCCTGTTGCCGGGCGGCCCGGCTGATGCCGGGGACCCGTGCTGGACCATGGGCCACATGGGCTGAGCCCAACGTAGGTTCGAGCGTGACGGAAGGGCCCCGGGTGGCTGTGGGCTAATGTTGGCCCATGCGACTACACATAGCGCTCGACTCCGAGCTGGTCGCGGAGTTGGATCGGCGAGCCGGCGCTCGCCGGCGCAGTGCCTTCATCGCGGAGCTCGTGCGTCGTGGTCTTGACGACGAGCGCCGTTGGGATGACGTCGAAGCGTCGCTGGGACAGCTCGCGGACACCGGACACGTCTGGGATGAGAACCCGGCTGTCTGGGTGCAGCAGGAGCGGCAACGCGACTCCCGTCGCGCGGGCTGACGGTGGCGCGCCTGGTCTTGGACTCGACGGCCCTCATCGATGCTCTCCGCGGTCGACCCGCGGAGCGTCGGTTGGCCGGCCTCCGCCGCACAGGCGTCGAGCCCTGGGTGTGTGTGATCTCGGTCGAGGAGATCTGGCGGGGGCTCCACCCGGTTGAGGAGCCGATCGCCCGACGCTTGTTCAACGGGCTGCGCCTCGCGCCGCTCGGGGTGGCGGAAGGGGCGCGGGCCGGGGCTTGGCGGCGCGAGTTCGCAGGCCGCGGGATGACGCTTCACCAGGCCGATTGCCTGATTGGTGCGGCCGCGGTCGGAATCGGAGCCGGTCTGGCGACGGCCAACCCGTCCGATTTCCCGATGTCGGAGCTCGCCGTCGAGCACTGGCCGGTCGGGACGTAGCCGACTGACGATATCGGCGTCGCGCGTCTGACCGGTTCATCAGTAGGTGTCCAGGCTCAGGACCGCGGCTACGACATGCAGAGACGGGGCTCGTGACTGTCGTCTCACCTTGCGGCCACGGCTCTCCGATCGTCGCGGACCTCGCGCAGGTCGATGACGTGGCCCGCATGGCAAGCCTGTTCGCGCGGTTGCTGTTGTTCGGTTCAGACGCGGATGACTTCGAGCTCCTGCAGTGTCGGGAAGTCGTCGTCCTGGGTGACGACGGGGACACCGAGAGCGATGGCGGTCGCAGCGATCCATGAATCGTTGACTGGCATCCTGAGCCCACCGTCGCGAAGGATCAGGCGTAGCTTGGCCCAGCTCGCTGCGACCTCTTCGTCGATCGGCACCGGCTGGAGTCTCAGCGCCGCGGCGAGAGTGGAGAGCCGTCGGTCGCGTATCGTGGTCTCGGATGCGGCGAGCACGCCCGCCCGTAACTCGCCGAGCGTGATGACCGAGACGGCGAGCTCGTCAGGGAGCGATTGTGCTTCGATGTCGCGGTCGGTCTCGCGGGCGATGAAGACCGAGGTGTCTGCGAGTCCCCGGCTCACCGCAGGGGAAGGTCGTCGGTGCTCTCGTCGGCAAGCGAGGAGAGCTCGACTGCCAGATCGGGGTCGGCTCGGTGGGTGAGGACGTGTCGAGCGAAATCGTCGCGGCGCATCCACTGCGGACGGTGGGTGATGGGTGCCAGCTCGGCGACAGGGCGTCCTTCGACGGTGATGGTGATGTGTTCGCCGCCGGCGACGCGATCCAGGAGCGCCCGTGTCTGGTTGCGAAGCTCGCGAGACGCAACTTCCGTCATGCGACGATCGTAGCAGATGTGCGACGGACAGAGGGTTGCTTGGTGCACTCGATGCACGAAGGTGGGATCATCTTCGGGGTCATGCGCTTTCAGGGACTCGAGGTCGCCGGTCGCCGCTCACCGAGGTTGCGGGCGCGGGTGGAGGCGGATCGAGCTGAACGCCGACCGGAACCTGGGCCGACTGCCGAGGCGCATACCGCGTGACGATGCCGTCGGTCGGTTTCCTCCACTCATCAGCGGTGCACGTGCCGACGTTCAACGAGCTCGTCGCTGAAGCGACCGACGGCGTCGACACGGTCGTGGTCGTCGACGAGTCACTGCTCGAGAAGGCTCGACGACTCGGGCCGCACCACGACGAGGTCCGAGCCGGGATCGACGCGGCGTTCGACGAGTTGGAACGCGCCGGCGTCACCGTGATCGTGTGCACCTGTTCCACCATCGCCGGTGCAGCGGAACGCCTCGGCCGTCGGCGAGATGTCCCGGTGATCCGGATCGATCGCCCCATGGCCGAGGCCGCGGTCGCGGCCGGGCGACGGATCGCCATCGTGGCCGCCGTCGAGAGCACGCTCGGTCCGACCCGGCAGTTGATCGAGTCGGTCGCGTCGGACGCCGGTCGAACCGTCGAGCTCTCCGATCACCTCTGCGACGGCGCCTGGGCTCGGTTCGAGGCCGGCGATCAGGACGGCTACCTCGCTGTAGTCGCGGCGACGTGCAGATCGCTCGACGGGGCTTGTGACGTCATCGTGCTCGCCCAGGCGTCGATGACGGCAGCGGCCGGTCTCGCCAACGTCTCCGTTCCGATCCTGAGCAGCCCCGCACTGGCCGTCGAGGCTGCGACGCGCCTGGCTTGAATCGTTCCGTCCCCGCTCAGAAACGCGGGCCGGCTCAACCCCGAAGACCAGATCTCTACCCACCGCTCCCGAACAGGCGCGCGGCGACGGTCTCGGCGGCTACGGGTGGCGCAGTCCCGCTCCGCCCGTTCGTGAGGCGCGGGCGTCGGGACACGCGGGCGGCCCCTGGGTTTCGGCTCGGGGGCCGCGTCGCGTCTGCGCCACCGGAGCTCGCGGTGAATCCTGCGACCAGCTTCGGGAACGCGGCCGGGTCGGTCCTTTACCGGCGCCCCGCTCGCGAGTAGGGTCCCGACGTCGGATACGGACAAGGGGGGGCGGAACATGGTGGGAATCGGATCCAAGGCCGGCGCCCTCCTGAGCGCGGGCTTGGCCGTTGCGCTGTTGGGCGGCTTGGCCGGTTGCAGCAGCGATGATGCAGCTTCGGTCGATGTGACCCTGTCGGAGTGGATCGTCGAACCGGACCCGACGTCGGCCGATTCGGGTGAGGTCGAGTTCGTCGGTGACAACAAGGGTTCGGAGACCCACGAGCTGGTCGTCGTGGCTGCGGAGAGCGCCGAGGCACTTCCCACCGACGCCGATGGTGCCGTCGTGGAGGAGGAGCTCCCGGAGGGTGCGCTCATCGGCGAGATCGAGGACATCGAGGCCGGGTCGTCGAAGACCGTGAAGCTCGATCTCGAGGCCGGCAGCTACGTGATCTTCTGCAACATCACCGACGAAGAGCCCGACGGCACGATCGAGAGCCACTTCGCCGAGGGCATGCACACGAGCTTCGACATCCCGTAGAGCCACCGGGCGGGCGCGAGGGCGCTGCCGGGTTACCCGGCGGGCCGCCGCTGAGGCACTTCGAGGTGCGAGTACGTCCGGGCGGTCGCTCTCAACCGCTCAAGCGCGGGAACTCGTGAGAGAACAGCGCCATGCACTCGGGGCGTGGTTTCGTCGCGCAGCCGGGGCAGGTAATCGGATCGACGGCGCGAAAGTTGGCCGGCCTTCCTGCCAACAGTGGCCGCACGAGCGACACAACCAGTGGACGTGCTCACAATCGGCGACCTGTGCAAGTGGCGCCGCCTCACACTGCGGGCAGGTTCGGGGATCATGCCCGGGGGACATCGCGGTCGTGTCGGGGAAGAGTTCCATTGCGCACCCCTGCGCACCCCCCATTTCGCTTGCAGCGATGGTGGGCCGGTCCGCCACGGTGTGCCAGGGCCAGAAGTCACATTCCGGCGGCCAACTCAGCGCGCCCCGATCCGCGCGACGCGTGGAGGGTCGAGCCGACCCTCGGTGACTCACAGCACCGGAGGGTCCGCTGATAGCGGCCCGACCCGGTCTCGTCTGGGTGGGTCGGCGACCATGCCGTACGGCCGCCGCTCGATGTCATAGGTGTCGAGCAGGCCGTCGCCTGCGGTCCCGTCGGCGACCAGCGCCGGCTTCCACGCCAGGTTCTCGGCGTCGCGCATGCCACTGTTCCTACCCTGGCCGTTGAACGGCGGCATCTGGTGGGCGGCGTCACCGGCCAGGAACACCGGGCCCCGTCGGAACGTCTCGGCCACCAGCGCGTGGAAGCGATCCACCGCGGCGCGATCGACGCGGAGCTGGTCGGCGTTCCCCCACGGGCTCAACAGCTCGGCGATGCGTTGGCCTTCCAGCAGCTCCTCCGCGGTCTCGCCCGGGTTGAGCCTGATCTCCCACCGCCGGCGGTCGCGATGGCCGGGCACGAAGGTGATGACCCGGGCGGGGTCGCACACCTGGCGGGCGACGGTCGACAGGACGCAGGCCGGGTCGAGAAGCGTGGTGTCGAGGACCAGCCACTCCTCGTCGTAGCCGTGGTCGACGAGATCGATGCCGACGAGGCCGCGCATCGTGCTCGAAGCGCGGTCGCCGCCGACGAGCCCGCGAGCCTCGAGCTCCCGCTCATGACCGGAGGCATCGGCGGCCGAGAGCGAGACCACGTGGTCCGTCGCCGTGACCGCGCGCCTCGACCCTCAGCTCGAGCTGCACGCCCGCCGCCACGGCGGCGTCGCGCACGACTCGGTCGAGCGGTCGACGGCCACCACCGACAGGCCGCGCCGGGCGCAGCGAAGGCCGGCCATCACCCCCACCGGCCCGCAGCCGACGACCGGGACGTCGGTGGTCACGCCGCGGGCCCGTGGAGGCTCAACGCGGTCACGTCCTGGCCGGCGCGATGCTGGGCTGTCATCTCGTCGGGGTCGAAGACCACGCCGAGCGGGTTGGCCGCGAAGACGTCGGATTGCATGAACGACACGGCTTCGGCCGGGGTGGTGGTGTCGATCTGGAGCTCGACCTGGTTGCCGTCGGGGTCCGCGTAGTACAGCGACATGGTCATGCCGTGGTTGATGGGCAGGATCGGTGTGATGCCCAAGCTCTGCAGCCGCTCGTAGGTGCTCACCAGGTCGTCGAGCGACGCGAAGGTGAAGGCCACGTGCTCCAGCCCGGCGTGGAGCCGTGCGTCGTCGCCCAGACCGGGTTGGCTCAGAAGGGCGATCCGGTGGTGCTCGTCGTCGTAGGTGAGGAAGGCGAGAAAGTCGGTGCGGTGCACCGGTGCGCACCGAGCACCGTTGTCCACCACTGGATCGACGCGTCGAGGTGGGCCGTCCGCAAGACGATGTGGGCCAGCTTGACGGGAGCCGGTATCTCGTCGGCGTCGCTCATCGGTGTCTCCCCGGGCTCAAGTTCGAGAGGCGTGTGTTATCGATTGATCCGATTATTATCGAATGATAATCAGTCCGTCAAGCAGGTCCACGGCGAGATGTCGGCGCCGGTCGTTGGGACTGACGAACGACGCGCGGAACGAGTCGCGTGCGATCAGTCGTCGAACAGGAACCGGTCGATGACCCGGTGCATGTGCGCGACGTTGCCCTCTTGGCGCGGGTTGGTGAAAGCCAGCTCGTTCGCACCCGAGGCCATGCCGTCCTGGACCAGGGCGAGGTTGTCGTAGTCCTGGCGGGTGACCGGATCCCACTCGAACGCGTCCCAGTCCTCGACGAGCTCGTAGCGTGGCTCGCGCGGGGTCGCCGATCCGTCGGGCCACTCCAGAACCCACGTGTCGTTGAGCGCGGTGTGCACGTCGTCGCCGTTTGGGCGAACTCGGAAGGCGATGGCGCTGCCCGGGTAGATCGGTCCGACGAAGTTCGGGAACCAGAACACGTCTTGCGCGCTCGGTTGGAGCAGGCGACGCGCGCCGGGGAGGCGGCCGTAGCGCGCGTGGTACTCGAACTGCTCGTACGCGATCGACGTGTCGTCGATCCACGGCAGGATCTGCCGATGCAGCGCCTGGACGTGGTAGCCCTCGTTGAACGCGTCGATCACCGTCTTCCAGTTCGCGGGCAGGACCGTCGTGCGCGCCAGGCGGAGGCGCATGTCCTCCAGCCGGTAGGGCGCGAGCAGGTTGCACAGCGGCCCGAGGAACTGGCGCAGGGGCATCGCCTCCGGGTCCAGGTTCACGAACACGAACCCTCCGAAGGTCTCGAGCCGCACCGGTCCGAGCCGCAGGCCTTCGGGAAGCGCCGCTCCGAAGTCTTCCCGGTCGACGACCGTGACGAGCGCGCCGTCGAGGCCGTACTCCCACCCGTGGTACGGGCATCGCAGACACCCGTCGACCGACGTGCGGCCGACCGCCAGCTTGGTGCCCCGGTGTCGGCACGCGTTGCGCATTGCCGCGAGCTCGCCGTCCTCGCCGCGGACGATCAGGATCGAGACGAGCCCGATCTCGTATTCGAAGACGTCTCCCGGGTCGGCGATCTGCTCCTCGCGCCCTGCGATCTGCCGGACCCGATTCCAGAGGTGCTCCCGTTCGAGCTGCGCGAAATCGGGATCGACGTACCGCGCCGTCGGGATCGCACCGTCTTCATGGGTCCGCCATACTTCGGCCACGGCCATCACACGTTATCGGTGATCGCGAGATCGTGGCCGCGGGAGCACCAATGGAGTTGAACCTCGCCGACCTCTTCGAATGCGTCGCCGACGCGGTGCCCGATCGCCCCGCGGTTGTCTGCGATGCCGGCGCCTCACCGACCGCGAGCTCGACGAGCGCAGCACGCGCCTCGCGCACGGGCTCGGCGCGGCGGGCGTCGGCATCGGCGAGCACGTCGGGCTCTGCATGCGCAACACCGGCGAGCACGTCGGGCTCTGCATGCGCAACACCGTCGAGCACCTCGAGTCGCTCCTCGCGTGCTACAAGCTGCGGGCAGTTCCCATCAACATCAACTGGCGGTACGAAGCCTCCGAGCTCGCCTACCTCTTCGCCGACGCGGACACGGTGGTCGTGCTCCACGACGAGGAGTTCGCTGCCGCGGTCCGGTCGGCCGCGAGCCACGCCCCGGTCGTCCGGCGCCTCCTCGAGGCGGGAGGCGAGGATTACCGCGCGCTCGTCGCGTCCGGATCCGCGGCACGCGACCTCGGACCGCGCTCACCCGACGATTCCTACGTGCTCTACACGGGCGGGACGACGGGTAGGCCGAAGGGTGTCGTGTGGCGCCAGGAGGACATCTTCTTCGCCGCGATCGGCGGGGGAAATCCCGGCGGTCCGCCAATCGTCCGCGCCGAGGAGCTCGGACCGAACGTGCTCACGAACACCTCGCAACGAGTGGGTCCGTTCCTGGCGCCGGACGATCCCGGTCCCGAGCGGTACGCGACGTTCTCGATGGGTCCGCTGATGCACGCGAGCGGATCGTGGGGCGCGCTCGGCACGGTCCTCGGCGGTGGCGCGCTCGTGCTCGATCCCGAGCCGCACTTCGATGCCGTACGAGTGCTCGACCTGGTCGAGCGCGAGCGCGTGTGCCTGCTCACACTCGTCGGCGACTCGGGCGGGCGACCGCTGGCCGAGGCCGTCGAGGCCGAACCGGCGCGTTGGGACCTGTCGTGTGTTCGACTCCTGGGCTCCGGTGGCAGCATCCTCTCTGCCGACGTCAAGGCCCGCCTGCTCGACGCCATCCCGTCGGTGCTCGCGATCCTCGAGGGGATGGGCTCGAGTGAGTCACCCGCCCAGGCAGTGTCGGTCACCGCGCGCGGGGCCGCGGTCGCGCCGACGCTCACCTTCGCGGCGAAGCCGGAGACGATCGTCGTCGACGCCGACCTGCGTCCGCTGCCTCCCGGGCGCGGCCTCGTGGGTCGACTGGCCACGCGCGGCCGCGTCCCGCTCGCCTACTACAAGGACCCCGGGCGCTCGGCCCGCACGTTCGTCACGATCGACGGCGACCGGTACGCGCTACCCGGTGACCGGGCCACCGTCGACTCGGACGGCACCATCCATCTCGTCGGGCGCGGTTCGGCGTGCATCAACACCGGGGGAGAGAAGGTCTACCCCGAGGAGGTGGAAGCCGCGCTGCTCACCCACGATGGCGTCCTCGACGTGGTCGTGGTCGGTGTGCCCCACGAGCACTACGGCAGCGCGGTGTGCGCCATCGTGCAGCCGGCGGGGGATGCGGTCACGCTCGACGCCGTCCGCGACCACTGTCACGGCCTCCTCGCGGGCTACAAGGCGCCGCGGAAGCTGGTGCTCGTCGACGCGATCACCCGCACCGCGGCGGGCAAGCCCGACTACACCTGGGCGCACGAGATCGCTTCCCCTGGCGGCCGTGTCGAGGAGATCTCGTCGAACCAGCCGAGCGGGGAAGGCCCCTCGGTCAGCGGATGACCGGCGCGCTGACCGTGCCGTTCAGGACTTGACCGAGGCCCGAGGATCCTCGCAGTCGAAGCAGTCGAAGCAGTCGAAGCAGTCGAAGCAGTCGAAGCAGATGCGGTCGTCGGTGACGGCGATGAACGTGACGGTCCCCTCCGGTTCATCCGGCGACCCCGACGCGCCACCGCCACTGTCCATGATCACGAACGTCTCGTCGTAGGGAGTGCCAGGCTCGATCCGATCCTGGTCGGGGTTCCTGGCCTGCATCGTGATGACGACCTGGCCGTCGTCCGCTTCGATCGTGGAGAATCCGACGTCTTGGTCGCCGAGGCCGTAGTCGGCGAGATAGACGGTGTACTGCGCCCCTTGGGCGAGCGCGAATGCCTGGGCCAGCACGATGTCGCCATCGGAGAGGGAGAACGCGGCGTTGGCATCGTCGCCGGCGCTGGCCACCTCGCCCGTGAATGGCTCGGACGGGCAGTCTCCGTTCTTGCCACCCGGTTTGTCGGCCGAGCCCGTCGTGGACTCGCCGCCGGTCTGGAGCTGAGTGCTGTCGTTCGAGGAGCTACAGCCGCTCCCGACGATCGCGATCGTCACCAGCGGGGCGAGAAGCCATGCCTTCTTCATACGCTCGAGGATACGTGTGGCTTCGTCGATGATCTTCGCCGAAGAGATGATGAACATGGGAGTGTGAGCATGTGCCACACCACCCCTCGAGCTCGCCGCGCCGGTCCTCTCCCGGCCCCGAGCCTCATCGCCGTGCGATCGCCGGGGGAGTGATCCGATGAAGGTGAAGGCGGCGGTCATCGAGTCCGTGGGTGTGCCGCTGGCCATCGAGGAGCTCGACCTCGTCGACCCGGGGCCGGACGAGGTGCGGGTACGGATGCACGCCGCGTCGATCTGTCGCAGCGACCTGCACGTCGCGGAGACCGGCGAAGGGCTGCGCTTTCCCGCGGTGCTGGGCCACGAGGGCGCCGGGGTCGTCGAAGCGACCGGCGAGGGGGTCACCGTGGAACCGGGGGCACACGTCGTGTTGTCGTGGACCCCGCGGTGTGGCCGCTGCCCCGCTGTGTCGAGGGCCGACCGCAACTGTGCCACGAGCTCTCGACCAGCCCGCCGGGCGGCTGCCTCTACCGGGGTGAGACCGTGATGGGCGCATACATGGGCCTGGGCTGTCTCGCCGAAGCGGTCGTGGTCCCCGAGGCCTGCGCGGTCGCGGTCCCGACCGGCGGCGACCCCCAGAGCCTGTGCCTGTTGGGTTGTGGGGTCACGACCGGGTTCGGGGCGGCGACCCACGCCGCCGCGGTCTGTCCCGGCGAGGTGGTCGCAGTCTTCGGCTGCGGCGCGGTCGGCCTCTCCGCGATTCAGGGCGCCCGGCTGGCCGGCGCCCGTCGTGTCTTCGCCATCGATCCCGACCCCGACCGCCGCGGTCTTGCCGCCGAGCTCGGCGCGACCGATGTTTTGGACCCTGCAGCGGCGGATCCGTTCAGTGAGGTGATGTCTCTCACCGGCGGTGGAGCCGACGGCGCCATCGAAGCCGTCGGCGATCCCGAGGTGATGGGCCGCCTCCTCGATGCCGTCCATCCCGGCGGGACCGCGGTCATCGTCGGGCTTCCGGACTTCGCGTCGACCATCACGGTCTCACCGTTCCACCTGCTGATGGAAAAGCGCCTCACCGGGTCGATCTACGGTTCGGCCGATCCCCACCGTGACTTCCCGATCCTCGCGGAGCTCTACCAGCGGGGACGTCTGCGACTCGATGAGCTCACCGGCGGCCGCTACACCCTCGACGAGGTCAACGACGCGATCGCCGAGCTCGCCGAGGGGCGTTCCCCCCGCCCCGTCATCACCTTCGGAGACCCCCGAGGCGGCGAAGGGTGACCACGGCAGAGCCTCCGTCACCCGCGAACGCTGCCTGACGCGGCAGTAGTGTGGCCCGGTGCCGCAACCGCCCGACGTCGACTCGGTCGGACGGGCGCGTGCTCGCTACATCCCTGCTCTGCGGTTCGATGCGCTGACGCCGCTGTACGACCCGCTCGTGGCGCTCACGACTCGCGAGACCAGGTTCAAGCGGCGCCTCTTGGACCAGGCGAGCCTGGCGTCGGGCCAGCGGGTGCTGGACGTGGGCTGCGGCACCGGCACCTTGGCAGTCGAGGCGTGGCAGGCCCGGCCGGGGGTGGTGGTCGCCGGGCTGGATGGCGATCAGGCCGTACTCGGTCGGGCCGCGCGCAAGGTAGCCGAGGAGGATGCAGCCGTCGTGTTGTCCGAGGGGTTCTCCGATGCGCTTCCGTTTCCCTCCGGGTCCTTCGATCGCGCGTTGTCGACCTTGTTCTTCCACCATCTCAGCCTCGACGCGAAACGACGCACGTTCGCCGAGCTCGCCCGTGTGCTGCGAGCCGGCGGCGAACTGCATGTGGCCGATTGGGGACGACCCGAGACCATGCTGATGCGGATCGCGTCGTGGCCGCTGCGGCTGCTCGACGGCGTCGAGCAGACGCGCGACAACGTGGAGGGCCGCTTGCCCGAGCTGATGCGCGACGCCGGGCTCGTCGACGTCGCGACGCTGGGAGGACTGTCGACGGCCTTCGGCACCATGGCGTTCTATCGGGCCACCGCCGCCGCGTGAGGCGACCTATGACGTCACCTCATCCGACGCGTCGAGGTGCCGTCGGGGTGACGTGGCGAACGCCGCGGCGCAGTCGAGCGAGCAGAACCAGTATTCGACACCGTCGTAACGCAGCCGCCCTGGGGCGTGATTGCGCTGAATGCGCATGCGGCACACCGGATCCACGACGTCGGTGACGTCGCCGGTATCGACGACGAGCTCGAACAGGTTCGTCTCGTCGGCGATGTTGCGCAGCGAGTACGCGCCGAGCTCCACGACCTCGATCCCGACGCAGGCGCACAACACCGCGTCGCCCAGCGACTTGACCAGCTGGTCTCGAGGGCCGAGCGCCTCGGTCGCGAGGCCGGTGAGCTGGGTGGCGAGGTCCGCGGCGGTCTCGTCGCCGTGGGCCTCGGTGGCGGCCGAGAAGCCGGCCAGATCCACGATCACGAAGGTTCGCTCGACGGTCACCGCACCGACGCTAGACAAACCTGGCCGTCGACGACCCGATCTCAGCAGTCGGCCAGGGCACTGAGGGCCTGGCAGAGCTCGGAACGGCGCGGGGCAATCGATCCGAGCCGCTCGGTGAGGAATGTCGTGCGGATGGGCTGGAGGTTGTCGAAGGACGCGACGCACGGTGCGGGCAGGCCGTCCTCGGCGTCGAGCGCGACCTCGGTGGGAATCCTACGGATGGTGCGCGTGATCGGGGCCACGACGACCCATGTCAGCACCGGCGTCGCCTCGCTTCGGGTCACGATCAGCACCGGACGACGTTTGTCCTCGGCTTCGGCCCACCAGATGTCACCCTGGGCAACCGTCACCACGGCTCTTCGGCGATCATCCGCGTGGAGGCTTCGTCGGCCCATCCGACTTCTTCGTCCGCTTGGGGCTGATCTCGGTAGCCGCGGATGATCGCATCGGCGGTGCTTCGTCGGCGGTGCTGGTCGATCAGTGTCCGAAGACCGCGCCGGACGGCATCGGATCGTGAGTCGACGACGCCTTCGGCGACGAGCTCGTCGACGCGGGCAGTCAGATCGTCGTCGATCCTTGCAACCAATTGTGCCATACGGAAAGTATAGCGATCCGCATTGCACGTAGCGCCGGCGCCGGCGCGCTAGTCGAGCTCGCCGGTTTCTTCGTAGTGGCGGCGCTGTTTCATCGCGAATGCGAAGGCGACGATGCAGAGCACCGCGACGAGGGCGAAGATTCCTGCACCGACGACGAACATCTGAGACCTCCCGGAGGCGTCAGATGCCTCACCGTGGCGAGCGTGACGACAGTACAACGCGGTTGGGGGCTCGCCGACCGCCGGTTGCGCGGGAGTCTCCCGCGGGAGCCAATGTGGCGGAGCGGTCACCGAGGGTGAACGCATGTCCGCGCACCGTCACACCGGCCGCCAATTGCTCCCTCCGATCGTCCGGCGGACGAGCGCCCGCCCGATCGATGGCTAGAGTTATGGCCATGTCGGTATCCGAGCAGGTCAGCCTGGCCGAGGTGAAGAACCGGTTGTCGGAGTTCGTCGACCGGATCGAGCATGAGCACGGCCGGGTCGTGATCACCAAGCATGGGCGGCCGGCGGCGGTCGTTCTCAGTGTCGAGGATCTGGAGTCCCTCGAGGAGACGCTACATATCCTGAGCGACCCTGGGCTCACGGCGGCGCTCCAGGAGGCGGAGGCCGACGCGGAGGTGGGTCGCACGCAGCGCCTCACCAAGGACGAGGCGCTGGCCCATGTCAAGCGTCGGTGAACGCGTCAAGCGTCGGTGAACGCGCCGGAAGACGGGCCCTTCGAGGTCGAATGGGCGGCGCCCGCCCGTCGGGCCTTACCGAGGCTTCCGGAGAAGGTCGCGACGGCAGCGATCGAGTTCATCTACGGCCCGCTTGTCGCCCAGCCACGGCGGGTCGGTCGCCTGTTGCGCTTCGAGCTCGAGGGGCACTACAGCGCTCGGCGAGGAGACCATCGGATTCTCTACCGAGTCGACGATGAAGCACGCCGGGTCGTCACCGAGGTCATCGAACATCGCGCCGACGTCTACCGTCGCCGTTGAGGCCGGCATCTCGGCGTGATGTCTCCCACCGGCGGCGGAGCTCACGTCGCCATCGAATCCGTCGGCGCTCCCGAGGTGACGGGCCGCCTCCTCGATAGCTACGTCGCCGGCGCGACGATCAGGGCGTCACTGTCTGGGTGTCGCGACCGGCGCGCAGGAGGGTCCCGGGGGTGACGCCCTCGAAGCGGCCGTCCTCCACGACGGTGACACCGTTGACGAGGACATGGTGGACTCCGGTGGCTTCGGCGTAGAGGCGCCATGCCCCGCCCGGCAGGTCTGCCCGCATCCGCTCGGGCTCATAGCCCACGGTGGCGGGGTCGAACACGACGACGTCGGCCGCGTACCCGTCGGCGATGCGGCCGCGACCGGTGAGGCCGTACAGGCGGGCGGGCACGTCGCTGAGCTGGTGGACGGCCTCTGCGAGCGAGATGACGCCGAACTCGCGCACACCGTGCGCGAGCAGCGCGGTGGAGTAGATGGCACCGCACATCATGTCGAGGTGGGCACCGGCGTCGGACCCCCCGACGACGGTGCGCGGATCGCGCCACACCTCCGCGCGGAGCTTCCAGTCGGCCTCGGTCTCGGCCATCCCGCCGGGGCGCAAGCCGGTGCGCAGCTCGTCGGCGAGGACGACATCGAGGAGGACGTCGAACGCGTCGCCACCGCCTTGCTCCTCGACGATGTCGCCGATGGTGCGGCCTTCGTGACGGGCGTTCTCCGGTGCGAAGGCCTCGATGATCTCGAGGCGCCGCCAATCGGCGAGACCGCGCAGCACGCCGGCCTCTTCGGAGGCGGCGCCGTCCTTCAGTCGGCGTCGCACGCCAGGGTCTCTCAGCATCGTCATGCGCTCGGCGACGGGCTGGGCCATGACCGGCCCCCAACCGGGTAGCCCGTCGAGGACGAACCCGGAGAGGAACGAGAGTCGGATGCGCATGGAATGGGGCAGCGTGAGCGCGACCACCCGTGCCCCTCGATCGGCGGCGTCATCGGAGGCGGCGAGCTGGGTTTCGTGGCCGGTGGGGTTGAGCGAGGAGACGCCGAGGACGTTCCAGTTGACGGGGCGGTTGCCGGCGAGGGACATGCGCGCGAGCAGGTCCTTCTCGTGTTCGGTGAACCCGTTGAGGGACCCGGCGAGGATGCACTCGAGCGTGGTCCCGGGCACATCGCGCACGGCCGCGGCCAGCGCGACCAGCTCGTCGGGAACGGCGCCGCGCGACGGCACCGGGTCGCCGTCGCCGTCGTTGTGGGTCGGCGCCGTCGAGGTGGAGAAGCCGAGCGCGCCGTCGGCGCAGGCCTCGGCCACCATGGCGGCCATCGCCGCGACCTGGTCGTCGGTCGCCGGTTCGTGGCAGGCGTCGCCCATGGCGACGCGACGCACCGCGGAGTGGCCGATGAGGAACCCGGTGTTGACGCCGACGCGCCCGTCGAGGCGAGAAACCCAGTCCTGGAAGCTCGTCCAGTCCCAGGACAGCCCGGCCTCGAGGGCAGCCAGGGGCATGCCCTCGACGCGCGCCATCATGCGCATCAGATACGGCGCGTGCTGCTCGCCGGCGGGCGCGAGCGTGAACCCGCAGTTGCCGCCGATGGCGGTGGTCACACCGTGGAGCGGCGACGGACTGGCGGTCGGGTCCCACGACAGCTGCGCGTCGTAGTGGGTGTGGATGTCGACGAACCCGGGAGTGACGGCCAGCCCGGCGGCGTCGATGACCCGCGGGTTGCCGCCGAGCTCGTCGACCGGGACGAGCCGGCCGTCGCGGATGGCGACGTCGCGAACTCGGCCCGGCGTGCCGGTCCCGTCGACGACGAGTCCGCCCTTGATCAGGATGTCGGCCATCGGAACAACGCCTCCGCATTCTCGTGGGTCAGCTTGGCGACCACGTCGTCGGGCAGATGCCCGATCCGTTGGTGCACCAGCTCTTGGGTGTGCGGCCACGTCGAATCCGCGTGGGGGTAGTCGACCTCGAGCATCACGTGGCCGGGGCCGAAGCGGTCGAGCACGCCCTCGAGGGTGCTGGGGTCGTCGATCGTGCAGAACCAGAAGTTGCGAGCCATGACCTCGCTCGGTTTCAGCTCGTCCTCCCAGTTGCCGCCGTCGATGCCCGAGCCGGAATGGTCGAGGACGTAGTCGATCCGATCGGCCAGCATGTTGACCCACCCGACGCCGCCTTCGGACATCGCGATCTTCAAGCCCGGGAACCGCGTGCACACGCCGGACCACAGCCAGTCGGCGGTCGCGAGGAAGGCGTTGCCCGGAAAGAGCGTCGAGGCCAACTCGAACGGCGAGTCGTCGCTGGTGGACACTCCCCAGGACGCGGAGCCGGTGTGCAGGCACACCACGGTGTCGGTCTCCTCACACGCGGCGAGCAGCGGGTCCCAATGGCCGGTGTGCAACGACGGCAGCTCGAGCTTGGCGGGGAGCTCGGCGAAGCTCAACGCCCGGAACCCTCGCCCGGCGTTGTCACGCACGATCCGGGCGGCCGCCGTCGGGTCCTGGAGCCAGGTGATCTGGGTGGGGATCATGCGCCCGGGATAGGTGCCGGCCCACACCTCGTGGTGCCAGTCGTTCCACGCCCGCACGCAAGCCAGCCCGAGCTCGGGGTCCTTGGACCGGGAGAACGCGGCGCCGGAGAACCCGGCGATCAGCGACGGGAAGCACACCGACGCCGCGATACCGGCGAGGTCCATGTCGTCGATGCGGGCGTCGATGTCCCAGCAGCCCCGACGCATCTCGTCGAAGTTGGCGGGCTCCATCGACCACTCCTCCTTGGGCCGTCCGATCACCGCGTTCAGGCCGATGTTGGGGTAGATCCCCTCCTCGTACTCCCACACCTGCCGACCATTCGGGAACGTCACGACCTTCGGCGCCCGATCGGCGAGGTGAGACGGCATCCGTCCGTCGAACAGGTCGGGCGGCTCGATGAGATGGTCATCGACCGACACGATCCGGTAGCGGACGAGCGGTGCCGTGATGCTCACGCCGGGTCGAATTCGAGCGGCAGTCGGTCGGCCTGGCGGATACCGGGGGAGTAGTGGATCTCGACGCCGTCGGGGATCCGGTAGTCGGGGATCCGGAGGTGGAGCTCTTCGAGCGTGACGCGCAGCTCGAGCCGCGCGAGGTGGGCGCCCAGGCAGAGATGGTGGCCGCCGCCGAAGGCGAGGTGCGGGTTCGGGTCCCGCCCGAAGTCGACCGTCGGCTCGCCGAACTCGGTGTCGTCGTCGTTGGCGGCGCCGAGGACGAGGGTGACGCCGTCGCCGGCCTCGAGGTCGACCCCGCGCATCTCGAAGTCCTGCTTCACCGAGCGGGGACGACCATCACCGGGGTCAACCAACGCAGCAGCTCCTCGACCGCGGCGGGGATGAGGCCGGGATCATCGACGAGCTGGCGGCGGTGGTCGGGGTGGGTGGCCAGGAACTCGATCATGCAGTCGAGCGTCGCGGTGACGGTGTCGAGGCCGCCGAGCAGCAGCAGGTGGCTGATCCCGAGCAGCTCGGTCTCGCTCAACGGCTCGCCGTCGATGCTCGAGTGGACGATCGTGGACAGCAGGGTGTCGTCGGGCGCCTGGCGACAGTTGGCGATGGCCGTGCGGAAGTAGTCACTGATCTCGTGCGCGGCCTTGGCGCGGATGCGTTGCGCCCCTTCGAGGTCGCCGGGCTCGACGTCGGGGCGGATGGTGTCGTCCCTCCATTGGAGGAACATCGGGAGGTCGTCGCGGGGAAGACCCATGAGCGCCAGAAAGATGCGGGACGGCAGCGGTGTGGCGAGATCCTCGTGGATGTCGCACGTGCCCTGAGCGGCGAAGCCGTCGATGATCTCGCGCACGACGCGGCGCACCTCCGGCTCGAGCTTCTCGATCTCTCGGGGCACGAACTGCGGGTTGAGCATCCGCCGGTACTTCGAGTGCTGGGGTGGGTCGACCTCGAGCGGGATCAACGGCTGTTCGCCGAGGTTGAGGTCGCCGCTCGCGGAGGTGAAGTACTCGGGATGGCGCAAGGCCCACCACACGTCGTCGTAGCGGGTGACGAGCACCACGGTGTTGTCGCCCATCTCGCCGCGGGCGACCGGGCACTCGTTGCGCAGCTGGCGGTACGCCGGATGGGGATCGTCGGCGACGTGCGGTGAGAACAGCTCGCCCGCTACATCAGAACCGTTCGTGTCGCTCATGTCTCTCCTCGTCGGGACTGTTCGGGGCACACGATCACGCTTCGGGCGATCTCCCCGGCCTTCATCGATGGGTCACGCCGGGGGCGAGCCCGGCGCGGGAGAACTCCCACAGCCGTGCCGCTGCCTTGGCCATGTCCTCGCCCGGCGCGAAGAGGATCGCGGCGTGCACGTGCGACAAGATCAGCGAGAAGACGATGATCGCATCGTGGTGGTTGACCGGGCGGATGTCGCCCGCGGCCGCCGCGGCCGCGAGCTCGACGTCGAGCATGTCGACCAGCGGCGCCAGCGCGGCGCGCATCTCCTCGGGTCGTCGTTCACCGAGTTGGAGGTGCTCTCGCACCAACAGCGAGGCGTAGCCGGAATCTGCCACGACGAATCCGAACAGCCCGACGACGTAGGTGCGAAGGCGTTCGAGCGGGCCGGTTGCCTCGCACACTGCCTCCGCGAGGAGCCTCGCGCCGAGCCGCGCCTCTTCCTCGAAGAGGGCCAGCAGCAAGTCATCCTTGCCGGAGAAGTGGCGGTAGAAGCTTCGTAACGACACACCCGCCCGGGCCGCCACGTCGGCCACGGTGAACGCCTGGGACCCGGACGCTGCCGTCAGCTCGCGCGCGGCGTCGACGAGTCGGTGTGCCCGCGCGGTGGAACGGTCCCTGGCGGTGGAGAGGGACCGTTCGAGCGCCCGGCTCTCCCACGCGAGCGAAGCCTCTGAGGCCGACGGCTCCACATCCGACGCTTCGGCAACTGGTGTCTCCGTGGGCATGTCGTCACTCTGGCACGGGTGTGCCACAGAACGCAATCGAGCATGCATGCGGAGGGTCGCCCTCGCACACGGGCCGTCCGGCGCGCCCGTAGCGCCTTCGGGGGTGGTTGGAACTACCCGGGTCGATCCTCTAGCGTGCTCTCGTCGGCCGCACCACGAGCGATGGTGGCTCGCGGCACGACAGGACCCGGTAGACGACCACGGTCACTGCACTGTGCTCAGCACGACACGACCGCGCCCTCGACGAGGAGAGATTCCCCCCATGCATCTCCGGCCCACACGGCTCGTTCCCATCTTGTTGGCTGCCGCCCTGGCGACAGCTCTTGTTCCTGTGAGCGGCGCCGACGCCGCACCGATCGACGACAAGCGAGCCGAGGCAGCGCAGCTGCAAGCACAGATCGACGCAAACGGGCGAAAGGTCGACGCGCTCTCCGAAGAGAACAACGGCGCTCGCTATCGCCTCGAACAGGCGACCGCGGCCCGTGATGATGCCCAAGCCCGGATCGACCGCGCCAAGGCCGAGACCACTCGGCTGAAGGGTCTGCTGCGCGGTCGAGCCGTCAGCGTGTACAAGGGTGCGGGCAGCACGTCGCCGCTCGACGCGATCGACGTCGCGGATGCGCAGGCCTTTGCCGCACGTTCGAAGTATGCCTCGGCTGCCTCGACGAGCCAGAACAAGCTGGTCGATGAGCTGAACGCCGCGGAGGAGCAGCTCGCCGCGCGCAAGCAAGAGTTCGAGTCGGCGATCGAGCAAGCGAGGTCTGAGCAACGGCGGATCGAAGCCGCACGCAGCGAGATCGAGGCTGCGAACGCCAAGCAGGCGGAGCTGCTCGGACAGGTCAAGGGTGAGCTCGCCACCTTCGTTGCCCAGGAAGAGCAGCGACGCGAAGCCGAAGACGCGGCTCGGGCGGCCGCATTGACCGCTCCGCGACCGGTCTCGGCCGCGCCCGCCTCTCAGGGCCGCACCGCCTCCCCCCCGAGCTCCGGTGGCGGTGGCAACGGCGGTGGAGCGAGCTGGTCCGGCCCTTCAGCGTCGGGAGGCGCGGCGGCCGCCATCGCGTTCGCTCGGGCTCAGATCGGCAAGCCGTACGTCTACGCGGCGGCCGGTCCCGACGCCTACGACTGCTCGGGCCTCACGATGCGGGCCTGGCAGGCAGGGGGAATCTCCATGCCCCACTACTCCGGTGCCCAGGCGGCGATGTTCCCACGCGTTCCGCTCGATGCGTTGCAGCCGGGAGACCTGATCTACTACGGCCCCGGTGGCAGTGACCACATCGCGCTCTACAGCGGCGGCGGTATGGTCGTCTACGCCCCCCAGACCGGCGGCTTCGTCAAGGAACGGCCGATCTACGGCAGCCCGAGCGGCGCGGTTCGCCCCGGATAGGCACCCGGAGCCACGGCGAGTCCTCGCCGTCACCCAAGCCGCCGGCCGGGTGGGCTCCCGCGGAGCCGAGCGGCGAGCAGTTCGGGTCGGGCAGTCGGAGCGGTGTGGTCTGCCCCCGTGATGATCTCGATGTCGATCGTGTCGAGGCGCTCGACGAGGCCCTGCGCGTAGCTCGGATCGCCGATGGTGTCGTCGCGTCCCCACGCCAACGTGACGCGGACGCCGTGGTGGCCCACCGTGGTCAGGAGCGTCGGCCAGTCGACGTCGAGCACTTGGTGTTGCATGGTCTGTTGGTAGGCGGGCCAGGTGTGCAGGCTTGCTTGGCGAGCGATCGGGATCGGCCATCGCGGCGCGGCCGCGGCCGCGAGCCAGCCGCCGGCCCGGCGGTGGCGGCACATCCACCGGCAGGCCCGGGCGGCGACCCGCTCGTCCAACAGGAGCGCACGGGCCATTGGTCCGGCGGCGCCGACCGCAGCTCGGGGGTCGGACCAGATCGGGGCACCGACGCAGACGACGCGTTCGACCCGTTCGGCCATCCGGTCTGCCAGGCGGAGGGCCAGGGTGCTGCCGAGGGAGTGAGCGCCGATGAGCAGCGGTCGCTCACCGAGCACCTCGTCGATGACCGCCTCGAGCGCGGCGAGGTGCGCCTCGGTTCCGAAGTCGGTGGCCGACTGGTCCAACGAGCGCCCGAAACCGGCCAGGTCGGGCACCGCGACTCGATGGTGTGCGGCCATCTCGTCGGCGGTGACGGCGAACACGTCACCGGTGGCGACGAGGCCGTGCAACAGGAGCACGCCGAAGTGTCCCTCTCCGCCCATTCGGGTGAACAGACGTCCGGCGCGGCCGGCCGGCAGCGATGGCCGGCGCCAGGCGCGCACTGCCGGCGAGCGGAGATGGGCCGTCAGCCAGCCGGCGCCGCCGGCGAGGGGCGGGAGGGCGATCGGCCACCAGCGGCGCCGGTGCATCACGTCACCATGTTGGTCCGGTCCCGGACCGGACCGTAGACAACGGGGTCGAGGCCGCTCACATCTCCATCTTCCCGTGGCTGTCGGTGTGTGACCACATGAAGAGCCGCTCGCCGATCACGATGACGGCGATGCCGGCAGCGGAGACGTAGAGGATGAGCGCGTCTGCCGAGGCTTTGACCCACAAGAATGCCCCCAGCACGATGACGTCGAGCACGATGGCGGTGACGACGATCGCGGGTTTCACGTCGATTCGGGATCGGAGGTGGCGGAGGATCCCCCAGTGGATGGCGATGTCCATGACGAGATAGAAGATCGCGCCGAGCGCAGCGATGCGCCGGAGATCGAATGCGATCGTGAGGGCCATGGCGAAGGCGACGGTGTAGATCATGGTGTGGGTGCGGACGGTGCCGGGGAGCCCGAAGTGGCGGTGGGGGACTTCGTTCATGCGGGTGAGCATGGCCAGCATCCGGGAGGCGGCGAAGACGCTGGCGATGACACCTGAGGCGGTGGCGATCACGGCGAGGGCGACGGTGAACCACAGTCCCGCGTCGCCGAAGGCGGGGCGGGAGGCCTCGGCGAGCGCGAAGTCCTGAGCCGCGATGATCTCGGGGAGGGTGAGGTTCCCGGCTATCGCGACCGACAGCGCGAGGTAGATGACGGTACAGATCGAGATGGAGATGACGATCGCTCGTCCGGTGTTGCGGTGCGGGTCGACGATCTCGCCGCCGCTGTTGGTGATGGTGGTGAATCCTTTGTAGGCGAGAATGGCCAGGGCGACGGCAGCGAGGAACCCGTCGACCGACATCGCGAAGCTTGTCGCGTCTGACCCGTTGGTGAAGTTCGCGGAGCTGGCGAACCACAGGCCGACGATGGCGAAGAGCATGAGACCTGCGATCTTGATCAGGGCCATGGCACCTTCGGCGGTCTGGATTCGCCGGTTGCCGGCGAGGTTGATCGCGAAGGCGATCACGAGGAGGGCGACGCCGAGTGCGGGCACCCAGAACGAGACGGGCTCGAAGTCCAGGATCTGCAGCGTGTAGGCGCCGAAGGTGCGGGCCACCAGACTCTCGTTGATGACCATCGACACGTACATGAACATCGCGAAGACGCCGGTCGCGGTGCCGAGGCCGTATTCCTCGCGGAGGAACATGGCGACCCCTCCCGAGGAGGGGAACGCGTTGGAGAGCTTCACGTAGGAGTAGGCGCTGAACCCGACGACGACTGCGGCGACGAGAAACGCGATGGGGAACAGATCACCGGCGAGGCCTGCGGCCTGGCCCGTGATGGCGAAGATGCCGGCTCCGATCATGACCCCGGTGCCGAGCGACACCGCGCCGATGAGGCTCAAGCTGTCGGGAACATCCTCGGGCGCGCGACGGTCCGTTCCGCCCGGGTCATGGCCCATGGATGTCCCCTCGGTCATGGTCGCCAACCCTCTAGATCCGGGCGGGGCGGGCGAGGTGGTGGAACACGCCGATCCCGACGGCGGTGACGGCGGCGAGCCAGGCGAGGCCGGCCAGCAGCGCGCCGGTCTCGTCGAAGGTGGGGGTGAAGGCGCCGTCGACGAGCAGGCGGATGGCACCGTGGCTGGGCATGAAGCGGGCCCAGCTGGGTGGGGCGGCGTCGAACATGACGTTTTGGGCGACGCCGACGTCGATGAAGGGGATGGTGATGATCAGGTACAGGCCCCCGAGGCGCCCCGCGAGCGTGCCGAATATGACGCCGATCATCCCGTAGGTGAGGGCGACCAGCACGTTGGCGGTGATGAAGGTGGCCCACTGCTGGGGGGTGAAGTTGGCTCCGGTCACCGCGAGGGACACCCCGGTGATCGCCAGCGCGGCCCCCCAGATGATGCCCAGGCGCGCCGCGAGCACTTCGGTCGTGCGGAACCCGGCTTGGACGAGGCGACGGTCGGCTTGTGCGGAGCCCAACACGACGAACAGCCCGGTGATCCCCGAGAGGAACGCGATGGTGATCGGGGCCATGATCGCCCCGTGCACGTCGACCATCGACACGACCGAGATCGCAGTGCGGCCCCCTTCGACGAGCTCGACGGCGGCGGGTTGCTCAGGGGTGACGATGAAGCTGAGCGTGATGAACGCCACCGGAAGACCGACCAGCAGCACCCACATCACGACGTTGCGCCGGTACTGGCGGAACGCGTAGGCAAGCGCGGTCGCCGCGCGTGACAGCCCCGCCGGGAGACGCCTGACGTGGCTCGGTGTGAGCGGACGGGTGGTGCGGACCAGCAGCGCGACGGCGAGCGCGAGTGAGCCGATGGTCCAAGCCGCAGACAGCAGCAGGTCTGTGGTGGCGGTGGAGTGGCCCGAGTCGAGGCCCAAGAGCACGAGGGTGGGGAAGTGGGTGGGAAAGACCCGTACGGCGATGTTCTGGCCGCCGCTGAACCCGGGACCGAGGAACAGGTCGAACATCCAGATGAACAGCACGATCAACGAGCCGTTCAGCTCGTCGCGCACGACTGCGCCCACCGCGGAGCCGATGCCGAGGTAGATGAGCGCGAACATGAGCGTGACCGCCACGGTTCGGGGGAGGTCGTTGATCCCCGCTCGAAGCTGCAAGGCCACCAGGGAGCCGGCGGTGGCGACGAGTGCGAGGGTGAGGCCCGACACGAGCCGTGCCGTCACCACCGCCCTCGTGCCGGAGCCGGCCGCGGCGAGCCGACGGTCCGCGTCGCGTGACCCGATCACCTGGAAGAAGCCGCCCACGCCGGCCAGAACCGCCGCGGCCCATCCCGCGGTCGCCGCCTCGATCGAGCCGAGGTCGGCGAGGCTGCCGAGGATCTCGGCGAAGTCGACCATCACGCCGGCCGAGAGCGTGACGAAGACGATCGGCACCACGGCCAGCAACACGACGTTGAGGGGCCGGCGGGCGTACTCGCGCAGGAACGCCGCCGAGAGCGTGGGTGTCATCGGCGGACCGTCCGGCCATCGCGCAGCTCGACGATGCGGTCGAACCGTTCTTCATCGGCGATGAAGTGGCTGATGATCAGCAACGTGCGGCCCTCGTCGCGCCGAGCCGCGGTGGTGTCCCAGAACCGTTCGTAGGTCTCCCAGTCGAAGCCTGCGTACGGCTCGTCCAACAACAGGAGCTCGGGATCGTGCACGAGCGCGAGCCCGAGGTTGAGCTTGGCCCGGGTTCCCCCCGAGAGCTCCTCGACCCGGGTGGCGGCCCACCGCTCGAAGCCGAACGTGGCGTAGAGATCGGCTCGGGCCGTGTCGAGCTCGTCGGGTTCGAGGCCATAGGCGCGACCGAACAGCTCGAAGTGCTCGTCGCAGGTCAATCGCTCGTAGAGGACGGGTTCCTGGGGGCAGTAGCCGAGTGTCCCGTCGCGGCGAAGTGTTCCGGCGTCGCGAGCCAGCGCGCCGACCAGGATCTTCATCAGCGTCGACTTGCCCGAGCCGTTCTCGCCCACGAGCCCGACGATCTCGCCGCGGCCGAGCGCCAGGTCGGCGCCACGCAGCACCGCGATGCGGTGCCGACGTGGCCACAGGCCGCGACGGAAGGATTTGGTGATCCCTGCTGCTTCGAGCACCGCGGCAGTGTCGATCCGCGGGTCGGCAGCGGGGCCGGGCTCGGATGGTGACTGGGTGGTGGCGGCCATCGGCAACGACTCCCTTCAGGTGAGCTCTCAGCTATGATCGGCGTACCCCCGGGGGGTGTCCCAGGGTCGAAGGACCCTTCCTCGTGTCGGGCTGAGCGCGTGATGCTGACGAACGGCCCTGTGTGGCCCTGGGGGAGGGGCATAGTGAAACGATGACTTGAGCGCGCGAGCGGACAACTCGACGAGAGGGAGTCGGTCGTGCCGGGTTACACGATTAGCAAGGGCGACTACCTCAAGCGCCTCCGTCGCGTCGAGGGCCAGGTCCGGGGTCTGCAGCGGCTCATCGAGGATGACACCTACTGCATCGACGTCTTGACCCAGATCAGCTCCGTGACCAAGGCGCTCCAGGCGGTGGGCCTGGGCCTTCTCGACGAGCACATCCGCCACTGTGTCCGCGACGCCGCGCAGTCCTCCGCCCGCGACGGCGACGAGAAGGTGGCCGAGGCCGTCGCCGCGGTCGAACGGCTGCTGCGCAGCTGAGGACGCCCGGGCGACCGTCGTAGAGCTCGCTCGCCGGACCGGAGCGTGACGAAGGACTGAGAACGCCCCTGAGGGGGAGGGGTACTGTCAACAGTGACCCGCCACATACGGAGGCATCCATGGCTGGTATCGACATCATCGTGATCATCGCTGGGGCCGCGCTCGCGGGGTTCCTCTGGTGGTTCTTCTTCGGTCCGAAGAAGGCCCGCACCGCGGAGATCCGGGGCGGGGTGCAGGAGGTCGCGGTCACCGTCAAGGGCGGCTACTCGCCCGATGTGATCCGGGTCCGTGAGGGTGTTCCGTTGCGTCTCGCCTTCGACCGCCAAGAGGCCGGCGACTGCACCTCCCGAGTCGTGTTCCCCGATTTCGGCGCGTCCAAGTCCCTGCCCGCGTTCGGCACCGCAACCCTCGAGTTCACCCCGGACCGGGTCGGCGAGTTCGGCTTCGCCTGCGGGATGAACATGGTGCACGGCACCCTGATCGTGGAACCCGCCGAAACCGGCGCTACGGACACGGGCGCCACGGACACAGTCGCCACGGACACGGTCGCTACGGACATGGTCGCTACGGACATGGTCGCCAAAGGCGCGGGCGCGAGCCAGGTCGATGGCGAGGAGCACGGCGTCGAGCATCCCGGCGCGCAGCCCGGTTCGCCGTCGGCCGACGACGAAGAGGCCGCGGCCCGCCGCGCGGAGATGGCCGACTTGATCCGCCGAGTGATCATCGGCGCGGTGCTCTCGACGCCTGTGGTGGTGGCGGTGATGGCCCACGACGTGTTCTCCGCTGCCTGGGTACCTGACGTGCTGTTGAACCGTTGGTTACAGCTGGCTCTCATCACCCCGGTGATGTTCTACGCAGGCTGGCCCATCCACCGAACGGGATGGCTGACCATTCTCCACCGCACCGCGGACATGAACACCCTGATCATGATCGGCACCAGCGCGGCGTTCGGCTACAGCTTGTTGGTCACGGTCGCGCCGTCGTCGGTGCCCGCGGACGTCCGAGAGGTGTACTACGAAGCGGTCGGTGTCATCATCACGCTGATTCTGTTGGGGCGACTGTTGGAGGTACGGGCCAAGGCCGGCACCGGCGAGGCGATCCGCAAGCTGATCGGTCTGCAACCCCGTACGGCGACCCTCATCCGCGACGGCGACGAGGTCGAGGTCCCCGTCGAGGAGGTCGGTCCCGGCGACATCGTGTTGGTCCGCCCCGGGGAGAAGGTGCCGGTCGACGGCCAGATCACCGACGGCCGCTCCACGCTCGACGAATCGATGGTGACCGGCGAGTCGATCCCCGTCACCAAGGAGATCGGCGAGACCGTCATCGGTGCCACCATCAACCAGACCGGCGCGTTCCGCTTCGAAGCCACCAAGGTCGGCGCCGACACGATGCTGGCCCAGATCATCGTGCTCGTCGAACAGGCCCAGGGCTCCAAGGCTCCGATCCAGCGACTCGCCGACCGGATATCGGGGTACTTCGTCCCCGCAGTGCTCTTCATCGCCATCGCGACCTTCGTCACCTGGTTCAGCCTCGGGCCCGAACCGGCCTTCACCCTCAGCCTGGTCGCCGCGGTGGCGGTGCTGATCATCGCGTGCCCGTGCGCGCTCGGCCTCGCGACGCCACTGTCGATCATGGTCTCGACCGGCAAGGGAGCCGAGCACGGCATCCTGATCCGTTCGGCCGGAGCGCTGGAGACCGCGCACAAGCTCGACACGATCATCTTGGACAAGACCGGCACCATCACACGAGGCGAACCCGCCCTCACCGATGTCGTCGCAGCCGCAGGCGTGGACGACGACGAGCTGCTGCGACTGGTCGCGTCGGCGGAGAACTTCTCGGAGCACCCCCTCGCCCAGGCGATCGTCGCCGGCGCGAAGGCCCGCGGCATCGAGCTGGCGGAGCCGACCGAGTTCGACTCGATCACCGGCAAGGGCATCCGAGCGCTCGTCGATGGCCACGAGGTCCTCGCCGGAAACCGTCGACTCCTCGACGAGGCCGACATCGACGCCGCTGCACTGGACGTTGAGCTCGGACGGCTCGCCGAGGAAGGCAAGACCCCTATGCTCGTCGCTCTCGACGGCCGCCCCGGCGGCGTGGTCGCGGTGGCCGACACGGTCAAGGAGGAGTCCGCGGCCGCGGTCGCCGCGCTGCGGGCGCTGGGAATCAACGTGGCCATGATCACCGGCGACAACGCCCGCACCGCGGCCGCCATCGCCCGCCAGGTCGGCGTCGAACGGGTCCTCGCCGAGGTCCTCCCCGAAGACAAGTCCCTCGAGGTGCGCCGCCTCCAAGACGAAGGCGGCGTCATCGCCATGGTCGGCGACGGAATCAACGACGCGCCCGCCCTCGCCCAAGCCGACGTCGGGTTCGCCATCGGCACGGGCACCGACATCGCCATCGAATCCTCCGACATCACCCTCATCTCCGGCGCTCTCGACGGCGTCGTGACCGCGATCACCCTCAGCCGATCCACCATGCGCAACATCCGCCAGAACCTCTTTCTGGCCTTCGTCTACAACGGCGTCGGCATCCCCATCGCCGCCGGCGTCCTCTACCCCTTCATCGGCGTCCAGCTCAGCCCCATGATCGCCGCCGCGGCCATGGCCGCCAGCAGCCTGTCGGTGGTCACCAACGCGAACCGGCTGCGACGGTGGCACCGGCGACCCGTCGACACCGGCCGCCTCCGTCCGGCGGGTGACCCGAGCGTCGAGACGGGCCGCGAGACGGGCGGTGAGCCCGCGTCCACGTCGGTCACCGACCCCGTGTGCGGCATGACCATCGACCCCGCAGGTGCCGCCACCACCGCCGAGCACAACGGCACCACCTACCACTTCTGCGCCTCGGGCTGCCGGGATGCGTTTGTCGCCGATCCCGATCAGTACACGACCCCGGCGGCCCACGCCCACCACTGAGGTCCGAGAACCGACCCGGGGCAACGCCTGGAACCGACCCAGGGCGCCACGTGATGCATGACCCTCCTGCCGCCCGCGCTCCCACCCTCCTGCGCTTCGGCGTCGCAGGTCATGGATAGTTCCCGTCCTGCGACGCTAAAGCGATCGAACGGGGACTGATGACGACCGGGGCCGCGGCCGATGGT
>DASRPD010000108.1:0-10185 GCA_035646535.1 Acidimicrobiia bacterium
GCTCCGCACGGTGAGTCGAGATGACCCACATGGGTGGGATAGGCGCTGGGACGCGGCCGAGAGCCTCTACTTCGAGGCGATCCGACCGCAGAACACCTTCCACCTCGCCGTTTCTGGTGACGGATGATTGCCGAGATTCGCTGGCTCGACCCTCGGCGTAGACGCGCGGTGCAGACCTCGTTGTTGTCAAGGCTGCGTCAACTTCGAGTTCGCACAGCACCAGCCGCGGCCGGTTCGGCATCATCCAGACACCCGGTGCAGACGTGCGGTGCAGACCCGAGTGAAGGGTCGACCTTCACGATCGACGGTATGACAACACCAACAACCGAGAACCAACGAGCGACAACGCTCCCCAATCAGCGACGAGTCGAGCCAGGAACCCGCCTGCTCAGTCCCGCCGAGCTTGCGGAGTACCTCGGCGTCCCGCTCGCGACCGTGTATCGCTGGCGGAGCCAACACGACGGGCCCGCGGGTATCCGGGTCGGGCGACACGTCCGCTACCGACTCGACGATGTGGAGAGGTGGCTTGACGCACACCGCGATGACCGCGGCCCTGATTCGAGGTGATTGCGCGTCGCGACATGGGTCCCTAACCTGCCGCGCACACTCGTTGCCTGCCACCGCGCACGCGACCTCGCGGAGAACCAACGACCGTCACACGCGCAGCGATTCGTCAATCTGACGATTCCGACCACGCAGCAGCACGCCCGAGTCGACGACATCTGAATGGGCGACCCGACGACGGAAGCGGAGACCACCGATGGCGAGCATCAAGAAGCGAGAGGACGGACGTTGGCGGGCCCGCTATCGGGATCTCGACGGCACCGAGCACGCGAAGCACTTCTCGCGGAGGATCGACGCCGAGATCTGGCTCGACTCCGTGCGCGTTGACCTCTCGACCGGTGTGCACGTCAATCCAGCACGCGGCCGAGTCACCTTCGAGACGTGGTCGAAGCAGTGGCAGGCCGAGGCCGTCCACCTGAAGCCGAAGACGCGCGCGGGCTATCAGAGCATCTTGAACAAGCACCTGCTCCCCCACTGGGAACACGTGCGCCTCTCTGAGATCGACCGGCCCGCGGTGAAGGCCTGGGTGGCGACCATGATCGCCAACGGCATGGGCGCCGGCACCGTCAAGAATGTGGTCAACACGATGAAGGCGGTCATGAGCTCGGCAGTCGAGGGCGGTGCGATCAAGGTCAACCCGTGCGTCGGCGTGCGCCTTCCGCGCCCGACGCGCACAGAGATGCTCTTCCTCACCGCGCCTCAGGTGGCCCAACTCGCCGAGGCGATCGGCCCTGATCATCGGGCGCTGCTGCTCTTCGCGGCCTACACGGGACTCCGGGCAGGCGAGATCGGGGCGCTCCAGTGGGGTCGCGTCAACTTGCTCCGCGGCACCGTCGATGTCGTGGAGTCCTACGCCGAGGTTCACGGGGCACTGGTCCTCGGCACGACCAAGACCTACGCTCGGCGCACCGTGCGACTCCCCCGCTTCCTGTGCGACCTGCTCGGCGAGCACCAGGCGATCACCGGACCAGACGGGCTCGTCTTCCGCGACTCACACGGTGGGCCGCTGCGGCACAGCAACTTCTACCGGCGGGCCTTTCGCCCCTCGGTGGCGCGGTCAGGCCTGCCCGCACGGCTCCGGTTCCACGATCTTCGGCACACGTGCGTCGCGCTTCTGGTCGCTCAGGGCGCGCACCCGATGGCGATCAAGGAGCGTCTCGGGCACTCGTCGATCACGGTCACCCTGGACCAGTACGGGCACCTGTTGCCGGCGATCGACGAGGCCCTCGCAGAAGGCCTCGAAACGACCTACCGCGAAGCTGCCGCGGACTTTTCGCGGACTATTCGCGGACTGGAGCCGGTTGCGGTGCTCTCGACGACCGGCTCGTAGGCCGCTCACCTGCACGTTCAATGGTCGGGCTGCCGGGACTCGAACCCGGGACCTTCGGTCCCCCAGACCGACGCGCTAACCAAGCTGCGCCACAGCCCGCGAAGAAGTCACTCTAGACACCACCGGCCGGGATACCGTGATCCGATGCTCGATCATGTGTCGATCCAGGTCACCGACGTCGCCGCCAGCCGCGCCTTCTACGAGCAGCTGCTCGCGCCGCTCGGCGTCTCGGTGCAGATGGACTTCGGTGAGGTGCTCGGCTTCGGGACTCCCGAGTTCCCGTTCTTCTGGCTCGGCCCGCCCGAGGATCCCGCGGCCCCGGTCGGACGCGGCATCCACCTCGCGTTCACGGCACCCGATCGGGACACGGTCCGTGCCGTCCACCGGGCGACCGTGGCCGCGCGGATCGAGGTCCTCCACGAGCCCCGGGAGTTCCCCGAGTACCACCCCGGCCACTACGGCGTGTTCGTGCGGGACCTCGACGGCCACAACATCGAAGCGGTCTGTCACGCCTCCGAGTGAGGCGCTCGTCCGGCTCGTGCGCGGCTATCCGGGCTCGGGCGTCGTCGACGCCACGCGCGCCGTCGTCGCAGGAGGAGGGGGGCGGTTCCGGCCGGAGAAACCACGACGGGCGAATGCGACGATCGGCCGCTCGAGCAGGAACCAGCTCGCGGTCGCAACGGCCAGCGACAGCGCGAAGGTCGCGCCGGTGATGACGAAGAAGTTCGTGGTCGCCGGCACCAGGTCGAACCACTCCAGCAGCTTCTCCGCGAGCGGGAAGTGCCAGAGGTAGATGCCGTAGCTGACGACACCCACATAGACGACGGGCCGGAGCCGCAACGCGGCGCGGGTGACACCGCGCCGCTGCTCGCCGAGCACCACGGGCACAACCATCGCGGCCCCGACGATGCTGAAGATCACCGACTCGGCGAACAGCTGACGACCAGTCGGCACCTGCCCTGGCTCTGGGATCACCGGCACGTGGACGAGCCAGATGACCGAGCTCCACGCCACCGCCGCGAACCCCCACCACAGCGCGGGGAACCGACCGAGCCGCTCCACCCAGGTCCGAGCGCGACCACGCACGACTTCGTCGGCGGATGCCACGGCCAGGAACATCCCCGCGCCGAACGGCGAGAGGTTCGCGAGCAACGAGTAGCGCAGCGGCCCGTTCGGGTTCGTTCCGAAGGTCCACACCGCACTGAACCCGATACCGGCGGCGACGAGGAGGAGCGCGCCGACGACCGCGGTGCGCAACCGATTGCGGATTCCGACCCGACTGATCACGAACGCGTACAGCGGCAGCGTCACGTAGAAGGTGAGCTCGATCACGAGGGTCCACGCGATGGTGAGGCCCTGCGTTCCGACGCTACGCGGCCAGTCGTAGGTCTGGATCAACGCGTAGTTGGCCACCGCGGCGCGGAACGAGACGAACGTCCCGATGCCGAGCGCGAAGACCGTGACGGTCAGGGCGACCCAGTAGGCCGGGTAGATGCGCAGGAACCGACGGCGGGAGTAGGAGCCGAGCGGAGGAGCCGGACGGCCCGACAGGTGCGCGAGCACGAACGGCCGGTAGAGCAGGAACCCTGAGGTGGCGAAGAAGATCTCGACGCCGACCCGCAGCTCGTAGAGGTAGGGGCCCAGGCTCGACTGCAGCGCGCTCGACGCCGATCGTGAGATCGGCATCCGCTTTCGACGAGCCCACCGTTACCCTCTGTGTCGCCGGACGGTCGGTCGGCGAGTAGCCTAACCTTTCTCCGGAATGCCTACGGAAGGGGAAACGGAGCCGTGGGCGAGGTGACGCGCGCAGGCTCGCACGCCGGCGCACCCGACCTCGCTACGCCCCTCGTTCCGACCGGCCGGCCAGCCAACCGGATCGGCGGAGTCGACGGCGTGCGCGCCCTCGCCGCGCTCGCGATTGTGCTCACCCACACCGCGTACAACTCCACGGCGGCGGCCGGGCGGGCGGGCCCGTGGCTCTCGCAGCTGAACTCCGGCGTGTTCGTCTTCTTCGTGATCTCGGGCTTCGTGCTCTACCGGCCATTCGTGGCCGCGCATCTCACCGGTCGACCGACGATGGGGTTCCGTCTCTACTGCGAACGTCGCGTCTTCCGCGTGTACCCCGCGTACTGGCTCGCCCTCTTCGTCCTCGTGCTCGTCGGCCAGGCGACGTTCACGAACGGGCGATCAGAGGTCGCGAACATCCTGCTCGTCCAGGGGTACTTCCCGAGCGCGACGCTGCAGGGGATCCAGCAGTCCTGGACGCTTGTGATCGAGGTGAGCTTCTACCTCTTCCTCATCTTCTACGCTGCGTGCATCGCGCGGCTGGGACGGACCCACACCCGCCATGTTGAGCTTGCCGGCATCCTGGTGCTCCTCGCGATCGGCGTGGCCGGTCAGCTCTGGTTCGCGATCGGTTCGCCGCCGACCGTCGTCACCGTCCTGCCGGCCAACCTCGCCGCGTTCGGGATCGGGATGCTCATCGCCCTCGCCCGCGCGCACGTCGACTCCTGCAGCGAACCCGGGCCGAGGTGGGCGACCGTCGCCGGCCGGTCGGCCGGACTCTCGTGGCTCCTCGCGCTCGGGTGCTTCGTCGCGGTTGTCGAGGGTCTCGGCGTCGAGGCGAGGACGAGCCTCGGTCCGTGGGCGTCGTTCACCCGCTACTTCCTCTTCGTCCTGATGGGCGCCCTGCTCCTCCTGCCGTTCGCGTTCGGCACCGAACGGGGAGGCATCATCCGCGCCGCGGTCTCGTCGCGGCCGATCGTGTTCCTCGGGACGATCAGCTACGGGATCTACCTGTGGCATTTCGGGATCATGAAGATCATCCACGACGACTGGCTCGACCTCGGTCCCGCTCAGGGCAGCTTCCTCGTCGTCACCGGCCTGACCCTCGCTGTCTCGATCGTCGTCGCGAGCCTGAGCTGGTTTCTCCTCGAACGACCCCTCGTCCGGCTCACACACGCACGGAGCCGGCGGCTCGGCCGGAAGGCTACGAGCTGATGGCGATCGCACCCGACATGGACGCGCCCGACGACGACCGCACCCGACCGACGACCGAGGGCCTCGTCGTGTCCATCGGGCTGGGGCTGATCGCGGCCGTGCTCGCGCTGCTCGTGAGCCGCGATCGGATCTCCGTCGCCCAGGACAGCGCGATCTACCTCGGGATCGCCCACAACCTCTTGCACGGGCACGGGCTCACGTCGCCGCTCACCTTGCTCTTCACCGACTCGTTCACGCCGCTCGCCACCCGTACCTTCCACGGCTCGCTCCCCGTGACGACCCTGCCGCCCGGCTACTCACTGCTTGTCGCGGCCGTCGGTGTCTTCGGCGTCTCCCTCGAAACTGCGGCGCGCATCGTCGGCGCCCTCAGCCTCGGCGTCGCGACCTTCCTGCTCGCCCGCATGAGCCTCCGCCTGACCGGCGGAGCCTGGCCGGTCGCCATCGGCGTGGCGGTCCTGTTCCTCGGTGCCGGGCCGCTGTCGGAGGCCGGCATCGTCCCCGGTTCGTGGCTACTGCTCAGCGCGTTCGCGCTGTCGGAGGTGCCGTTCCTCGCCGTCGCGCTCGCGACGCTGCTCGCCCTCGCGGCACTGCTCCGCACCGGCTCCCGGAGCTTCCTCGTGCTCACGGGCCTCGGGATCGGAGCCGCGATCCTCTTGCGGTTCCTCGGTATCGCGCTGCTCGGGACGGCGGTGCTGCTCGTCGCGTTCGACCGATCCCACCCCCTCCGCGAACGGCTTCGCCAGGTCGTGGTGCTCGGCGTTCTCGGACTCGGACCCACGCTCGTGTGGCTCGCGTCGATGGCGCTCGTCGTCGGGCGCGGCAAGGCATCCACACCACCCCGGTACCACTCGCTCGCCACGATGCGCCTGCGCTCCGGGCTCGAGAACGTCGCCCACTGGCTCGTCCCCACGAACGTCGCGGACGGACTTGCCATCGTCATCCTGGTGGTGGTCATCGTTGCCGTGGCCGGGATGGCGGTGCTGCTCATGCGCCACGACCCGCCCGACTTCCTGGCGCCCGTGCCACCCGACGAACCGCTGCGAGATCCGTTGCTCCGCGTACTGGGCGTCTTCGCGGTGATCTCGATCCTCGCACTCGTCGGTTCGCACCTCGTCGTCAACGCTGCAATCTCGTTCGACGTGCGCTTCATCGCGCCGCTGCGCGCCATCGCGTACGTCCTCCTCGCCGTGATCGTCTACCGCTTCCTTCGTCGGGCCCACGTCGGTGTCGCTGCCGTGATCGTACTGGGCGCCTGCATCGTCGTGACGCTCCCGTTCGCGGGCGACGCGGTGCGACTCGTGCGCGACGGCGCGATCTCCGGCCTGTCTCGCCCCTCCCCCACCATCGAGGCGGTACGCGACCTCCCCGAGGATGCGGTGATCGTGACGAACGTCCCCGAGCAGGTGTGGCTGCGCGCCGACCGGTCGTCGATCATCGTCCCGGTCAAGTTCGTCCCCGAGGCCGATCTGCGCAACGACCGCTACCGCGCGGATCTCGCCGAGACCAAGCGCCTACTCGAGCAGCCCAACACCTACCTCGTGATGCTCGGCGGCCTCTACCAGACCGGCGGTCTGCTCGCGACCACCGAAGACCTCCGGCAGGTCGTGCCGCTCAAGCCGGTCGCGGCGTACCCCGACGGGGCGATCTACCGGGCCGCACCGTCGTAGCCGTGTGGGCGGCGCGGCCCGACACCCCTTCAGCCCAGGAGGCCAGCTAGCCCGTCAGCCCGACAGGTGCCGGGCCACCCACTCGACCCCCTGCCAGGCCCGAAAGCCCAGGTAGAGCGCGACCGCCGCGGCGAGCGCCTTCAGGTGCCAGGGGATCGGCGGGGATTCCTCGTGGGTCTCCGGATCGGCGACGCTTCCGATGAGCTCGTCGGTCGCGACGAACGCCTTGCCCGGGTCGACGGGTCGGCCACAGGTCGGGCAGGTTCCGTCGGCAGCCACCGACGGCGGAGACAGGAACCGGTCGCACTCGGTGCACCACGGCATGGGCGCCATTGTCGCACCCGGGCCCGCACCGGCTTCTCGCGACAGGCGGGGACCGGAAACGGTCACCTCCCGTCACGAGAGCCGTACGACGTTTCCGTGCGCCGGGCCGCCCGGCGCGAGCTCAGACCGGTGGAACGCCGTGGCGCTTGTCGGGGTCATCCCGCCGCCGGTCACGTGCCAGCGCCAAGCGCTTCACGAGCTCGGCACGCAACTCCTCCGGCTCTACGACAGCATCAACCACCAGCTCGGCCGCGAGATGCACGAGATCGACGTCGGTCTCGTACTCGGCTCGGCGCTCGGCCACGAACGCGGCCCGTTCGTCGGAGTCCTCGATCGCTTGGATCCGGTTGTAGAACACCGCGTTGACCGCGGGGTCGGGGCCCATCACCGCGATCTGCGCGGTGGGCAGCGCGATGCACGCGTCGGGATCGAACGCGGGACCGCACATCGCGTACAGCCCGGCGCCGTAGGCCTTGCGCACGATGACCGACACCTTGGCAACGGTGGCGTCCGCGACCGCGGTGATCATCTTGGCGCCGTGGCGGATGATGCCTTCACGCTCGACCTGGGTGCCGATCATGAACCCGGGAACATCCGCGAGGAACACCAGCGGCACGTTGAACGCGTCGCAGTCCCAGATGAACCGAGCGGCCTTGTCCGCCGAGTCGCCGAACAGGACCCCGCCCAGGTGTTTCGGGTTGTTGGCCACGATCCCGACGGCTTCGCCGTCGAGGCGGGCGAATCCGATGATGAGCTCCCGGGCGAACAGCGGCTTCAGCTCGAAGAACGAACCGTCGTCCACGAGCGCGTCGACGACGTGGTGCATGTCGTAGGCGCGCCGATCTTCCGCGGGAATGATCGCGGCGATGTCTCTCGCGTTCCGGTCGGCTCCGCTCGCGGTGATCGCCGGTGGCGGTTCCCGCCAGCTCGACGGCAGGTAGGAGAGGTAGCGCCGCGCGGCGTCGACGGCATCGTCGTCGGACGCGACGAGGTTGTCGCCACAGCCGCTGACGGTCGCGTGCATGCGGGCGCCGCCCATCTCGTCGAGGGTGGCGTGCTCACCGATCACGGATTCGGCCATGCGGGGCGAGCCCAGGTACATCGAGGCGTTGGACTCGACCATGAACACGACGTCGCAGAAGGCGGGAATGTAGGCGCCACCGGCGGCCGATGGCCCGAACAGGCAGCACACCTGCGGCACCTTGCCCGAGAGGCGGACCTGGTTGGCGAAGATCCGCCCCGCGCCACGCCGGCCGGGGAACAGCTCGACCTGGTCGGTGATACGGGCCCCGGCCGAATCGACCAGATACACGACAGGTGCCTCGATCCGCAGCGCGGTCTCGGTGAGGCGCACCATCTTCTCGACGGTACGCGCCCCCCAGGAACCGGCCTTGACCGTCGGGTCGTTGGCCATCACACACACCGGGCGGCCATCGATGCGACCGACGCCGGTGACGACGCCGTCGGCGGGAAGGTCCCCGGCGAGGGCGTTGGCCAACAGGCCGTCTTCGGCGAACGACTCGGCGTCGAGCAGTCGGGTCATCCGGTCGCGCACGAACCGCTTGTTCTGGGCCGCGAGCTTGTCGCCCCCCGCGTCCAGGTTGCCCCGCAACGCCCGTTCGATGTGGTCGCCGACGGCTTCGCTCACGGCCCGCGAGGCTAGGCGCGCCGCTTGGTGGGACCACTGCCCCGAGGTCGGACACGCATCTTGATCGGCGTCGGTCCGAGCGCGAAGGCCTCCCGGATGCACCGCTCCAGGTAGCGCAGGTACGGGGCGGGCATCTCCCGGGTGGTGAACAGCGTGAACGTCGGCGGACTGGCCGCGCCCTGGGTCGCGTACAGCACACGCGGGCGGTGCTTGCGTTGGATCGGCGGCTGGTGGGCGGCCTGGGCGTTGCGCAGCACCTTGTTGAGCGCGGCGGTGGGAACCCGCCGGTGATAGGCCGCCTCGGCATCACGCAGGGCGGGCAGGAGGCGCTGGGCCTTGAGCCCGGTGAGAGCGGAGACCTCGAGCACGGGTGCGTAGGCGAGGAACCCGAGCCGGTCGGCGACGTCGATCCGCACCTGTTCGCGTTGTCCCGACGGGACGAGGTCCCACTTGTTCAACACGACCACCACCACCGTCCCGGCCACGTCGATGCGTTCGGCGAGTCGCTGGTCCTGGTGCGCGACGCCCTCGGTGGCGTCGATGACGAACAGGGCCGCGTCGGCCCGGTCGACGGCCTGCAGCGCACGGACCATGGAGAAGTACTCGGTGGGCTCGTCGATCCGACTTCGGCGGCGCATGCCCGCGGTGTCGACGAAACGCAACGGCCCGTCGGGGGTGTCGACGATCGTGTCGATGGCGTCACGGGTGGTGCCGGGCTCATCGTGGACGACCGAGCGGTCGTCACCGACCATCCGGTTGAACAGGGTGGACTTGCCGACGTTGGGTCGTCCGACGATGGCGACGGAGAAGATCCCGGGTTCGTCGTCATCGTCGGCGGGCGCGGCCACGGTCTCGGGTTCGGGCAGGCGTTCGATGATCTCGTCCAGGAGGTCACCGCTGGCCCGACCGTGCAGCGCCGACACCGCGATCGGCTCACCGAGGCCCAGCGCGGCGAACGGCCACACGTCGGCTTCGCGGCGGGTGTCATCAACCTTGTTGACCACCACCAGCGTCGGCTTGGCGCTGCGTTGGAGCAGGGCGGCCATCCGGTCGTCCTCGTCGGGGTCACCGACGGTGACGTCGCCGATGAGCAGCACGAGGTCGGCATCGGCGATCGCCCGCTCGGCCTGCTTGGCCACCTTCGCGTCGATGGGCGCGCCCTCGGCGAGCCAACCCCCGGTGTCCACGACGACGAAGTCGCGTCCCTGCCAGTCGACCTCGACCTCCCTGCGATCGCGGGTGACGCCGGGATCCTCCTGCACGATGGCGTCCCGCCGGCCAACGAATCGGTTTACGAGCGTGGATTTGCCGACATTGGGTCGGCCCACCACCGCGACGACCGGCAGGGCACCGATCACTGCCGACTCCGGGAGTGTCTCCAGATGTTCATGGATCTATCGTCGCACCTACCCCGCCGGAACGGGGTACGCGGGCTCGAAGCCCAGCGCGGCCACCAGGGAGGCGCCGTCGGTGCCGACCATCTCGACCGCACGGGGCAGGTCCTCGGTGGTGAGGCCATCGAGGACCTGCCCCGTGCGGTCGAGATGGTCGGCACCGACGGCGCCTCCCTGGTGGCCGCGCTGGGCTTCGAGCCCGCGTACCCCGTTCCGGCGGGGTAGGTGCGACGATAGATCCATGAACATCTGGAGACA
>DASRPD010000109.1:0-2193 GCA_035646535.1 Acidimicrobiia bacterium
CTCGGGATGCGTTCCGGGTCCGAGGCGACGGCGCCTCGCGTTGGGTCGATTGACGTTCACCGCTGCGCGCCAAGGTGCGGCTTCACCTTTCCCCAATCGTCGGCAGGTCGACTCGGGTCGCTTCCCGTGGCGTTCGTGCCGCCCGTCTCGTCGGGTCTCACGAGCACACCGGCAGGAACGCTCACCACGCGCACGTCGGGGGCCGGGACCATGCCCAGCGCCTCGGCGCCCGCCACGATCCGATCGGGCGAGCTCAGCTCGGCCACGGCCAGGCGGGCTCGTTCGTAGTCCTCCTGCACCACGGCCGTGCGTTGCGAGAGGTGGTTGAGCTCGAACTCGCTCTGAGCCAGTGCGACGTGAAAGGTGACCACGGCGAACACGCTGACGGCGGTGACGAGACCGAACGCCCACAGCGCGAGTCGCACGCGGCGGGTCCGGCGGCGCGCCGCGTCGTCGACCACCCGGAGGTGGCGACCGGCCGGGCGTGGCCGTGCACGGAGCGGCTCGGCCACACGAGCCGCGAGGTCGGCGCTATTCACGAAACTCGTTCCACCGCGCGCAGGCGGGCGCTCGCGGCCCGCGGGTTCGCCGCGACCTCTGCCTCGCTCGGCCGCATCGGCTTGCGGGTCAGAAGACGTACGAGCGGCTCGGGGGGCTCGGGTCGAGGCAGGTGCGACGGCACGTACGGCTCGGCAGGACTGGTCCCGGCCCACGAGCCGAAGCGCTGCTTGACGATGCGATCCTCGCCGGAGTGGTACGCGATCACGAGCGTGCGGCCCTCGGGCTCGAGGAGATGGACCGACTCGTCCAAGGCCGTCTCGAGGTGTTCGAGCTCGCGGTTCACCTCGATGCGGATCGCCTGGAACGTTCGGCGTGCCGGGTGGCCACCCTTGCGCCGAGCCGGCGCGGGAATCGCCCGCTTGATCGCGTCCACGAGGTCGCCCGTCGTGCGCAGCGGCCGCGCCGCGACGATGGCGCCGGCGATCCGTCGACCCCACCGCCATTCGCCGTTCGCGACGATGATGTCACCCAAGGCATCCTCGGAGTAGGTGTTCACCACCCGGTCGGCAGTGAGCTCCTGCGAGTTGTCCATGCGCATGTCCAGCGGCGCATCGGACCAGTACGAAAAGCCGCGCTCGCCGACATCGAGTTGCGGACTACTGACACCCAGGTCAAACAGCAATGCCACGATCTCTCCCCCGTCCAGTCCGTTCGCTTCTACGATCTCGTTCAGGTGCTCGAAGCCCCCGTGGACCACTCGCACCCGCTCGCCGAACCCGGCGAGCGCTTCGTGTGCAGCCGCGACCGCCACTCGGTCCCGGTCGATGCCCAGCACCGACAACCTCGGAAACGCGTCGAGGATGCGACCGCTGTGGCCACCCCCACCGACGGTGCAGTCCACGACCCAGCCGGGCCGACCCGGGGCGAGGAGATCGAGCACTTCCCTGCCCATCACCGGCCGGTGCTCGAACACCTTCCTGTCCCTCCGTCGACGGCAGTTCCTCCTCACCCGGACCCGAGTCCGCCACCAGCCCCCCGGTCGGTCGATGCCATCCGGATTTCTCCCCGGATCGGCTCGGTCAAAAGCGGGCGGAGTAGGGGCCTTCAACCGCGACGGCCGGGGGGCTGGTGGCAGGCCCGAGGCCTGCGTTGGTGTGTGTCCGTTTCGGGCGCGCCTCCTACATGAAGTCGTCGAGTCCTTCGCCGGCGCGGATCGCGGCGGCGCCTTGGTCCATCTGCTCGCGCCAGCGCGGCGCGTCCCAGATCTCGAGGTGGGTGAACTGCCCGACGATGAAGACGTCACGATCGAGCGACGCGTACTCCCGCAGCGCCTGAGGGATCGGCACTCGGCCCTGCTTGTCGGGCACGACTTCCTTGGCACCGCCGAACAACGCCCGCGCGGCGTGCCGTTCCCGGTTGCCTCGCTTGGCCTTCTCGTACAGCTCGGTTGCCATCTTCTCGAAGTCCTCTCGCGGGTACACCCACAAACACCCGTCGAGGCCCTTGGCGACGACCGCACCGTCAGCGAGCTGGTCCCGGAACTCCGAAGGCAGGATCACCCGCCCCTTCGTGTCCAGGGAGTGCTGTGCTTCTCCCAGGAACATCCGAACAACCCCTCGCGTTGGTGCCGCCGCCTCCCCCGAAGGCTGTGGCACACCCCTTTACTCCACTGTGCTCCACCTTAAGCCACCC
>DASRPD010000110.1:0-30935 GCA_035646535.1 Acidimicrobiia bacterium
CCCGCACCCCCGCCCGCAAGCGGTGAGGCACCGAGAGAGTCTTCGATCGTTCCCGGCAACCCGAGCACTCACCACGCCCGCGCGAGTGCCGACGGTGTCACCCGCGCCGCCATCGGCGACGACAGAGGACAATGACGGCACGAGACTGACAGGGTCCGTATTGCCCGGGACGCGTACCCGGAATCGACGGTCCGCGGCATCATGGGGCGAATGAGCACTGATCAGCTCTCGGTCTTCTTCGGCCTCCTGGCCGTCGGTGCCCTCGCGCTCGGCGGGTTGGCGCTTGTCGGAAGTGTCGTGAGCAGGATCGGCCAACGAGCGGTGGAGCTGCGGCCGCTGCTGCTCCCACTTGCCTTCGTCGTCGCGGTGCTCGCCACCGCCGGAAGCCTGTACTACTCCGAAATCGCCCACTACACGCCGTGTGAGCTCTGCTGGTACCAGCGCATCTGCATGTATCCGCTCACCGTGGTGCTCGGAGTAGCGCTGCTGCGTCGCGACGACCGGGGCGGTCTGTACGCGCTGCCGCTGGCCGTAGCGGGCCTCGGGGTCTCCATCTACCACTACCAGCTGCAGATGTTCCCCGAACAGGGATCGTCGTGCGACACCGTCGCGCCGTGCACGTTCCAGTGGGTGGACACCTTGGGGTTCATGTCGATCCCGTTCATGGCCGGCTGCGGCTTTCTCGCGGTCATCGGACTGGCGACGCTGTCACTCCGCCTCGACTCCCAACCCGACAACGGTGATGACGTCGACGAGCTCGTCGGCCCCCCCACCAGTGAGGTGCTGCGATGAACAGCCGACCCGGCCACAACAAGAGTCGCCGGCCCAAGTCCGCTCTGACGTCCAAGAAGACGGCCACGTCGTCACGCGTGTGGTGGATCGGCGGTGGGCTCGTCGTGGTCGTGCTGGTCGCGTTGATCATCGCCAGCATCGCGGGTTCGTCGGGCGACACCTCCGGCGACGGCGTTGCGCAGGTGTCATCGGTGGAGCTCCTGGGCGCGGACCTGCCCGAGTTCACGAGCACCGAGGACGACCCCGCGGTCGGGACGCCCGCGCCGGGGATCGAAGCCGCCGAGTTCGACGACACGCCGGTCACGGTCGACTTCGGCGACGGCAACTCGAAGGTCATCGTGTTCTTCGCCCACTGGTGCCCGCACTGCCAGGCCGAGCTCCCGCGCCTGACCGAGTGGTTGGATACCCACGAGGTCCCGGCGGGCGTGGACATCATCGCGATCAACACCGGCGTCGATGAGGGCGCACCGAACTACCCGCCGTCGTCATGGTACGAAGACGTCGGCTGGCCCGAGCAGGTGCTGCGGGACTCGTCCGACAGCGCCATCGCCCGCGCCTACGGGCTTTCCGGGTACCCCTTTGTCGTCGTGGTCGACGGCGAAGCCAACGTGCTCGCTCGGTCCAGCGGAGAGCTCAGCGCCGAGCAGTGGGAAGGCCTGCTCGAGCTGGCCGCCGCCGGTTCGACCACCGCGACCCAGTGACCGGGCTGGGTTGCCGACCGGATCGACCGTCACGGTCAAGCCGATCGTAGGGACCAATGCCTGCCCCGACCCCGCTCTCCGCAAGGAATGCTCGCCACGCGGTGCTCACCCTGCCGCGAACGGATGGGGGTCAGGCGTCCGTGGGCGCCCCGAGGTGGGTGATGAGGCTGGCGGCGAGGCGGTCGACGAGGGCTCTGGCGGTCTCGTCGGTGGGGGCTTCGACCATGATCCGCACGACGGGCTCGGTGCCGGATGGTCGGACGAGGACTCGTCCGCCGTCGCCCAGCTCCGCCTTCACCGCGCGCACCTCGGCCCAGAAGTCGGCCGCGCGCTCGAGGCCGTCCCGGTCGGCCACCGCGACGTTGGCCAGCTCCTGGGGCAGGCGCGTCACCATCGCCGCCAGCTCGGAGAGTGGGACACCGGCCCGGTGCATCACGTCGAGCAGGAGCATCCCGGTCAGCGTCCCGTCTCCGGTCATGGCGTGCTCGGCGAAGATCACGTGGCCCGACTGCTCGCCACCCAGCACGAGCCCGTCACGGTCCATTGCCTCGCGTACGTGGCGGTCACCGACCGGTGTCACCACGATGTCGATCTGTTCTGCGGCGAGGGCGCGTCGCAGCCCGAGGTTCGACATCACCGTCACCGCGATGGTGCGGTGGGCCAACGCGCCGCGCGTCGCGAGATCGCGGGCACACACCGCCAGGATCTGGTCGCCATCCACCAACGCGCCGCGCTCGTCGACCGCGATCACCCGATCCGCGTCACCGTCGAACGCGAGACCGGCTGCCGCGCCGCGCGCCACGACCTCGCGCTGCAGCCCACTCGGGTCGGTCGAGCCGCACCCGGCGTTGATGTTGGTCCCGTCGGGGGTGATGTGCAGCGCCGTGACCGTCGCGCCGGCGGCCCGCAGCGCCCGGGGCGCGACCCGCGACGCCGCGCCGTGACCGCAGTCCACGACGACCGACACGCCGTCCAGGGTGCGACCGTCGAGTGCGCCGACGAGATGGTCGACGTAGCCGTCGACGAGATCGGCGGCCGGCGTCACCGTGCCCACCGCGGCACCCGATTCGCCGCCTGGTTCGCCGTCGTGCGAGGCGTCGGGCGATCCATCGAGCACGCGGATCAGCTCGGCTTCGAGCGCGGCCTCCACGTCGTCGGCGAGCTTGCGGCCCCCGGCGGCGAAGAGCTTGATGCCGTTGTCGGCGAACGGGTTGTGGCTGGCCGAGATGACCGCCCCGGAGCCCGCCGCGGTTGCGAACGCGACGGCCGGGGTGGGCACCACGCCCATCGTGGCGACCGCGGCGCCCCCGGCGGTGAGTCCGGCCACGAGCGCGGCTTCGAGCATGGGGCCCGATCGGCGGGTGTCTCGACCGATCACGAACGGGCCGTCGAGGACCCGCGCCGCGGCGCGACCGAGCGCGACCACGAGCTCGGGAGTGATATCGACGTTCGCGACGCCGCGGATCCCGTCGGTGCCGAAACGCACCGGGCTGCTACCGCTTGGAGTACTGCGGCGCCTTGCGCGCCTTGTGGAGGCCGTACTTCTTGCGCTCCACACGGCGAGAGTCACGCGTGAGGAGACCGGCCTTCTTGAGCGTCGGGCGGGCCTCGGCGTCGAGGGCAAGCAGGGCCCGGGCGATGCCCAGCCTGAGCGCGCCGGCCTGGCCGTTCACACCGCCGCCGTGGACCGTCGCGTCGACGTCGTAGACCTCGACGGTCTCGGTGACCCGCAGCGGCTCGGTGGCCACGACCCGTTGCACGGGCGTGGGGAAGTAGTGCTCGAACTCGCGCCCGTTGACGGTGATCTTGCCGGTGCCGGGACGCAGCCGCACGCGTGCGACCGCCTCCTTGCGACGTCCGGTGCTCTGTACCAGGGGCTTGGGCAACGCGAGACCTTTCGGGACTGAGGGGTGACCGGTTAGCGCCGCGCGCGCTTGTCGAGCGCGTACGGCTCGGGCCGTTGCGCGGAGTGCGGGTGGGTCGGACCCGAGTAGGTGCGCATCTTCTTGAGCATGGACCGACCGAGGCGACCCTTCGGCAGCATCCCCTTCACCGCGAGATGGACCACTCGCTCGGGGTGGCGCTCCAACATCCGCTCGAGGGACTCCTGGGTGAGCCCGCCCGGGTAGCCGGAGTGGCGGTAGTACTGCTTGGCCATGGCCTTGCGAGCCGAGACGTCCATCTTGGAGGCGTTGACGACGACCACGTGGTCCCCCACGTCGACCTGGGGCGCCCACGTCGGCTTGTGCTTCCCGCGCAGCAGCGTCGCGATCTCACTGGCCATACGGCCGAGCGTCGCGCCCTCGGCGTCGATGACGTGCCAGACGCGCTGAATGTCGGATGCTTTCGGCGTGAAGGTCTGCATGGTCCTTCGAGATGGTCCTACGAGATCACGATCCGCCCCTCGGCCCAATGGCCCGAGGGGGTTACCCCGACTCGCAGGGCAACAGGTGATTCTACGTCAGCCAGGGTTGGCCGGCAATCCGGGCCTGGCCGGACGGGCCAGGCCAGACGAGCGCGGCCGGCGGTCCGGACGCCTGAGCGCCCCGAGCGGCGAGCACTTCGGGGGCCTCCGGGACCCCCTCAGGCACCCAGCAGAGCCGCCGGTAGGCTCGCATCATGACCGATACCGCCCCGGCCGATGCCGCGCTCGAGGTGCTCCTCGGTGCTGATCTGGACCCCATCGTCGACATGGTGCTGCGCCGACGGGACGGCGGCTACGAGGCCCTCGCCCATGACGGGGCCGTGCGGTTCCGCCGCACCGGTCCGGGCCCGGACGGCTACGAGACGACCGCGGTCGAAGGTGCCAACCCGCTCGGCTCGGTCGCGACCGACCGGTTCAGCCCCCTGGTGAACGAGCAGGCCAACCGCTATCCGACCCGCACCGCGAACTCGTACCCGTTCGCGTTCGATCACACCGCGCAGCTCTTCGACTCGCCGGCCGCGCCCGACCTGTGCGTGATCCACTCCGCCGCGCACAACTGGGAAGACCAGGGTGGCCACCGCGGCGAGCACGGCTCGATCGGCCTCGTGCAGGCCCGGGCGCCGTGGATCATCGCCGGCCAGGGGGTGCGGGCCGAGGGGGTGGTCGCGCGATCGGCCCGGGTCGTCGACGTCGCGCCGACCGTCGCGGCACTGTTGGGTTGTCAGCCGGTCGGACGCAACGATCGTGGCGAGATCTACCTGGAAGGCCAGGACGGCGAGGTTCGCCGCGATGTGCTCGAACCCGGCGCCGAACCGCCGAGCATCGTGGTCGGCTGCCTGTTCGACGGCACGAACTCGAACGTGTTGTACGACATGGCCGCTCGGGGCGAGGCGCCCAACGTGGCCCGGCTCATCGAGATGGGTACCGCGTTCGGCCACGGTGCCATGTCGGGTCTGCCGACCGTCACGCTCGCCAACCACACGTCGATCATGACCGCGCGGCTGCCCGGCCACCACGGCATCCTGCACAACGCCTGGTTCGACCGGTCCCGCGGCGAGCAGATCATCACGAACTCCTCGGCGACCTGGCCGACCGCGATGCAACACGTGACACCGGGCGTGGAGTCCCTGCACGACGCGATCCATCGCAGCTTCCCCGCCGCGTTCACCGCCGCGGTCAACGAGCCGTGTGACATCGGCGCGGACTACTCCACGTTCGAGTTCTTCCGACGCGGCGAGGTGCCGCCGATTCCGTCATCGCCCGACGGGCTGCCGCACACGACGGAGCGGTTCGTGCGGCCGTCGAAGGACTACTCGTGGTCGTCGATCGTCGACCACATGGGAGTCGACCAAGCCGTCGGGATCCTCGGTGGGAGCTACCGGGACGAGCCGTATCCGTTGCCGCGGTTCTTGTTCGCCAACTTCACCCTCACCGACTCGGCCATGCACGAAGGCGGCCCGTACTCGGAGATCGCGGCGGCCTCGGTGCGCGACAGCGACGCTCGTCTCGGTGAGATCCTCGCCGCGGTCGAACGGGCCGGCGTGTGGGACGACGCCGCGTTCTTCCTCGTCGCCGACCACGGCATGGAGGAGAACGACCCGTCGGTGCGTGGTGACTGGGACGTCAATCTGCGCGAAGCCGGCATCAAGTTCCGCGACGAGGGCTACTCCTTCATCTACGTCGACGAGGAGTGAGCGGCGGGCCCGGCGGGCCATGAGTGTCCGTGCCGGCCCATAGGATCACGACCGAAGCTCGCGAACGGATCATGCGAGCACGCGGGAGGGCCAGGGTGGCGGGACGACGCAAGCCGACGAAGACGTCGAACTTCGGTGTCGGACGGCGCGAGAACCACGACGCGAGCGCCTTCTACGAACGTTTCGTGGCACCCGAGCTCTCCGATGACGACGCGGTGCCGCCGCCGTTGCCGGTCGACGAGCCGTTCCAGAAGGGCGACGCGCGCTCGATGGACGCAGTCGCGCCGGGCTCGGTCGCGTTGGTCGTCACCTCACCGCCGTACTTCGCGGGCAAGCAGTACGAGGAGGAGCTCGAACGCGACGGCATCCCCAGCTCCTACGTCGAGTACCTCGACCTGCTGCGTGACGTCTTCGCCGAATGCGAGCGCAAGCTGGAGCCCGGCGGTCGGATCGCGGTCAACGTCGCCAACCTCGGCCGCAAGCCCTACCGGAGCCTCTCGGCCGACGTGATCAGGATCCTCCAGGACGACCTCGGGATGCTGCTGCGCGGCGAGGTGGTGTGGCGCAAGGGCATCGGCGACGTCGGCGCCGCGGGCAACTGCGCGTGGGGCTCGTACCGCACGCCGGCGAACCCCGTGCTGCGCGACGTGTCCGAACGCGTCGTCATCGCGAGCAAGGGCCGGTTCGACCGGGCCAAGCCCGCCAAGGTTCGGCGCGAACAGGGGCTGCCGGCTGAGACCGACATCGACGCGGACGCGTTCATGGCCGCCACGCTGGACGTGTGGGACATCGAGCCCGAGCGCGCGAAACGGGTCCACCATCCGGCTCCGTTCCCGGTCGAGCTGCCGGAACGGCTGATCTGGCTCTACACCTACCGAAACGACCTCGTGCTCGATCCCTTCATGGGCTCCGGCTCGACGCTCGTGGCGGCGGCGCGACACGACCGCCGCTACGTCGGCTACGACCTCGATCCCGAATACGTCGACCTGGCACGCGCGCGCGTCGAACAGGAGCCGGCCCAGCCGCGACCACAAGCCCTCGAGCCCCGGGCGTCTGGCGCCGAAGACGAAGACGAAGACGAAGACGAAGACTTCCAGACCCGATCGACCCACGAAGGCAAGGCCGCGCACGCCCTGGCCGCCCAGATGCTCGAAGAGGCCGGCTTTCGAATCGTGCACAAGAACAAGCGCGTGCGCGGCACCGGCGCGACGATCAGCTACGTAGCACTCGATGCCGACGAACGCCCCTGGCACTTCGACGTCTCCGGCGCGTTCACCGGGACGCGAAACGGTTTCCAACGCACCGACGCCGTGTGGCAGTCGCTCGGCCGGGCCTACGTGCTCACGCGGCCGGGCCACGAGGTCGAGCGGCTCGTGTTCCTCACCTCCCACCTACCCTGGCCGGGCAGCGAAGCAGACACGGCGCTTCGAGCCGCGGGCACCGAGGGGTTCTTCGATGCCATCGCGATGCGCTCCGACGAGGGCTTCGCGCGGCTGGCCGCCTACGCCAGTGGCGTCCAGACACCACTGCCCGGTTTCTGGACCGAGCGCGATCTCGACCGCCGGTGAGCTCGTTCCAGTCCTCGTCGGTCGCGCAGGGTCGGCAATTCGCCCAGCAGTGCGACTCCCTGCTGGGCGGGTACGGCTACACCCTCGAGGGCAGCCGGAAGGTCCCGGGCATCGGCGTCGAGGTCGACCAGATCGCTCGCAGCCCCGGCGGAACGAAGGTGTGGTTCGAGTACAAGGGCAGCATCCAGGGCACCCGACCAGGCCTGCTTCGCACCGACACGCTCAAGAAGGCCGTGGCCAACGGGGCGCTCATCGCCGGTCTCGAAGACCATCCGCCCTACATCGTGTTGACGTCGCACCTTCCGACCGGCGGTGCCGGACAGGAGATGCTCGAGACCGCGAACCGGCTCGGCTACTTCGCCGATGTCGTCTGCATCTACGACCCGAAGGACCAGCTCCGGCTCAAGGAGTTGTAGCTCGGCCCGAGGCCGGCCGATGTCGGCGACGCGGCGCGCTCAGCCGCTCCCGGCGCCGACGAGCGTGCCGATCCCGAACGTCGCGCCGGCCGCAAGGGCCCCGATGGCAACCATGCGCACGCCCGAACGAAGCGGCGGGCGCCCGGTGAACACCGAGATGGCCGCGCCGACCAACATGAGCGCGATCGCCGAGACCGCCGCGGCCGTACCGATCGCGGCGGTCCCGCTGAGGAGCACGAACGGGATGAGCGGCAGTACCGCGCCGATCGCGAAGGCCGCGAACGAGAAGACCGCCGCAACCCAGGGCGAGCCGAGCGAGCCTGGGTCGATACCGAGCTCTTCGCGCGCCATCGTGTCGAGCGCGACATCGGGGCTGCGCATGATCCGCTCGACGATCGAGCGAGCCTCGTCGGCATCGATCCCCTTGGCCCGGTAGATCAGCTCGAGCTCCTCAGCCTCTTCAGCCGGGTACTCGGCCAGCTCGGCTCGCTCGATGCGCAGCTCGTTCTCGTACAGCTCGCGCTGGGAACGCACCGACACCCATTCGCCCGCCGCCATCGAGAACGCGCCCGCGACGAGCCCGGCGACACCGGCGAGCACGACGAAGCCGCGGTCCGATGTTCCCCCGGCGACACCCATGACCAGCGAGAGGTTCGACACCAATCCGTCGTTGACTCCGAACACCGCGGCCCGCAGCGCACCGCCCGCGCCGGCGCGGTGGCGTCCTTCGGACGCGGCGATGCGGCCACCGGCCGAATCACCTCCGCGCAGCGCCGCCACGACCCGAACGTGAGCGGCCTCCTGTTCGGCCATGGCCTCCGGCGCGTCGGCGACGTTGCCGTACTTGGCCGCGGCAGCCGACTCTCCCCGCTGCACCATTGACAGCACGGCGTCGGGGCCGAGCCAGCGGGTCAGCCAGACGAGCGTCCGTGTCCGAAACGGCAGACGGGGAGGCTTCGGGTCTCCGTCGCTCAGCTCGGCCAGCTTCGCGAGCCAGTGATCGGCGTGGCGCGCCTCGGCTTCGGCCAGGGAGGTGAACACGTCCTTGCGGCCGGGATCCTTGGTCCGTTCGGCCAGCGCTCGGTACAACGTCGCGCCGGCGAGCTCTTCGGCCCACAGCTCCCGGTAGCGTGTTGCCGTGTCGTCGGATTCGCGGGACATCGCAGCACTCAGGGTAGCGACCCTCAAGGCGCAGCCCGGCGCCGCCGATCCAAGGCGCATGCGACGTCTTCACACCACCATGTTGGTTGTACTGGCCGCGGCCACGTTCGCGTTCGCGTTCGCGGGATGCAGCTCGGTCGAGAGCGCGGTCGAGAAGGCCACCGGCTGCAAGGTAGATGTCGATGATGAGCAAGCCAGCACCGAGTGCAAGGACGGCAAGGGCTCGGTCAGCCTGGGCGACTCGGCCAAGATCCCGAAAGGCTTCCCCACCGCCGACGTCCCCCTCCCCGACGGCAATCTCATCTCCGCGATCTCGACCAAGATCAGCGGCGACCAGGGCTACAACCTCAGCTACACGTTCGACGGCTCGATCTCCAATGCCGCCAAGGACTACAAGCAGACGTTGCGCGCCGCAGGCTTCACCGTGGATGACTCCGACTCGTTCAGCGCCGGTGACGGCGCGATCACCGGGTTCACCGCCGCGCGCGACGACTGGAAGGTGACCGTCGTCGGCGGTGGGGGCAGCTCCGACGATGACAGCGGCGCGGTGTCGGTCACCGTCGTGTCCAGCGGTGAATCAGGTTCGTCGAGCTAGCCGTCGTTCCTAGGCCGGCGTCTCGTCGGCCCGGTCGGTGTCATAGCCGACGGACCAGAGACACAAGCCGTGGGGAGGCGCGATCGGCGCCGCGGCACCGCGATCGCGCGTGCGCAGGATCGCGAGCATCTCGCCCGGGGCTCGCCGCCCGCGCCCGGCGTCGACCAGGGTGCCCACGATCGAGCGCACCATCTGCCAGCAGAACGCCTGCGCTCGGATCTCGTATCGCCACACCCCGTCGCCGAGCTCACACCAGCGCGACTCGAGCACGCGCCGGATCGTCGTCGAACCCGCCGGGCCCTTGCGACAGAACGCCGCGAAGTCGTGCTCACCGGCGAAGGGATCCGAGGCGAGCCGCAGCCGTGACCGGTCGAGCGGATCCGGGACCCACCACGCGTAGCGAGCGAGGAACGGGTCGGGTTGCGGTCGGTTCACGATCGTGTACCGGTACGAGCGCCAGCTCGCGGAACGGCGCGCATCGAAGGAGGCGTCGACGATCTCGGCATCACGAACGATGATCTCGGGCGCGAGCATGCCGTTCAGTGATCCCTGGAGCTGCCACGGGTCGAGACCCGGATCGGCGTCGAAGCTGACGACCTGGCCCCAGGCGTGCACGCCCGCATCGGTACGGCCGGCGCAGGTGAGGGGAACGGGGTGGCGCATCACCCGCTCGAGCGCGCGCCCGAGGACCCCTGCGACGGTCCGTACGTCGCGCTGGTTGGCGAACCCGCGAAAGTTCGTCCCGTCGTAGGCGAGCACGAGGCGGCAACGGGGCGGATCCTCGGCCGACTCGAACAAGGTCATGGGACCGGATGGGAGCTAGACGAGCTCGATGCGCGCCATCGGAGCGCGGTCGCCCGGTCGGTTCCCCAGCTTGAGGATGCGCAGGTAGCCGCCGTTGCGGTCCGCGTAGCGAGGCCCGATCTCGTGGAAGAGCCGGTAGGTGGCGTCGACATCGTGGAGCGTGGCGACGACCTGACGCTGATGGTGCAGACCGCCCTTCTTCGCCTTGGTGATGAGCCGTTCGGCGTAGGGACGCAGCGTCTTGGCCTTCGCGACCGTGGTGACGATCGCCTCGGCCTCGAACAGGTTCGCGGCGAGGTTCGCCATCATGTGACGGTGATGGGCCGGGCTACCGCCGAAACGCGGACCCTTGGGCGGTGCGGGCATCGCCTACTCCTTGACCCGCAAGGACAGGCCCCGCTCGTCGAGCTTCTGGAGCACCTCGTCCAGTGACTTGGAGCCGAAGTTCGTGATCGCGAGCAGGTCGTCCTCGGTCTTCTGCACGAGCTGGCCGATGGTGTCCACCCGCGCCCGCTTGAGGCAGTTGCGCGGGCGCTCCGAGAGATCGAGCTCCTCGATCGCCAGCTCCAGGTCGGGCGACATCGCCGTGACCGGCGCCACCTCGCCCAGCTCGAGGCTGGGTGCCTCGTCCGAGAGGCTCGCGATGAGACCGACGAGGTTGCCGAGTGTCGCCCCGGCCGACGCGAGCGCGTCGCGCGGGTCGATCGAAGCGTCGGTCTCGATCTCGATGGTGAGGCGATCGAAGTTGGTGTCCTGCTCGACGCGCGTCGGCTCGACCTCGAACGCCACCCGCCGCACGGGCGAGAAGATCGCGTCGACCGGGATCACACCGATCGGCGCGCCCGGACGCTTGGTCTTCTCGGCCGAGACGTAGCCGCGGCCCTGTTCGACGGTGAGGTCGAACGCGAGGCGACCCTTGGCGTTGACCATGGCGAGGTGCATCTCGGTGTTGAGAATCTCGACGTCGGAGGTGAGCTGGATGTCGGCGGCGGTGATCTCCGCCGGACCGCGCGCATCGAGCCGGAGCGTGACCGGCTCCTCTGCGACACACCGGAGCACCAGATCCTTGAGGTTCAAGATCAGGTCGGTGGCGTCTTCCTTGACGCCCGGGATCACGTCGAACTCGTGGAGCGCGTCGTCGAAACGGATCTGGGTGACCGCGGCGCCGGGGATCGACGACAGCAGCGTGCGACGCAGACTGTTGCCGAGGGTGTGGCCGAATCCGGGTTCGAGCGGAGAGATCACGAAACGCTGCGTATTGCCTTCCGGCTCGAGCGCTTCGATCTCGGGACGCTGGATGATCAGCATGAGGCGTTTCCTTACTTCGAGTAGAGCTCGACGATGAGCTGTTCGCGCACCGGTACGTCGATCTGCTCCCGCAGCGGGATCTCACGCACGGTGGCGCGATGGTCGGGAGTGGCCACGTCGAGCCACTGCGGTGCGGCACGGTCGATCGTGTCGAGATTGTGGCGGATGACGATCATTGCCTTGGCTTTCGGACTGAGCTCGACAACGTCGCCCTTGCGAAGCGCATAGGACGGGATCGTGACCCGCTTGCCGTTGACGAGCACGTGTCCGTGACGCACGAACTGGCGGGCCTGGCTACGGCTGGCCCCGAAATTGGCGCGGAACACGACGTTGTCGAGGCGGAGCTCGAGTGCTCGCAGCAGGTTCTCGCCCGTGATCCCGTCCTGTCCGGCCGCGCTCTGGTAAAGGTTGTGGAACTGCTTCTCGAGCAACCCGTAGATCCGACGGGCCTTCTGCTTCTCACGCAGCTGGAGCAAGTACTCGCTCTCGCGGATCCGGCCCCGGCCGTGGATTCCCGGCGGGTACGGGCGCCGCTCGATCGGGCACCGCATCGTGTCGCATTTGGCGCCCTTCAGAAACAGCTTCATGCGCTCGCGCCGGCAGAGCCGACAGACCGGTCCGGTGTATCGAGCCACCGCTCAGACCCTCCGGCGCTTGGAGAGGCGGCAACCGTTGTGCGGGATGGGCGTGACGTCCTTGATGCCGAGCACCTCGATGCCGGCGCTCTGAATCGACCGGATCGCGGTCTCCCGACCCGAACCCGGTCCCTTCACGACGACGTCGACCTTGCGCACGCCGTGTTCCATCGCCCGGCGCGACGCCGTCTCCGCCGCGAGCTGCGCGGCGAATGGCGTCGACTTGCGCGAGCCCTTGAACCCGACGTTGCCCGACGACGCCCAGCAGAGCGTGTTGCCCTGCTGGTCGGAGAACGACACGATCGTGTTGTTGAACGATGACTTGATGTGCGCGATCCCGTGCGTGACGTTCTTACGTTCACGCCGACGGGGACGACGACCACCTGCGGCCGGTTTCGCCAACTGCTTCCCTCTCGAACTCGTGGACGACTACTTCGCGGCTTTCTTACGACCGGCGACCGTCTTCTTCGGACCCTTGCGTGACCGGGCATTGGTGCGGGTCCGCTGACCACGCACCGGGAGGCCCCGGCGGTGACGGATCCCCTGGTAGCTGCCGATCTCGATCTTGCGCTTGATGTGACCCTGCACCTCACGACGCAGGTCACCCTCGACCCTGAGGCCCTGATCGATCCAGTTGCGGAGCGTCGAGACCTCTTCTTCGGTGAGGTCCCGTACCCGCGTGTCGACTGAGATATCACACGCCTCGCACACCCCGCGCGCGGTGGAGCGCCCGATCCCGAAGATGTACGTCAGCGAGATCTCGAGACGTTTCTCGCGGGGTATGTCGACACCGGCAATGCGGGCCATCGCTATCTCTCCATCTTCGGTGCTGCTCCTAGCCCTGCCGCTGCTTGTGGCGCGGGTTCTCGCAGATGACCCGGACCGAACCGTGTCGGCGGATCACCTTGCACTTCTCACACATCTTCTTGACCGACGGCCGGACCTTCACTGCTGCCTCGTCTGCTTCGTGCTACTTGTAGCGGTAGGTGATTCGGCCGCGAGAAAGGTCGTACGGGGTCAACTCGACCTGCACGCGGTCGCCCGGAAGGATGCGGATGTAGTGCATCCGCATCTTCCCGGAGATATGGGCGAGGACCTTGTGACCATTCTCGAGCTCGACTCGGAACATCGCGTTGGGGAGGGGCTCAACGACCGTCCCCTCAACGAGGATCGTGTCGTCTTTGGGCTTGGCGACGGTGCACCACCTGCGTGCTCGGGGCGCGCAAGGAGCACGCCAAGAAAGGACCTCGGAACCGACCGGCAAGGCTACACCCTCGACGCGCAGCTCGACAATCGGGGCGTTGTCGGCCGTCATGGCCGGTTCGGGACCGCCCACTCCCAGCTCGTTCGCAGGGAACGTACAGGTAGACGGCCGAGCGTGACACCATGTCCAGCCCGTCACCCGTGCCCGCCAGCGGCTCCGACGGTACGTCGGGATCGGGTGAGCGCCTGCTGGTCGTCGACGACGAGGCCGCGCTCGTCGACCTGGTCGGCGACGCGCCCGAAGATCTCCGGACGGGCTTCGGCCACGGCGGCGACGACTACGTGACGAAGCCGTTCAGCCTCGAGGAGCTGAACTTCCGCATCCAGGCAGTGCTCCGCCGGAGCAGGGGATCGGCGGCCGAAGACGGCGAGACCCTCGGCTGCGCAGACCTGCGAATGGACGTCGACGCCCACCGGGTCTGGCGGGCAGACGACGAGGTCGAGCTGTCGCCCACCGAGTTTCGTCTCCTGCGCTTCCTCCTGATCAACCGGGGCCGTGTGCTCTCCAAGAGCCAGATCCTCGACCACGTCTGGCAGTACGACTTCGACGGTGACGGCTCGGTCGTCGAGACCTACATCAGCTATCTGCGCAAGAAGCTCGACCGCGGCGGGCCGAGCATGATCCGAACGGTCCGCGGGTTCGGCTACTCGGTGCAGGAACCCGACGCCGCGTCGTGACCATCAAGGCTCGGCTGACCATCGCGGTGGTGGCGGTGCTCGTCGTCGCGACGGCGACCCTGGGGTGGGTGATGGTCACCTCGACGCGGCGAACGCTGACGAACCAGATCGACGACGAATTGCGCACCATTGCCCGGCGGCGGCCCGACACCGCCGCCGCGGCCACGGCCCCCCAGGGTGAAGACGAGTACCGCGCCACGACAGACCTGGTGTACTCGGCGGATGGCGAGCCGATCTCGCTTCGTCGCGCCGGAGATCCCGACGATCCCGACGCCCTCCCGTCGCTGCCCGAGATCCCGAGCACCCAGCTCGACGAGATCCTCGAACGCGTCGTGACCAGGCCTGCGGTCGACGGCGACACCCACTACCGCGTCCTGGCCGAGCGACTGGGCAACGGTGACTACCGAATCCTGGCCACCTCCCTCAGCGAGACCGACACGGCCGTGTCGCGACTCCTCGTCGTCTTCCTGGTCACCGGCCTGGTCGTGCTCGTGATCGGCGCGCTCACGTCGTGGGTCGTGATCCGCCGGGGACTGCGTCCGGTCGATCGGATGATCGACACCGCCAGCGCGATCGCCGGCGGTGAGCATTCCCAGCGCATCAACCATCGAGACGATCGCAGCGAGCTCGGCCGGCTCGCCGCGGCACTCGACGAGATGCTGGCCCGGCTCGAGGCGTCACTCGACGACCGGGAATCGGCACGTGCTCGACTCGAGCGGTTCGTGGCCGACGCGTCGCATGAGCTGCGGACGCCCGTCGCCGCGATCCGCGGGCTACGCCGAGCTGTACCGCCACGGCGGCATCGAGGACGCCGAGGGCCTCGACCGCGCGATGACCCGGATCGAACAGGAGGCCATTCGCGTCGGCTCACTCGTCGAGGATCTGTTGCTCCTCGCTCGCCTCGACGAACGGCGAACGCTCGACCTCTCCATCGTCGACCTGGCCCAGCTCGCCCGCGACGCGACCGCTGACCTGCGCGCCGTCGATCCGAGCCGGATCGTGACCCTCGACGCGCCACAGCCCGTCGTCGTATCGGGCGACGTCGACCAGCTTCGTCAGGTCTTCGCGAACCTGCTGACCAACGCGCGGGTCCACACGCCGCCCGCCACCTCGGTCCACGTGGATGCTCGGACTGACGGTGGTGAAGCTGTGATCGTCGTCGCCGACGAGGGGCCCGGCGTCACGCCGACCGACCGGGAGCGGATCTTCGAGCGCTTCACCCGAACCGATCAGTCACGGTCCCGAGCCAGCGGCGGCTTCGGACTCGGCCTCTCGATCGTCGCCGCGGTCGTCGCCGCGCACGGCGGATCCGTCCGCTTGGAGGACGGCGACCGCCCGGGCGCCCGCTTCGTGGTCCGCCTCCCGAGTGCCGAACCGGACCCGGCCTGACCCGACGTCGCCTGGGTAGCAAGCCAGATGCGCAATCCCGTCAGGCCGACGATCGTGGCCGTCCCACCGACGATGGCGAACATGGCGAGCGGGCTGGACGTGTCGGTTCCGGCCATGACGAAGTGGACGGTGGCCAATGCGAACGCACCGAAGCTCGCGAGGTGGATTCGACGCCACACCCGCGCGGGCAGCCGGCGGCGCCACCGCGAGCTGACCTCGACCGCGACGAGGAGCCACATGGCCACCACTCCACCCGCGACGGCAGCCGGCTTCCAACCACTCGCGAACGGGATCACCGCGTCCACGACGTCGAAGGTCACGAAGCTGTCCATGAGCAGCGAGGCAACATGGACGCCCAGGAACATGAGCGCGAGCGCGCCCAGCGTCCGGTGCACATCGAGAACCCAGGTCCGCTTCGGCTGTCTTCCGTGGACGCGGGTCGACAACGCGAGCCCGGCCACCATGGACGCCACGAGCAGCACGTAGGCGACGAGACCGCTCGCGCGGGTCATGTACCAGGTCAGTGAGCTGAGCATCGGAGAACCTCCTCGAGATCGTCGGTCGCGCGGACACGACCGCTCTCATCGGTCACGACGAGACTGACGTCGCCGGCGGCGGCAAACGGCTCGGGCGCGACGAGCGCCCGAGTTGCCTGCACCTCGGCCCACCACGCGCTCGGGGCGACGGCAGTGACCGCGACCGTCGGGTTCCGGGTCGGTCGGCCGGTGCGGGGGTCCACGACGTGGTGGCGGTCCTCACAGCACTGCTTCCACCGCCGGCGCAGCCGGCTGCTCGTCGCCACGGCACCGTCGTGGAGGGCGAGCCCCCCGAGCGAAGCAGTCGGATCGAACGGGTCCTCGAGGTTGATGGACCAGGGCTCGCCTCGGGGCGCGTCGGCACGTACCCGAATGTCTCCGCCGAGGTTCACCATCACACCCGACGCGCCGGCGTCGATCAGTCCGGCGCTCACGATGTCTGCCGCGAGTCCCTTACCGAGACCGCCCGGGTCGATCCGGACCCCGTTCGGGAGCCAGACCAGGTTCGACGACTCGTCGACGACTGCGCCCGCGAGCCCGGGGGACCGGGTGCTGAGCGTGGCGGCGCCGGGCTCGATCTCGGCGAGGTCGCGGTCGTAGCCGTTGGCCACCATCGCGTCGTGCACGGTCGGGTCGAAGAGTCCTCTCGTCGCCCGCCAGGCGTGAACGCAGTGTTGCACCAGCCGCACGGTGTCGGATGACACCACGACCGGCCGCCTGCCGGCCCGGTTGAGGGCGCTGATCTCGCTGGCGGGGAGAAATCGGCTCCACCGCGCCTCGAGCTCGCCGACGCGGGCGACCGCCCGATCGACGAGGTCAGCATCACCGCGCACGACGACGTGCGCCGAGCTGCCCATGGCGGCGAAGCGCCGTTCAGCTCGCATGGCTCGACGAGTCTGGCGTGCCCGAGCTGGGCGAGAACTGCACGGCACCACCCGACGTGGCATCCGACGAGGTGTCGTTCGTCGAGTTGGTCACCACGGCCGAGTCGGACTCGGTCGTGGAATCGGTGGCCGAAGACCCGTCGTCACTCACGGTCGTGGTCGCCGTCGCTGCGGACTGGTCATCGCTCAGGCGATCAGCCGCCCAGTACGAGCCGGTCAGGCCCATGGTCGCGATGACGGACCCGAGGACGAGCCCGGCCCGGGTCCGGGCTGCGGGATGGGAACGCTTCGGTCTGGTCATGACCCCACGATGGGCGTCCCACCTGGCAATTTGCTGAGAGCCGCCTGCGAACCGCCGAACAAGCGCGGATTCGAGCGGAGGCCCCGGCCGGCAGGGCGCGCGTGAAACCCCCGGCACACGACGCGCCGGGGGTTTCACGGGTGGGCCTGAGGGGGGTCAGGCCGCTGGTGCAGACGAGCTCCCCGCGCCGGATGCGGGACCCTGCTGGGTCGCATCTGGCGCCGACGAATCACCGGTCGGGGGACCCTGGCGGCCGGAGTCCGTACCCGGTCCTGCCTGGCCCGCGCTCTGGGTCGTCGCTAGATCGACGAGCTCTTCGACGTGCTCGGCGAAGTCGCTCGTGAGGGCATCGATCAGCTCGGCGCGACTGACGTCGTGGTCCTCGGCCACCTCGGCGAGCGTGGCCCCGGAGGACAGCTCCTCGCGCAACGTGTCCTCGTCGATGCCGATCACGTCGGCGGCAGCCGCCATGATCGGCGATCCCCCACCCTGCTGGCCTTGCTGACCTTGCTGGCCTTGCTGACCTTGCTGGCCTTGCTGGCCCTGCTGGCCCTGCGGCCCGGCCTGAGCGTCGTCGGACAGTGTCGGGTCGGTCTGTTCTGCAACCGTCGTGGCCGATGAGCTGTCGCTCCCGGAGTCGAGGGCGTAGGCGCCCGCGGCGCCGCCGACCGCGAGCCCGGCAACAACGGCCCCGATCGCAAAGGTCTTCTTGACGTCCATGATCGTCTCCTCCTGGGTTGTGATCTGACAGGTTGAGGATCGAGGACTGAGCTTGGGGTGACCTGGAACGCCTCTGGGAGTCACCTGTGAATCCGGCACGCGCCGCGCCCGACTCAGGCCACGGTCAGGACCTGGGGACCATCGGCGGTGATCGCGATGGTGTGCTCGAAGTGGGCGGAGCGGCTCCCGTCGGCGGTGACAACGGTCCACCGGTCGCTCAACGTCGCCGTATCGGGTCCGCCCGCGTTCACCATCGGCTCGATCGCGACGACCAGCCCGTTGCGGAGCTCGAGCCGTGCGTTCGGGCCGCCCGCGTAGTTCGGAATCTGTGGTTCCTCGTGCATGGCCGTGCCGATCCCGTGACCGACGTACTCGCGCACGACGCTGAAACCGCCGTCGATCGCGACCTTCTCGACCGCCGTGCCGACCTCGCCGAGGCGGTTCCCCTCGACGAGCTGCTCGATGGCGGCGTCGAGCGAGTGCCTCGTCGTCTCGAGGAGGCGCTTCGAGGCGTCGTCGATCTCGCCGATCGGAACCGTGACCGCCGCGTCGGCGTGCCAGCCCTCGATGATCGCCCCGCAGTCGATCGACAAGATGTCGCCTTCGACCAGGACCGTGCCGTCGGGGATCCCGTGCACGACGACCTCGTTGGGTGAGGCGCAGATGACACCCGGAAACGGCGGCGAGCCGTAGCCCAGGAAGTTCGAGGTGGCGTGGCGACGTTCCAACACCTGGCGTGCCGCGCGATCGACCTCGAGCGTGGTGACTCCCGGACGAGCCACCCGCGTGCACTCGGCGTGCATCTCGGCGACGACTCGGCCGGCGCGTCGCATGAGCGCGATCTCCTCACGCGACTTCCGAGCGATCATGCGGGCGTTCGCCTCAGGTGAGGTCGCGCGGGATGCCGCCCGTGATCGCAACCACGAGTCGGGCGTAGACCTCGTCACCCGTGCCGACACCCTTGACGACGAGGAGACGCCGCGCACGTCGGTAGTACTGGATGATCGGCAGCATCTCGCGCTCGTAGAGCTCGAGCCGGCGTTCAATAGCCGCTTCGGTGTCATCCTCGCGTTGGGAGACCTTGCCGCCGCACGTGTCGCACGTCCAGTTCACCTTCGGCGGATGATCGACGTGGTACGGCGCGCCGCAGTCCTCACAGACCCGGCGTCCCGCGAGGCGCACGAGCGCGATCTCGGTCGGCACGTCGAGCGCGATGACTACATCCAGCGGCACTGCGTCGAGGATTCGGTCCAGCTCCACGGCCTGGTATTCGGTACGGGGGAAGCCGTCGAGCACGAAGCCGTGATCGAAGGCACCACTCGCGCACTGCTCGTCGACCACACCCACCACGGTCTCGTCCGGCACGAGATCGCCGGTGTTCATGTAGCCCTCGGCCTCGAGTCCGAACTTGGTCCCCTGCTTGGCCGCGGCGCGCAAAAGATCACCGGTCGCGACGTGCGGAACCGAGTACCGCTCGGCCAGCCGCGTCGCCTGGGTGCCCTTGCCCGCACCCTGCTTCCCGAGCAGAACGAGCCGCGGCCCATCACGGGCGCCAGACGCGTCGGCCGTCATCTAGGCGAGGAATCCCTCGTAGTTGCGCATCATGAGCTGGCTGTCGATCTGCTTCATGGTCTCGAGCGCCACGCCGACGGTGATCAGCAGCGCGGTGCCACCGAACGGGAACTGGCTGATGTCCATGAGCGCGAACGCGAGGAGCGGCGTCACCGCGATCACCGCGAGGAAGATGGCACCGGGCAGCGTGATGCGATTCAGCACCTTGGCGAGGTATCGCTCGGTGGGAGGCCCCGGGCGGATCCCGGGGATGAACCCACCTTGCTTGCGGATGATGTCGGCCTGCTGCGCGGGGTTGAACGCGATGGCGGTATAGAAGTACGCGAAGAAGATGATCAGCACGGTCTCCGCACCGATGTAGAACCACCCGCGGCTGTTCACGAGGTTGTCATTGACGAAATCTTGGAAGACCGTCCACGGGGTCGCGCTCGCGATCAGGGCGGGGAACGAGAGGATCGACGACGCGAAGATCACGGGGATCACACCCGACTGGTTGACCTTCAGCGGGATGTAGGTGCTCTGGCCGCCGTACATTCGGCGGCCCACGACCCGTTTCGCGAACTGCACCGGGATACGGCGTTGCCCGGACTCGACGAAGACGATCCCGACGATCATCGCGATGCCGATCAGGAGGATGATCCCGAACTGGAGCTTCGAGCCCTCCGTGTAGACCGCCGAACCCTGGCCGGGCAGGGTCGACACGACCGACGCGAAGATGATGATCGACATCCCGTTGCCGACGCCGCGCTGGGTGACGAGCTCACCCAGCCACATCACCATCGCCGTACCTGCGGTCCACACGAGGATGATGAGCATCGCCCGCGGCGCGTTGAAGGTCGGGATGAGGTCGTGGCCCTGGAATCCGCCCAGACCCAGCAGACCGCTATTTCCCTGCTTCAGCGCGAAGACAAACCCCGTCGACTGGATGAGTGCGAGCCCGACGGTCAAGTACCGGGTCCACTGCGTGATCTTCTTCTGGCCGGCTTGGCCCTCGTTCTGCCACTCCTCGAGCTTCGGGATGACGACCCCGAGGAGCTGCATGATGATCGACGACGTGATGTACGGCATGATCCCGAGGAAGAACACCGACACGGCGGTGATCGCACCACCCGAGAACAGGTTCAGCAGGCCGACCACGCCGTTGCTGTTGGCCGAGTCCTGCAGATTCTGGATCTGGTCGAAGTCCACGTACGGGACCGGGACGTGAGTACCCAGCCGGTAGACCGCAATGATGGCAATCGTGAACAGGATCTTGTTCCGCAGGTCGGGCACCCGGAACATATTCCGCAGCCGGGAAAGCATGGGGCGCGTGCCTCCTGTCGAGATCGGACAGACGGGGTGCGGTCAACTCAGGGCGCGTGAGCCTACCGGTTGCTGAGCGCGCTCCCCCGGGCGGGAGGACGTCGTCCCCCAAAGGGCGGGGGCAATCTCTCGGCCTGGCCACCGGCCGCCTCGATGGCCTGCACCGCCGATGCCGAGAACGCGTGGACTCGAACGGTGAGCGATTTCGTGAGCTCGCCGCGGCCCAGCACCTTCACGAAGCCGTGCTTATGGACGAGTCCCCGGTTCCGCAGCGCCGCGAGATCCACCTCGGTCCCGGCGTCGAACCCTTCGAGCGCGTCGAGGTTGACTGCCTGGTACTCGATCCTGAACGGGTTCCTGAATCCCTTGGCCTTGGGCGTGCGGCGGTGCAGCGGTGTCTGGCCGCCTTCGAAACCGGGCTTGACCTTGCTGCGGGCGCGCTGGCCCTTCGTTCCTCGACCGGCGGTCTTGCCGCGCCGGCCGGCGGTGCCACGGGCGACTCGCCTGGCCTTCGTCTTGGAGCCGGGTGCCGGCTTCAAATCGTGGACGTGCACCATTACCCCTTCTCCTCCACCCGAACCAGGTGGGGAACCTTGGCGAGCATGCCGCGGATCTCGGGTCGGTCGGCCTGCTCAACGGTCTGGTTGATCTTGCGAAGACCCAGCGCGCGCAACGTCCCCCGCTGTTTCGGCTTCGCGCCGATGCCCGAGCGGACGAGCGTGATCTTGAGCGTCGTGGCCATCACGCGACCTCGGTCGTCTCGGGCTTCTTGCCCTGGCGGTCGCGGTAGGCGCGCAGCATTCCCGCGGCCGCGACCTCTTCCTCCGGCAGGCCTCGGAGCTTCGCGACCTCGTCGGGCCGGCGGAGCGATCGCAACCCCTGAATCGTGGCGCGCGACACATTGATCGCGTTCGACGATCCGAGCGACTTGGCCAGCACATCGCCGATCCCCGCGGCCTCGAGGATGGCACGAGCCGCGCCCCCGGCGATGACCCCCGTACCCGGCGCCGCCGGCTTCAGGAGCACCCGAGCAGCGTCGTGCTCACCGATGATCCGGTGCGTGATGGTGGAACCGGCGAGGGCCACCGAGAACTGGCTCTTCCGGGCTTCTTCCATGCCCTTTTGGATCGCGGCCGGGACCTCTTTGGCCTTCCCGTAGCCGAGCCCGACGTTCCCGGCACCGTCGCCGACGACGACAAGCGCGGTGAACGAGAAGCGACGGCCACCCTTGACCACCTTGGAGACCCGGTTGATGGTGATCACGCGTTCTTCGAACTGGCCCTCAGCCATCAGTCTGTTCTCCGCTCATCGTGAGAAGGGGCGTCGTTGTGAGAAGGGACGCCTCGGTGGCCGGCCGTTGGGCACGGCGGTCTGGTCGACATCGTCGCACTCGTCCCGTCATGATGCGCCTCACAGCTCGAGGCCGGCTTCGCGCGCACCGTCGGCGACTCCGGCGACGCGACCGTGATAACGGAAACCACCACGGTCGAAGACGACGGTGGTGATGCCGGCGTCCTTCGCCCGTTCACCGACGAGCTTGCCGATCGTCTTCGCCGCGCCAACCGTGCCCGTCTTGGCCGCGCGCTGATCGGTCTCCATGGTGGACGCCGCCGCGAGCGTTCGGCCCGTAGTGTCGTCGATGACCTGCGCGTAGATGTTCTTGTGAGACCGAAAGACCGACAGGCGCGGCTTCGTCGCCGTACCCCGCACCTTCTTCCGTACGCGGCGGTGACGCCGGAGCCGCGCGACCTGTCTGCTTGTGCTCATGGTGCTCCTCGCTACTTCGCCGACTTGCCGGACTTGCGCAGGACGCGCTCATCGGCGTAGCGGATGCCCTTGCCCTTGTACGGCTCGGGCTTGCGGACCTTCCGGATGTTCGCGGCGACCTGGCCGACCTGTTGCTTGTCGGCACCCCGGATGATGATGCGGTTCTGCGACGGCAGCTCGAACGTGATGCCGGCGGGTGCTTCGAACGGGACGGTGTGGGAGAAGCCAACCTGCAGCTCCAGCTTGTTCGCACCCTGTGCGATGGCGCGGTAGCCGACGCCGACGATCTCGAGCTCGCGTGAGAAGCCCTCGGAGACCCCGAGGACCATGTTGTTCACGAGCGACCGCGTGAGCCCGTGCAGCGCCCGGCTGCGGCGTTCGTCGTCTGGGCGGGTGACGACGACGACGTCACCCTCCTTGGCCACCGTGATGGTCTCCGGGGCAACGAGCTCGAGCTCACCCTTCGGGCCTTTCACCGCGACGCGCTGATCCGAGATCGTCACCTCGACGCCCGAGGGGAGTGTGATGGGCTGCTTGCCGATACGGGACATGACTCCTACCAGACGTGACAGAGGATCTCGCCGCCCACGTTGCGCCGGCGCGCCTCGCGGTCGGTCATGAGTCCATCATTGGTCGACACCACGGCGATGCCCATGCCGAGGAGCACCCTGGGGACGACCTTCGACTTGGAGTACACCCGCAACCCGGGTTTGGAGACCCGCTTGATCCCGGAGATCGTCCGTTTCCGGTCGGGGGTGTACTTGAGCTCTATCGTCAGCTTCCGGCCTGGACGGGTCGGATCGTCCTCGGCCGAGAAGCCTTGGATGTAGCCCTCCTGGCGCAGGATGCCGGCGAGCGCTTCCTTCACCTTCGACGACGGCATGACCACCGTGTCATGGAACGCGACATTCGCGTTCCGTAGGCGGGTGAGCATGTCGGCAATCGGGTCGGTCATCGTCACGGTTGCGCCCTCCTCACCACGATGCCTTGGTAACGCCGGGGATCTCCCCTGCGTGCGCGAGCTCGCGCAAGCAGATGCGACACAGACCGAAGCGTCGGTAGACCGAGCGCGCCCGACCGCATTTCCGGCAACGGGAATAGCCGCGCACTTTGAACTTCGGTGTCGCCTTCTGTTTGTTGACTAGTGCCTTCTTCGCCATGGTCGTTATCCCTGGTTCTGGTCTCGGCGGAACGGGAATCCGAGTGACCGCAGCAACGCTCGGCCCTCATCGTCGGTGCGGGCCGACGTCACAATCGTGATGTCCATCCCGCGCACCGCGTCGATCTCGTCGTAATCGATCTCGGGGAAGATCAGCTGTTCGGTCACACCGAAGGTGTAGTTGCCGTTGCCGTCGAACGACTTCGGGCTGAGACCACGAAAGTCACGGATGCGCGGAATCGCCAGGCTGACCAGCCGGTCGTAGAACTCCCACATGCGCGCTCCACGCAGCGTCACCTTCGCCCCGATGGCGTTGCCCTCACGGAGCTTGAAGCCGGCGATCGAGCTCTTCGCTCGCGTCACCAACGGCTTCTGGCCGGTGATGATCGAGAGGTCCGTGACCGCGCCGTCCAACAGCTTGGATTGCTGGGTGGCCTCGCCGACCCCCATGTTGACGACGATCTTGGTGGGCCTCGGGACCTCGGCCACATTGCCGAGACCGAGATCCTTCTGAAGCTGCGGACGTAACTCGCTCGTGTACCGCTCCTGAAGCCGAGAAGCCATCAGAGGTCCTTCCCGCACTTGCGACAGACGCGCACCTTCTCGCCGGAGTCCTCGAAGCGGAACCCGACACGGGTCGGTCCGCACGACGAGCACACGATGGCCACGTTCGACACGTGGATCGGCATCTCCTTGTCGATGATGCCGCCCTGCATCGTGGCCTGGGTCTGCCGCTGGTGCTTCTTGGCCACGTTGATGAGCTGGGGACTCGTCACGATGACTCGCTCGCGGTCCACGAGCACCGCGGTGACCTCGCCTTCCTTGCCGAGGTCCTTGCCCGAGAGGACCTGCACGCGGTCACCCTTGCGGATCTTCACTACAACACCTCCGGGGCCAACGACACGATGCGCATGAACTGTCGATCGCGCAGCTCTCGACCAACGGGGCCGAAGATCCGAGTACCCCGGGGCTGGAGCTGGTCGGTGATGAGGACGGCGGCGTTCTCGTCGAAGCGGATGTAGCTACCGTCGGCCCGACGCCTCTCCTTCTTCGTCCGGACGACCACGCATTTCACGACTTCGCCCTTCTTGACCGCCGCGCGCGGAACCGCTGCCTTCACGGTGGCGACGAACACGTCACCGATCCCGGCGTAGCGACGGCGCGTGCCGCCCAACACCTTGATGCACAGCACCTCGCGGGCGCCCGAGTTGTCGGCAACCTTGAGTCGACTCTCTTGCTGAATCATCGAGCACGCTCGAGGACTTCGATGACGCGCCAGTGCTTCAAGCGCGACAACGGACGGGTCTCGGCGATCCGGACCCGGTCGCCTTCGCGCACGGCGTTGGTCTCGTCGTGCGCGTGGAACTTACGCGTGCGCTGCAAGGTCTTTTGGTACCGGCGATGTTGCACGCGGTCCACCACGGCGACAACCGCGGTCTTGTCACCCTTGGTGGACACGACGAGGCCCTCCCGGACCTTGCGCGCGTTCGCTCGTCCCTCGATGGTCTCGCTCACGACGTAGCCCTTCCTTCGGCCGCTTCGGCCGCTTCGATCTCGCGCTCGCGCAGCAACGTCTCCAACCGGGCGGCACCGCGGCGCACGTCGCCGAGCCGGGCGGTGTTGTCCAGCTGACCGGTGGCGTGTTGGAACCGGAGGTTGAAGTGCTCCTCTTTCGCTTCCGCGAGCCGCTGCATCAGCTCGCTGTCGTTCAGCTCGCGCAGCTCGGTGGCGGGTTTCGTCATCTCAGGCCTCCTCGGTCCGGAGGACGAAGCGCGACTTGATCGGCAGCTTGTGCATGGCGAGCCTCATGGCCTCGCGCGCAGTCGGCTCGTCCACACCCGACAGCTCGAACATGACCCGACCCGGCTTCACGACCGCGACCCAATGCTCGGGATTCCCCTTGCCGGAACCCATGCGGGTCTCGGCCGGCTTCTCGGTCACGGGCTTGTCGGGGAAGATCGTGATCCAGACCTTGCCGCCTCGCTTGATATGACGCGTCATCGCGATTCTGGCGGCCTCGATCTGACGGTTCGTGATCCAGCCCGGCTCGAGCGCCTGGACGCCGTAGTCACCAAACGTCACTTTCGTACCGCCCTTGGCGATGCCGCTCATGCGACCTCGCTGGGTCTTGCGGTGTCTCACCTTCTTCGGCATCAGCATCAGACGACCTCGACCTCAGTCCTCGTCGCCGTGGAACTTGGGGGCTTCGTGCGGCTCACGGGTACGACGCTCGATCTCCTCTTCCTCCGCGAGGAGCCGCTCGAGCTCGGGAGCCGCTTCCTTGACCAGCTCGGTGGTCTCGGTCGCGGCGGCGTCACTCACCGTCGACGGGTCGACGGTGGTGGTCTCCGCTGCAGCTCGGCGGCGGCCGCCGCCGGCCCGCACGACCCGGCCCGGCTGGTCGCCGGCGGCCTCGCCGACGGCCATCGCGGCCTCTTTGGCGATCTTGTCCTCGGCGGCTGCTTTGTACGGGAGTATGTCACCCTTGTAGATCCAGACCTTCACGCCGATCCGGCCGGTGGTGGTCTTGGCTTCCGATTGGCCGTAGTCGATGTCGGCTCGCAGTGTGTGCAGCGGCACCCGGCCTTCCCGGTACCACTCCCGGCGGCTCATCTCGGCGCCACCGAGACGCCCGCCGCACTGCACACGGATGCCCTGCGCGCCGGCCTTCATGGCCGTCTGCACGGCACGCTTCATCGCGCGCCGGAAGCTCACGCGGCCGGCGAGCTGGTCGGCAACGCCTTGCGCGATGAGGCTTGCCTCGAGCTCGGGCTGCTTGATCTCTTGGATGTTGAAGTGGATCTTGGGGTTACCGGTGATCTTCAACAGACCGGCGCGCAGGCGATCGGCCTCCGCACCACGGCGGCCGATCACGATGCCGGGTCGCGCGGTGTAGACATCGACGCGAAGCCGGTCACGGGTGCGTTCGATCTCGATCCGGCTCACTGCGGCCCGCTCGAGCTGGCTCTTCAGATAGTCGCGGATCTCCCAGTCCTCGATGAGCTGGTCGGTGTACTCGCGGTGCTCGGCGAACCAGCGAGACTTCCAATCGGTCGTCACGCCCAGCCGGAACCCGTACGGGTTCACCTTCTGTCCCATGAGTTCTCTACTTCGTCTCTTGGTCGTCGCCGGGCTCGGGCGTGTCCTGGGCCACGAGCTCCTCTGGCGTATCGGTGTCTGGCGTATCGGTGTCTGGCGTATCGGTAGTGGTCGGCTCCGCGGCGTCGTTCGCGGACACGTCGGATTCGGGCGCGCCAGATTCGGGCGCATCGGTCTGGTGGTCGTGGTCGTGGCCTTCGGCCGCCTCGGTGCTCGCACGCACGCGCCGTCGACGGGACGCCCGGCGTCGAGCCTCAGCGGTCCCGCCGGTGCTCTCCTCACGGCGGCGGCGCTTCTCGAGCTCATCGTCGGTGTAACGCGCGACCACGATCGTGACGTGGCTCGTGCGCTTTCGGATCTGCACGCCCCGTCCCCGGGCGCGCGGACGCAGGCGCTTTTGGGTAGGACCCTCGTCGGCGAACGCGCGAATCACGAACAGCTCATCGGGAGGAAGCTCGTCGTTGTGCTCGGCGTTCGCGACCGCGGAGTCCAACAGCTTGGTCACGGGTTGGGCCGCGCCCCGATCGCAGAACCGCAACCGGTCGCGCGCCTCGTCGACATCGATGCCCCGAATGAGCCCGAGCACCGCGCGGATCTTGTTGGGCGCGACGTGCGCGTAGCGCAGCACGGCGCGTGTCTCGCGGCGCTCCACTTGGGCAGTCCCAGCCATTGGGCTCACCGCCTCCCCGAGCGCTCTTGACCGGAGTGGACCCGGAACGTACGGGTCGGCGCGAACTCGCCGAGCTTGTGGCCGACCATCGACTCCGAGATGTACACGGGGACGTGTTTGCGGCCGTCGTGGACCGCGATCGTGTGGCCGACCATCTCGGGAGTGATCGTCGAACGGCGTGACCAGGTCTTGATGACCCTGCGGTCACCGGCCTGGTTCATCCTCTCGACCTTCACCATGAGGTGATCGTCGACGAACGGGCCCTTCTTCAAACTACGCGGCATGACCTACCTCCGAGAGCCGCGGCCACGGCGGCGGCGGACGATGAGCTTGTCGGACGCCTTGCCCTTCTTGCGGGTACGTCCTTCCGGCTTGCCCCACGGCGAGACCGGGTGACGACCACCAGAGCTCTTTCCTTCGCCACCACCGAGAGGGTGATCAACGGGGTTCATGGCGACGCCCCGGGTATGAGGACGCTTGCCCCGCCACCGGTTACGGCCCGCTTTGCCCCACGACACGAGCGCGACCTCGGCGTTGCCGACCTGTCCGACAGTGGCGCGACAGTCGATCGGCACCCGGCGCATCTCGGTGGAGGGGAGTCGCACGGTGGCGTGCTGACCCTCCTTGGCAACGAGCTGGATCGCCGCGCCCGCACCCCGACCGAGCTTGGCACCCGCACCGGGCTTGAGCTCGACGTTGTGCACCACCGTCCCGACGGGGATGTACCGAAGCGGCAGCGCGTTGCCGGAACGGATCTCCGCGCCCTGGCCACTCTGGAGCATGTCGCCTACCGCGATCTGGGCCGGAGCGATGATGTAGCGCTTCTCACCGTCCCGGTAGTGCAGCAACGCGAGGCGCGCGTTGCGATTCGGGTCGTACTCGATGCTCGCGACCTTGGCCGGCACACCGTCCTTGTCACGGCGGAAGTCGATGACCCGGTACTTCTGCTTGTGGCCGCCACCGCGGTGGCGCGCGGTCATCCGGCCGTAGGCATTGCGACCGCCACTGCTCGGCTTCGGCTTGACCAGCGAGCGTTCAGGCTTGGTCTTCGTGACTTCGGAGAAGTCCGAAGAGCTCTGGAACCTGCGACCGGGACTCGTGGGCTTGCGTTTGCGAACTGCCATCTTCAGCTCCCGAAGATTTCGATGTGGTCGCCCTCGGCGAGCGAGACGACGGCTCGTTTCTGGTCCGAGCGCTTGCCGAACTCGCCGGTGCGACGGTTCCGCTTGCGCTTGCCGCGTCGGATGAGGGTGTTCACGTTGGTGACCTTCACGCCGAAGATCGTTTCGATCGCCTGGCGGATCTCGATCTTGTTCGAGTCGGGTGCGACGAGGAACGTGTAGATGTTCTCGTCGTACGCCGCGTACGACTTCTCTGACACGATCGGTCGGATGATCACGTCGCGGGGATCATGGGCCATCGGTCACGCCTCCCTGGGACTCGGGCGAGGACGTGGACGTGGACGTCTCACCGGGCGACGCCGCGGGATCAGCGACGGGCGCGAGCCGCGCGATCGTTCCCTCGAGTGTCGGGCGGCTGAAGACGAGCCAGTCGTTCACCAACACGTCGTAGACGTTGAGCTCCTCGGGGAGCACGATCTGCACACGCTCACCCAGATTGCGGAAGCTCTTCCACGCCTCGTCTTCGGCGCGGTCCAGCACGAGCAACACCCGAGGTGCGCGCTCGTCCTTCGTGCGCAAACCCAGCGCGCGCAGCGCCTCGATCGCGTCCTTCGTGCGCGGTTCGGAGAAGCGCCACTCATCGATCACGATGATCTTCTCGTCGGATGCCCGATCCGACAGGGCAGACCGCAGCGCGAGACGGATCATCTTCTTCGGAGTCCGTTGCCGGTAGTCGCGCGGCTTCGGGCCGTGCGCGACGCCACCGCCACGCCAGTGCGGCGCCCGGATCGAACCTTGGCGGGCGTGGCCGGTGCCCTTCTGGCGCCACGGCTTGGCGCCACCGCCCGATACCTCGGCGCGGGTCTTGGTGGAGTGGGTTCCCGCGCGGGCGGCGGCGAGCTGCGCGGTCACGACCTGGTGCATCACGGCGATGTTCGGCTCGATACCGAACAGCTCGTCGGGCACCTCGACCGCTTCGGCCTCCGCGCCGAGGGGGGTCTTCATCGCGATCTTCACGACGCCGCTCCACTCTTCACAGCGCTGCGAACGAATACGAGCCCGCCGGTCGGACCGGGCACCGAGCCCCGGAGAAGCAGCAAGTTCCGTTCCGCGTCGCCCTCGACGACCTCGAGATTCAAGGTCGTGACCCGACGATGTCCGTGCTGACCCGCCATGCGCGTGCCCTTGAACACGCGCGCCGGCGTCGCGCAGGCACCGATGGCGCCCGGGGCGCGGTGGGCCTTGTGGGTTCCGTGAGAAGCGCCTTGGCCCTTGAAGTTGTGACGCTTCATGACTCCCACGAAGCCCTTGCCCTTCGAGATCGCCGACACGTCGACGCGCTCACCGCTCTCGAACAGGTCGGCTTCGACGCGCTGACCGACCTCGAACCCGGCAAGGTCGTTGACGCGCAACTCGGCCAGGTGCGCCGCGGCCTCCGCCCCGGCGACCCGCAGGTGTCCGAGCTCCGCCTTGGTCAGTCGGCCCGGTTTCGTGTCGCCGAACGCGAGCTGCACGGCCGCGTAGCCGTCGCGTTCGGGCGTCTTCAGCTGCACGACGTGACAGGGCCCGGCCTGGATGACCGTCACCGGCACCACGCGGTTCTCGGAATCCCATACCTGGGTCATGCCGACCTTGCGACCCAGGATGCCTTTGGGAGCCATGCTCGCTCACTTCGTGTCGATGGGCGCTCGAAGCGCTCACGCGAACGCTCCGCAGGGAACGAGTCCCGGCGGAGCGTCGATTCGGCTGTGCCGTGTGGTGCCTGCTGCCGAGCGCGGCGCAGGCCTGCACGGACGTCAATTGAGGAAGGGGACGGATGCGCCGCGGATGCGACGACCGTTTCCCTGAGAACCTGGAGACTCTAGCGTCTCCGGGGGCGGTTGTTCAACGCAGGGGTTCGGACCCCGGCGCCTCAGACCCCCTGGATCTTGATCTCGATGTCCACGCCGGCCGGCAGGTCGAGACGCTGCAGCGATTCGACCGTCTTGGTGGCCGGCTCCACGATGTCCAACAGGCGCTTGTGGATCCGCATCTCGAAGTGCTCACGCGAATCCTTGTCGACGTGCGGTCCGCGCACGACGCAGTACCGGTGGATCTCGGTCGGCAGCGGAACCGGTCCACGCACCCGCGCGCCGGTCCGCACCACCGTCTCCACGATCTTCTTCGTCGACTGGTCGATGACCTCGTGGTCGTAGGCCTTGAGCCGGATCCGGATCTTCTGACCCTTCGCCTCTGCCATGTGGGGGTGCTCCGTTCGGGGTTCGGCGGGTGTCGTCCGGGCCGAGTGTCGGGCCCGGGGTGCCGGGCTGGCAGGTTGGTGGGGTGGGCTATTTGATGACTTTGGTGACGCGCCCGGATCCGACGGTGCGCCCACC
>DASRPD010000111.1:0-45260 GCA_035646535.1 Acidimicrobiia bacterium
ACCTCATGTCGATGGACGGTCGCCGGAGCCCCGAGCTGTTCTCCGACCAGGTGTCCGCGTGGTCGGTATGAACGAACTCCGCGCCGTGTTCGACGGGGTCACGCGCGAAATCGCGCGCGGTGAGGATGCGACCACCGACGCGATCGGTCGACTCGACAACCACGACGTCGAGCCCCGCACGGACCGCGTTCCGCGCCGCAGTGACCCCGGCCATGCCGGCACCGATGACGACGACATCGTGACCCTCGGTCAAGAGACACCCCTCCAAGAAACCTGACGAGTGCGTCATGGTAACTTCGCCTCCGTGCACCTCGACGGGTCCAAGATCTTGCTCACCGGAGCCTCGTCGGGGATCGGCGAGGCGCTGGCCCCGATGCTCGCGGCACGCGGCGCAACCCTCGGGCTCGTGGCCCGGCGGGCCGATCGCCTGGAAGCCACCCTCGCCCGGGTACGCGAGCACTCCCCCTCGTCACGAGCCTGGCCCGTCGACCTCTCGGACCTCGACGCAGCCGAGCAGGTCGTGCGCGATGCGTGGGCCGAGCTCGGTCACCTCGACGGGTTGATCAACAACGCGGCGATGGGAAAACGCAAGCACCTGCTCGACCTGAACACGGCCGACCTCGACGAGGTGATGCACCTCAACTTCACGTCCCCGATCCGCATGGCGATGGTGGCGATCGAACGGATGGTCGCACGCGGATCGGGGCTCGTGGTCAACGTCGGTAGCCCGGGCGGGCGGTTCGGGATCGTCCACGAGTCGAGCTACTGCGCGGCCAAGTTCGCGATGAGCGGCTGGAGCGAGGCCGCGGCCATGGACCTCGCCGAACGCGAGACCGGGGTGGAGATCAAGCTCGTGCTGCCCGGCGCGATCAAGACCGAGATCTGGGAGCAGAAGCCGGGCGATCTCCCCGGCATCTTCGACGGGCCGTGGACCAGCGCCGAGGACTGCGCGGCAGGGATCGTCGAGTGCCTCGAGGCACCCGGCTTCGAGCACTACGTGCCCGACATGAAAGACATCGTCGTCGGCAAGACCGCGGACCCCGAGGGCTTCATCGCGATGATGGCCGCCGTCGCCCGCGACGCGCATTCCTAATGGGGGTCGACCCGCGCCCACCGGTGCACTCGGGGTGGGTCGAGCCCCCGCGCGCGCCGACGTGGTTCTCACCCGGGCGGAGCACCGCTCGGGCCGGGGCGATTCAGCGAGACGCGGCGGTCCAGTCGGGCCGGTACTCCGCGAGCCAATCGGCGTCAGCGTCGTGATAGTCAGCCGGGACGTCCTCCGGTTCGAGGCCGGCGTCGAGGTCGACGTGGTGCACGACGATCTCGCGCCAGCGAGCCAATGCGGTCACCGCGACCGGCTGCGTGCCGCCGAAGAACGCCGACGGTTGGTCCCACGCGTCGGCCGGCATGAGATCCCAGGCGTCGGTCAGAGCCGCCTCGGATGCACGCGCGCCATCGACGATCACATCGAGCGGGAGCGCGGCGCGGCCCGCGATGTCACGCCCCCTGCCCTCGACCCCACCCGGGTACTGCACGCCGACGCGACCGTCAGCCGCGGCCGTGACCATCGCGACGAAGCCCTCTGCGTTGCCCCAGACGTGCGCGACGACGTGGGCGCGGGTCCATCCGGGTAGTTGAGACGGTGCCCGCGCCGCGTCGTCGGTGAGCCGACCGAGGGCGCGGTCGAGTCGGGACCACGCCGTCGCCACCCCGACGAGCGCGGCATCCGGGCGGCTCACCCGGCGACCGAGACGGCCACCGGCGTCACCTCGACCGGTATCCCGTTGAGCACCGCGTTGCCGGACAACGGATCGATGAGGCTCCCGTCGGAGAGAATGTTGCTGTTCACACCGGGGCGCCGCGCCGCGACCTTCATGTCCGCGCCGGGAGCGTCGTGGCCCCAGCCGTGCGGGATGCTCACGACTCCGGCCATGATCGCGTCGGTCACCTCGACGTCGATCTCCACCTCGCCCACCCGCGAACGAACCCGGGCCGGTGCACCGTCGAGAAGCCTGAGCCGCTCGGCGTCTTCTGGGTGGACGTGCATCGTGCAGCGGGCCTTGCCCTTCACGAGCACGTTGAGGTTGTGCATCCACGAGTTGTTGGACCGCAGGTCCCGGCGTCCGACCAAGACGATCTCGCCGTTTGACCGTCGCGTCAGTGAGGGTCGAAGCCGCGCCGCGACATCGTCCACCACTGGTTCGGGCGCGAGCTCGATCTTGCCGCTCGGGGTGCGCAACACCTCGGGCAGGCGCGCCTGCAGCGGACCGAGATCGATGCCGTGCGGGTGGGCCTCGAGCTCGTCGAGGCTGAGCCGGTCGCCGTAGGGACCCGTGCGCAGCATGAGATCGAGGATCCGCTCGGGGCCCCTCCGACCCTTGGCCGAGACCAGCTCGATCACCTCGGCGACGTCGCGGCCCTCGAACGGCGAGCCCGCCCGGGTCGTGGCCTTCTGGGCGATCGTCGCGAGGGTGAGCTCATCGACCGCGGCCCCGGCCTCGGCCGTCGCACCCTGCCCGGCCGCGATGGCGGCAAGCCGCACGAGGATCTCCCACTCTGCTGGTGTGCCGGCCGGTGGCTCGGTCAGCGGCGGTGAGTAGTTCGCGACGTTGCGGATCGCCAGGGAGTAGAGCGCCAGGTCGAAGTGGCCCCGTGTGAGCAACCCTGGCGGAGGAAGGATCACATTGGCGTGGCGAGTCGTCTCGTTGCGGTAGATGTCGACGCTCACCATGAAGTCGAGCTCGTCGAGCGCGCCGTCCAGTCGGCTCGCGTCCGGCGTCGACAAGACGGGGTTGCCGGCGATGGTGAGCAGCGCCCTCACCTGCCCGTCGCCGGGTGTCGTGATCTCGTCGGCCAGTGCGACCACCGGGAACTCGCCGTAGAACTCGGGCAGGTCGCGTACCCGGCTCCGACGCCGGCCGAAACGAACGCCCCGTCCTTTCCCGGGCGGGCCACCGGTGTTCGCGCTCCCGGCAGCCGGGCGCGTGAACATCGCTCCGCCCTCGCGGTCGAGGTTGCCGGCCGCCACGTTGATCACGTCGACGAGCCAGCTCGCGAGCGTGCCGAACTCCTGGGTGCATGTGCCGATGCGCGCGTACACCGCGGCCCGTTCCGTCGCGGCCAGATCGCGCGCCACCCGTCGGATGGTCTCGGCGGCGATTCCGCACACCGGAGCCACCACCTCAGGAGCGAAGTCGCGCGCCAGCTCGCGCACCGTGTCGAGGCCGAGCACATGACCGTCCGCCCGACCCAGGTCGACGAGCTCGTCGGCGAAGAGCACGTGCACAATGCCGAAGAGAAAGTGCGCATCGGTCCCGGGTCGGATGAACAGGTGCTCGTCGGCTTCCTCGGCGGTCTTCGACCGACGGGGATCGATGACGACGAGCCGGCCTCCCCGAGCACGCATCGCCCGCAACCGACCGGGGATGTCAGGCGCGGTCATGAGCGAGCCGTTCGAGGCGAACGGGTTGGCGCCGAGCATCAACAGGTAGTCGGTGCGGTCGACGTCCGGCACCGGAATGCTGAGCCCGGTGCCGAACATCAGCCCCGCCGAGACCTGTTTCGGCATCTGGTCGACGGTGCTCGCCGAATAGACGTTGGTCGTGGCGAAGCTCTGGAGGACGGCGCGGTTGTAGACGAGCGACGCGAGGTTGTGCGCGCTCGGATTCCCGAGGTAGATGGCCACCGCGTCACGGCCGTGTCGCTCGATGATCTCGGTGAGCCCGCGCTCGACCTCACCGAACGCGTCGTCCCAGCCGACTGTCTGCCAATCGTCGCCGCTCCGCAGCAGCGGCGCTCGCAACCGGTCCGGGTCGGCTTCGAGCGCCTTGAGCGCGGTCCCCTTGGGACACAGGTACCCGTGGCTGAAGACGTCGTCGCGATCGCCCCGCACCAGGGTGATCTCGGTCCGGTCGTTCAAGTGGAGCTCGAGACCACAAGTCGCCTCGCACAGCGGGCACGTGCGGTACTCGATCCGGGTCGCGTCAGCCATCAACCGAGCGTACGCCCAACCACCCCGTTCCGGTCAGGATCGGCGTTGGTTCCCAACGCCGATCCTGACCGGAACGCTCGGGGGCGGGGCGAGGGACGATGGTTGTCCCAGGTAGCTGGTGTAGTCCATGCATGGCCACGGATGGCGCGTACCGCAGTGCGATGAACGCCGCCGCCCGACAGCACGGCGTGCTGAGCACCCACCATGCCCGGGTGTGCGGGTTGAGCGAGCAGAACATCCGGCATCTGGTCACCATCGGGGTGCTGGAGCGCCCGGCGCCGGGAGTGCTGCGGGTCGTGGGTGCCGGCCGCTCGTGGCGCCAACGCCTCATGGTCGCCGTGGCCGCCGCGGGACCGGGGTGCGTGGTGTCACACCGTGCGGCCGCGGCGCTCCACGGCTTCGATCGGTTCCCTTCCGGACCCGTCGAGGTCCTGGTCGATCGCCCGTACCGCTCACGTGACCCGCGCGCGCGGATTCACAGCACCCGGCGGCTCGACACGGTCGATCTGACCACCGTCGACGGGATCCCGGTCACCTCGCCGGAGCGCACCCTGATCGACCTGGCGGCGAGCGTCGGAGTCAACCGGCTCGAGGAAGCCCTCGATTCCGGGGTACGAGACCACACCGTCGATCTCGATCGGCTCCGCGCCCGGATCGCTTCACTCCGCACGCGGGGACGGCGTGGAGTCCGCAAGCTCGAACGCCTCGTCGGCGGGCCGACGGTCACGAGACCGCAATCGGTTCTGGAACGTCGTTTCCTTCGTTCCGTGGAGGCTGCCGGTCTGCCCACACCGGAATGTCAGGTGTGCGTTCACCGCCCTGATGGATCACGCGCGTACGTCGATTTCGTCTTCGCCGGGACGAACGTCGCGGTCGAGGTCGACGGTCACGGCGCCCACGCCACGCGTCGTCAACGGCGGCATGACAGCAGCCGGGCCAACGACTTGGTCCTTGCCGATCTCCTGCTCCTCCGATTCACCTACGAGCAGGTCGTCCACGACACCGACGCCGTGGTTGCCGATTGCCGGCGAGCATTGGCTCGAGCCGCGGCGTGAACCGAACCGGGAATGAGCCCCAGCCGGCCGCCACCCACCCCGTTCCGGTCATCGGCGCCCGTGCCCGGCAACCCCTGGGATGACCAGAACGGGGGGTACGGTGGCGGCCGTGGCCGGCAGCGACGAGCGTCTCTACTTCCGCCAGCTGCTCGCAGGACGCGACTTCGCAGCCGAGGACCCGGTGGCCCGCCAGATGGCGAACTTCGCCTATCTCGTCGGCGATCGCGAGACCGGCGAGGCGATCGTGATCGACCCCGCGTACTCCATTGGAGACCTGCTCGCACTCGCCGGCGGCGACGGCATGCGCATCACCGGCGCGCTCGTCACCCATCACCATCCCGACCACGTCGGCGGGTCGCTCGGAGGATGGGACATCGAGGGCGTTCGCGAGCTGCTGACGCTCCACGGTGTGCCGATCCATGTCCAACGTGATGAAGCCCACGGCGTGAAACGCCTCACCGGGGCGTCCGACTCGGATCTCGTGCTGCACGACGGTGGCGACGTCGTCGACGTGGGGGCCATACCCATCACGCTGATGCACACGCCTGGACACACCCCGGGAAGCCAGTGCTTCCTCGTCGACGAACGGCTCGTCGCCGGCGACACGTTGTTCCTCGAGGGATGCGGCCGAACCGATCTGCCCGGCGGCGACCCCGAGCAGATGTACGAGACGCTGACGCAGCGGCTGGCGCGGATCCCGGACGACACCGTGTTGTTCCCCGGCCATCTCTATTCGCCCGAACCATCGGCCACCATGGGTGACACTCGGGAACGGAACTACGTCTTCCGGCTCCGAACGCTCGACCAGTGGTTGCAGATGTTCGGGTCGTGACAGCACCCCGCGAGGCACCCTGATGCGCGCCCGGACGAAACGCCGGCTCGGCATCGTCTGCGTCGTCGTCGGCACAGGAACAATCGCGGTGGCTGCGACGGGCAGTCTTGCCGGATGGGGCAAACAGGCCACCTCGACGACGACCACGACAACGGCCTCCATCGTGCCCACGACATCGACGACGCTGCCGCTCACCGAGGATCCCGCGCAGTTCCTCGACGCGCTGGGCACGGCGCTGCGCGCCGGTGACCTCGAGTTCCTGATGAGTCGCCTCCACCCGGCCACGATCGAGCGCTATCTGGAGATCCAGTGCCGGACGACCTTGGCCGGCCAACAGGATGGCTCCGCGCAGTTCGGCCTCGTGTCGGTGAGCGAGCCGGCGGATTTCGAGTGGACGACCGACGACCGGACCGTCGTGATCCCCGACACGCTGAGCGTCGAGGTCGACCGCGTGGAACAGGGCGTGACGAGCCGAGCCGTCATCCACATCACGCCGGCAAACGGTCAGTTCACCTGGTTCGTCGACTGCGGGAACCCGTTCGGGCCCTGACCAACAACACGACTCCGACCACGACGAGCACCGCCCCGGGAATCGCCAGCAGAGCCCACGGTGGTGCATCCTCCGCCCCGGCAGACAGCAGACCGATGACCATGAGGGCGACTCGGCCGAACGGCACCGGCCGACGCTACCGCGACGACCGGCGCACGACCCCTGACGTCCGCTGCCGTAGCCTCGGGTGGTGGACATCGCGTTGGTGATCGTGTGCCCCGACTGCGGCGGACGTGCGCACCTCATCCAGCTGCCCGGACCCGAGGAACGCCTCGAGGTGGATGACGTCGTGGCCTACCGCTGCGAGGACTGCCTCGATCGGTGGGACGTCGTCGTCGGAGACGAGGACGTCCCCGACGACGACACGCCCCGCGTCCTCTAGAGCTGGAGCGACTTGACCTCGAGGAACTCCTCGAGGCCGAACCTACCCAGCTCGCGGCCACTACCGGACTGCTTGTAGCCCCCGAACGGCGCAACCGGATTGAACTTCTGGCCGTTGATGTCGATCTGACCGGCCTCGAGCCGACGAGCGACTCGCAACGCGGACTCCTGGTCGGGACCGAACACGCCGGCGTGCAACCCGTAGATCGTGTTGTTCGCGATCTCGACCGCCTCGTCCTCGGTGTCGTACGGGATGACGGACAGGACCGGGCCGAAGATCTCCTCCTGGGCGATCGTCATGTCGTTGCTGACGTTCGCGAAGATCGTGGGCCGCACGTAGTAACCCGTGTCGAGACCCTCGGGCGGCTCGACACCACCGGTCACGAGCGTCGCGCCTTCGGCGATGCCCTTTTCGATGTAGTCGCGCACGCGCTGACGCTGTGTGTCGGAGATGAGTGGACCGAGGCCCATGTGCGCCGAGTCGGTCGGGTCGCCGACCGGATAGCCCTCCGCGATCTCCTTCACCTTGGCCACGATCTCGTCGTGCTGGGTGCGCGGGACGAGCATGCGCGTCCATGCGATACAGGTCTGACCGGAGTTCATGAAGCACGACCCGATACCGGCCGTGACCGCGTCGTCGATCGGAGCACCCTCGAGCACCACGAACGGCGACTTACCTCCGAGCTCGAGCGCGACCTTCTTGACCGACTCGGCACAGATCTCGGCGACCCGCTTGCCGGCGCGCGTGGAACCGGTGAACGACACCATCGCGACGTCGGGGTGGCGGGCGATGGCCTCGCCGACGACCGGGCCCGTGCCGGTCACGAGGTTGAACACACCCGCGGGGAGGCCGACGTCATCGATGATCTCGGCAAGGATGAACGCGTTGAGCGGCGCGACCTCACTCGGCTTGAGCACGACCGTGCAGCCGGCGCCGAGCGCGGGGGCGACCTTGGCGACGATCTGGTGGAGCGGATAGTTCCACGGCGTGATGCAGCCGACGACGCCGACGGGCTCGCGCACCACGAGCGAGGCGCCGAGCTCTTCCTCGAACGGAAAGTCGTTCACGATGTCGACGTAGCTGCCCATCACCGCGGTGGGCAGGCCGGCCTGGATCATGTTCGAGAACGTGATCGGCATGCCGACCTCGCCGGTGATGACCTCGGCGATCTCGGCCATCCGTGACGCGAGTCCTTCTTGGAGCCGCAGGATGTACTTGGCGCGTTCATCCGCCGGGGTGTCGCGCCAGGTCGCGAGCGCGGTCTTGGCCGCGGCGACCGCGCGGTCGACGTCCTCGGTCGAGCCTTCGGGAATTCGGCCCATGACCTGTTCCGTTGCCGCGTTGATGACGTCGATCGTGCCCGCGCCGGTCGACGGGACCCAGGCGCCGTCGATGTAGAGCTTGTCGCGATCCAGCATTGAGAGCACTCCTCTTCGGGCCGTTGTGGCGGATCGAGCCTATGCCTCTTCCTCGCCGAGCGCGCCACGGGTGGGTGAGGAACGAATGGCCACGCCGCTTCGTAGATATCATGACGCTCGTGTCAGGTACCGATCCCTTCGCGGAGACCGAGGACCAACAGGCGTTGCGCGCGTTCGCACGTGATGTAGCCGATCGCGAGCTCGCACCGAGGGCTCGACATTGGGACGAGACCGAGGAGTTCCCGCAGGCCTCCTGGGACGCGATCCGCAAGGCCGAACTGTTCGGCATCACGATCGGCGAGCGCTACGGCGGCATGGGTATGGGCGACATCGAAGCCGCGATCGTGCTCGAGGAGCTGGCGCGCGCCGACGTGAGCAGCGCGATCCTCGCCCAGCTGACGTTCAACGGCCCGCCGCGGGCCATCGAGCACCTCGGGTCGGACGCGCTCAAGGAGCGGTGGCTACCGCTCGCCGCGACCGGTGAGGCGTTGTTCTGCATCGGCATCAGCGAGACCGAGGCGGGGTCCGCGGTGAACCACATGCGAGCCCGTCTGACCCCCGACGGTGACGGCTACCGGCTCAACGCGTACAAGAACTACGTCACCGGCGGCCACAAGGCCCGGGCGTGTCTCGTCTGGTGTCACTTCCCCGGTGGCGAAGGCTCCAAGGGCATCGGTGCGGTCGTCGTCGACCTCGCAGCCGACGGCGTCAGCGTCGCGGGAACACACCAGAAGATGGGCCTACGCGGGACGAGCGAAGCCGAGCTCGCGTTCGATGACGTCCGCATCGATCCGGGCGACGTCCTCCTCGCGGCCGACCCCACGACAAACGATTCGTTCAAGACCCTGATCGCCCACATCAATCACGAGCGGTGCGGGAACGCGGCGATGTGCATCGGTGCCGCGCAGGGAGCGCTCGAATACGCCGTGCGGTACATGAACGAGCGCACCATCGGCGACCGGCCGCTGGCCAAGCTCCAGGGTCTGCAGTGGAAGATCGCCGACATGGCAACCCAGCTCGACGCGGCCCGGTTGCTCCTCCAGCGAGCGGTCCGACTGGCCGGCCCGCACGGCACGCCGCCCGCGCTCGAGACCGCGATGGCCAAGGCGAGCGCGAACCTCGCGGCACGGTTCGTGTGCGACGAGGCGATCCAGTGTCTCGGCGGCTACGGGTACTCCCGCGAGTACCCGGTGGAGCGTGCGTACCGCGACATCCGCGGTCTCTCCATCGGCGCGGGCACGGTCGAGGTGCAGCGCAACTTCATCGGCACCAACGTGCTCGCCGGGCGCCGCACGACCAGCCCCGGCTGGCGCGACCCGCTTCGGTGAACGTGAGCCGAGAGGCCGGGGCCCGAGCGGCCCGGTGCCGCAGGCACCAGGAGCGGTGAACGTGCTCCGGGCGACGTACCGGCATCCTCGGGCATCTACCTACCGCGCTCCCGGAGGCGCGTGGGACCTCCCGTCGCTCGACGCGGTCATCACCGCGGCCGGGGGCAACGACGCCCAGGTGAACGCGCTCGCCGGTGGGCTGCGCGCGGCGGGAGTCCGCCGACATGACGTGGTCGCCTGGCAGCTGCCCAACTGGAACGAAGCGAGCTTGTTGTTCCGCGCGTGTTGGCGCCTCGGTGCGATCGCCGGACCGATGCACCACCAATTAGGCGCAACCGAGATCGAGCGGATGCGCGCCGTCCTCGAGCCTCGCGTGACCCTGTTCCCCGACGACGTGCGCGGCCCCGGCGCCCGTTTCGCCGACCTGGCCGACGGGTCGCCGGTCACGCACTCGGCGGCGCGCGCCTCCGACCTGGCCGTGGCGCTGTTCACATCGGGATCGAGCGGGGAACCGAAGGCCGCGCTCCACAGTCAGCGAGGACTCGCGCACAAGGCGCTCACCATGGCCGTCGCGCACGGACTCACCCCGGATGACTCGGTGCTGATGCCCGCGCCGCTCGCACACGTCTCCGGTCTGCTCAACGCGGTGTTGCTGCCCGGTGTCGTTCCCATGAAGACGGTCCTCATGGAGCGGTGGGATCCTGAACGCGCGCTGTCGCTCATCGCCGACGAGCACATCACCTTCATGATCGGCCCGCCGACGTTCTTCGTGCACCTGATGGCCGCACCCGGCTTCTCGACCGAGCGCGTCGCGTCGCTGCGACTCGTCTCGAGCGGCGGCGCCGGTGTCACCCCCGCCTTCGTCGACACCGCTCGAGAGGCACTCGGTGCGCGGGTGAAACGCACGTACGGCTCGACCGAGGCGCCGACGGTCACCACGAGCACGGTCGACGATCCCCCCGAGCGCGCCCGCGACACCGACGGTCACCCCGTCGCCCAGTGCGAGCTCCAGGTCGCGCCGACCGGCGAGCTGTGGTTGCGGGGACCCGAGCTGTTCGTCGGCTACGCCGACGCGGGCCAGACCCGCGCCGCGATCACGCGAGGGTGGTTCCGTACGGGTGACCTCGCCACGGTCGATCCCGACGGCTGGCTCACGATCGTCGGTCGCATCAAGGACATCATCATCCGCGGCGGCGAGAACATCTCGGCGGCCGACGTCGAGGGAACCCTCGAGGCCCACCCCCGGATCCGTCAGGCCGTCGCGGTCGGCTACCCGGACGACGGATTGGGCGAGCGGGTCTGCGCGTTCGTCGTCGCGACCGACCCGTTCACGGTGGACGACGCGGGAGCGTGGTTCGCCGAGCGCGGGGTCGCACGCTTCAAGACGCCGGAGAGGGTCGTGACGCTCGACGCGTTGCCGACGCTCGCGGCCGGCAAGCCTGACCGGGCTGCACTCCGCGCCCGCGCCGCCCGGCAAGTCTCGACGACGCCTCGCTGACCTCTCCCCCACCGAGACCGACCACGTCGGAGACGCCCGGCCCGGCCGACCGGCGGGCGTGTGTGGTCACTCGGCGCTCACGACGCGCGTCGAGTGACCAAACCGGTGCCGGGCTGGAGCCGGAGTCGGAGTCGGCGGATCTCAGACGAGCGGGTCACGGCGGACCGATGGAGGATCGACCTGGCTGGCCCGGAACCCGTAACGGTCCAGCTCGTCGCCGTCGACGAACAAACGGAACGCGTACTCACCGGCGCGCTCGAGACGAAGACCGGTGACGGTGATGGCAATCGGCACGACCGCGGACTCCCCGGCACGAAGCTCCACGCCCGGGTCCACCCGGAACGTTCCCTCGGCTCGCAACGGCAGCTCGCCCCCGTCGGCATCCATCATCCCGATGACCATCGCGTGATCACGACCGAACTCGTACGGCGGTACCGAAAGCACCGTGACGAGAGAAACCGTCGGAATGACCTGGGGGTAGGTCGGAAAGCGCAACAGGGTCCAGAACGCCCCGTTCGCATAGACCTTGCCGCCGATCACCTCCGCGTGGTCCGCGGGGAAGAACCCGAATGTCTCGACCTCGCCGACTCCATCGACCATGTCGAGCTAGCCCATCCCGACCGCGGTCATGGCCTGGGCCATGTCGAAGTAGTCCCGCCACGCGGTGATCTTGCCGTCGTGGACCTCGAACGTTCCCATCACGGGCAGGCCGATCGAGCGATCGCCGGCCACGAAGGTGTCGACGCGTTCGGTCAGCACGACGGGGCCCGCGGCCGCGCTGTGCAGGATCTCGAAGCTCACGTGGTCGACCGACGCGGTGAAGCTCTCGACAAACGCCCGGATCGCGTCGGTACCCACGACCGGATCAACCGGCATGTTGTGGTACACGGCGTCCGGCGCAAAGAATGCCATGAGGTGATCGCGGTCGAGGTCCGACCACGCGGCGCAGAACTCACGCACGACTTGTTCCGGTTCAGCCATCTGGTTGGTGCTCCTCTTCGTCAGCAGCGTCGGCACGGTCGATCGCGACGACCGCCCACGCCAGCTCATCGGCCGGATCTTCGACCGCAATGCGCAACGACCAGCCGGTCGCGGGTGCGTCGAGGTCGTCAAAGGCATACCACCGCAGCTCGCCGATCGCCTCCCCGAGATCGGCGGAGCGCACGGGCCAGCCGTCGAGGCCGGCGAGTGCCGCGGCCGCGATCCACGCGTCGTGGCGCCCGGTGGCGGCGCCTCGGCGGCGTCCGAATGCCCCGCCGCTGGCCGCGGTCCACGCGAGCTGCGCGAGTGCCGCCGCCGGTTCCAGCTCACCGATGCGAACCCGGGTCGGGCCGAGCGCGCGGATCGCGCCCCGGTGATCTCCCTCCACTGCGACGGCCCGGGCACTCCCGCGGGAGCCGGTGGTCCAGCCGTCGGCGACGTCGACCAACGCGCCATGGACCTTCGGGTCGTCGATCCGATCGAACGCCGCGTCGAGCGTGACCGCCTCGGCGAGCTCGGGCGGTTCCGGCGCGGGGAACGTGGCCTTGTCCGGTCGATACTGCGCGAGCGCGTAGTCGGGCTCCCACTCGCACAGCACGAGAGGAAGCTCGAGAACGGCGGGCTCGATCGCCATCGACCGCAGGTCTTCGCCCCGGACAACCCGCTCGTGCGCGCACAGCGCGGCCACCGGCCCGACCGGCGCGTGGGGAGCCAGGTCAACCCATGAGTGGTGCTGTGCCACGACCTCGGTGATCGGGCCGAGCCCGAATCGGGCCCCGCGGTCCACGAGCATCTCCGCGGCCAGGTCCGCCGGGGCATCGAGGGCGAGCCGGTACTCGGCGAGCCGGCTGGCGGGCCAGAGCTGCTTGCCCCGTTCGACCGCCCGGTCACAGCGATCACGGAGCTCGACGAGTCGCGACCACCCACGAGCGTCGCTCAGCCCGTCGATGACCCGCACGAGCTCGTCGAGATCGCCCCGTTCGACCACCTCGGCCAGGTCCACCGCGCCCTCCTCTGTCTCGGTTGGTGCGATCGTGCATCGTCTGCCGCATCCAGGCGCACGAAGGCGGGGACTCGGGATCAGACGATGCTGTCGCCCGCTTCGACCCGGGGGCGCAGGAGCGCGGCGAGGCGCTCGCGGTGATAGGACGCGTCGCCGAACGTGAGCTGGTCGAGCTGGGCACGCTTCAAGAAGAAGTGGAGGTCGTGCTCCCAGGTGAACCCGATCCCACCGTGCACCTGCAACCCGGAGGCCATCACCCGACGCGATGCGTCGGAGCCCCAGATCTTCGCGGTCGACGCGGCGATCGGCGCGTCGGCGGCGTCGGCGGCGAGGCACCAGGCCGCCCAGTAGGTCGACGAGCGCATGCCTTCCACGTCCACGAGCATGTCCGCGCAGCGGTGCTTGACGGCTTGGAACGACCCAATCGGCTTGTCGAACTGCACCCGGTCCTTCGCGTACTCGACCGCGAGGTCGAGCACGCGGACGGCACCGCCCAACATCTCGGCGGCGGTCGCGGTCGCCCCGCGATCGACGAGCGCCTCGACGCGATCCTCCCCCCCGATCCAATCCGCGGGTGTGCCGTCGAACACAGGCCGGCCCAGCTCGCGTGTGCGATCCATGGCGGACTCGGCCGGTGGTCGCGAGTCTTCGTCGACGTCGACGGCGAAGAGAGCGGGCCCGGCGTCGGTCGCCGCCGCGACGACCACGACATCAGCCGACGGTGCGTACAACGCGGGATCCGCGCGCCCGGCAAGGGTCCAGCCGTCACCCGAGCGAGTCGCGTGCACGGCATCCGGTGCGCGGCTCCATGCGACACAGCCGACCGTCTCCCCCGCGAGCAACGCCTCCGCCCTCGGATCGGGCGTCGGCGCGAGCGCGAGCGCGTCGACGGCCAGCACCTGACTCACGAATGGTGCGGGTACCGCGAACCGCCCGACCGATTCGGCCAGGACCGCAACCTCGACCCAGCCGAGTCCGAGGCCGCCCTCGGCTTCGGGCCGGGCGACACCGAGCCAGCCCTGGTCCACCATCGCCTGCCACAAGACCCGGTCGATCCCGCCGCCGCGCTCGACCACGGCGCGCACGGCCGTGCTGGAGGCAAGCCCTTCCAAGAGATCGTCGGCTCCCTCGCGCAGCGCGAGCTGATCATCGGAGAGATCGAAGTCCATCGGCGCGCGAAGCTAGCTGACATCCGCTTCGCTGACATCGGCCTCAGCTCACCTGACGTGGCCGATCGGACGGCGGTACCCTCGCCGCCATGACCGACGCCGCTACCACCACCGACACGACCCGCGTGGACATGCTGGTCGACGATCTCCTCGCGACCTGCGACCCGACCGGTGACCGGTTCACGTTCCGCGGCGAGCAGTACGAGCGAGGTCTGGCCTGGGTGTGGTTCCCGGAAGGCTTCGGAGGCCTCGGGGCACCGGCAGAGCTCCAGCGCCGGGTCGACGGCCGCCTGCGAGAGGCAGGCGCATCGTCGTCGGAGGTCGGCTGGAACGGCTTCGGCCTGTTCCTCGCCGCACCGACGATCGTGGCCCACGCCGACGACGCCCTGAAAACGCGACTCCTCCGGCCGCTCTTCACCGGCGAGGAGGTCTGGTGCCAGCTGTTCAGCGAGCCCGGCGCCGGCAGCGACCTGGCAAGCGTCGCGACCCGCGCGGTGCGAGACGGCGACGAGTGGGTCGTGAACGGGCAGAAGGTCTGGAACACGCTCGCGCACGTTGCCGACCGCGGGATGCTCGTGACTCGCACCGACCCGGACGCGCCGAAGCACAAGGGTCTCACCTACTTCGCGCTCGACATGCATGCGGCCGGCGTCGAGGTGCGGCCACTCCGCCAGATGACCGGTGAAGCAGAGTTCAACGAGGTGTACCTCACCGATGTGCACGTCCCCGACGCCGATCGCGTCGGCGACGTCAACGATGGGTGGCGGGTCTCGATGACCACCCTGATGAACGAACGCGTGACGATCGGCGGCGCAGTCGCGGGGCGCGGGTCGGGCCCGATCGGCGACGCGCTGGCCGTGTGGGCCGGCCTCCCCGACCGTCAGGACCCGGTGCTGCGCGACGAGCTGGCGAAGATGTGGATCGAGGCCGAGGTCCTCCGGCTCACCAACGCCCGCGCCGCCGCGAACCGCAAGGCGGGGATCGCCGGCCCCGAGGGCTCGGTCTCCAAGCTCGCGTTCGCCGAGGTGAACAAGCGGATCTACGAGCTCTGCATCGCGATCCTCGGTCCGGAGGGGACCCTCTTTCCCGATCGCTACGAGATGGTGCGCCCGGAACAGGCTGCGCTCACCGGCGGGGGCGATCCGCGCAAGATGTTCCTGCGGGCCCGAGCCAACTCCATCGAGGGCGGCACCTCCGAGATCCTGCGCAACATCATGGGTGAACGGGTCCTCGGCCTGCCCGGTGAGCCACGCGTCGACAAGGACCTGGCTTGGTCGAAGGTGCCGAGAAGTTGACGGGTTGCTCCAGGACGGCCCCCACGGGTCGATAGATTCGAAGAACCCGACCCTCGAGGAGACGACCATGGATGAGCCGCCTGTATCCCTACGTCACGGTGATATGGAAGCCGAGCTTCCCGTGGTTCGGGGTACCGAGGACGAGCTCGGTATCGACATCGCCAAGCTGCGGGCGCAAACGGGCTTCATCACGCTCGACTACGGATTCGTCAACACCGGTGCATGCGAGTCTGCAATCACCTACATCGACGGCGACAACGGGATCCTCCGTTACCGAGGTATCCCGATCGAACAGCTTGTCGACCGCGCGCACCCATCGTTCCTCGAGACCGTGTACCTCCTCATCTGGGGTGAGCTCCCCGCCGAGGACAAGCTCGACGACTTCCGTTTCGAGATCAGGCGCCACACCCTGTTGCACGAGGACGCCAAGCGATTCTTCGACGGCTTCCCGAAGGACGCGCACCCGATGGCAATCCTGTCGTCGGTCGTGAGCACCCTCAGCACCTTCTACCAGGACAGCGAAGATCCCCACGACCCCGAACAGGTCCACCTCTCCATGATCCGGTTGATCGCCAAGCTGCCGACCATCGCGGCGTACTCGTACAAGAAGTCGATCGGTCAGCCGTTCCTCTACCCGAACAACTCGCTCGACCTCATCGAGAACTTCCTCACGATGATGTTCGCGGTTCCGTCCGAGCCGTACGACGTGAGCCCGAAGATCGTCCATGCGCTCAAGCAGCTCCTGATCCTCCATGCCGACCACGAGCAGAACTGCTCGACATCGACGGTACGCATGGTGGGCTCGAGCGACGCGAACCTCTTCGCCTCCGTCGCCGCCGGGATCAATGCGCTGTGGGGCCCGCTGCACGGTGGCGCGAACCAGGCCGTGATCGAGATGCTGGAACGCATCCGTGACGATGACGGCAACGTCGCGAGGTACGTCGCGAAGGCCAAGGACCCGAACGACACTTTCCGGCTGTCCGGCTTCGGGCACCGCGTCTACAAGAACTACGACCCTCGGGCGCGCATTCTCAAAGCCACCGCGGACACCGTGCTCGCCGACCTCGGCCAGCGCGACGACCTGCTCGACTTGGCGATCGCGCTCGAGACCGTCGCACTCGAGGATGAGTTCTTCGTCGAGCGCAGGCTCTACCCGAACATCGACTTCTACTCGGGTCTCATCTATCGAGCCATGGGCTTTCCGACCGCGATGTTCCCGGTGCTGTTCGCCCTCGGACGACTTCCGGGGTGGATCGCGCACTGGAAGGAGATGATGGAGAGCCCTCGGACCAAGATCGGCCGGCCCCGCCAGATCTACACCGGCCCCACCGAGCGCGCCTACGTCCCGGTCGACGAGCGCTGAACCCGCGAGCGGCGCGTGACCTGACGCGACTGTCAGATAGCCTCCGGCGGGCATGGACCTGTCCGCCACAGCACCCGAGGACACGCTCCGCCAGGAGTGCCGGACGTGGCTCCGAGAGCACCTGCCGTGGGAGTACGGCCGAGGACTACCTCCCCGCTTCGACGACCTCGCCGACGAGGTCGCGTTCGGCCGGGAGTGGCAGGCGAAGCTCGCCGGCGACCGCTGGGTCGGGGTGGCGTGGCCCGAGGAGTACGGCGGGCGCGGCGGCGGCCCGGTCGAGCACTACATCGTCACCGAAGAGCTGGCTCGGGCTCGGGCCCCCGAGCTCGTCGGCCGGATCGGGATCAACCTCGTCGGGCCGACGCTGCTCGCCCACGGCACCACCGACCAGAAAGCCCGCTGGCTGGGCCGGATTCTCGGCGCCGAGGAAATCTGGTGCCAGCTGTTCAGCGAGCCGGGCGCCGGCAGCGACCTGGCGGGCCTCTCCACCCGGGCCACTCGGGTGGACGGCGGTTTCGTCGTGAACGGCCAGAAGGTGTGGACCAGCTACGCGCAGTTCGCCGACTGGGGCGTCTGTCTCGCCCGCACGAACCCGGACGTGAAGAAGCAGGCCGGTATCTCCTACCTCGTCGTCGACATGCGATCACCGGGGGTCGAGGTCCGGCCGCTGCGCCAGATCACCGATGAGTTCGAGTTCAACGAGGTGTTCCTCTCCGATGTGTTCGTGCCCGACGACCAGCTCATCGGGGGCCTCGAGGAAGGCTGGCGCATCGCGAACTCCACCCTCACCCATGAGCGCGGTGTGAACCCTCGCCAACTCGTCGTCCACACCCAGCTGCTCGACGAGCTCTTCCAGCTCGGACTCGAACGCGGCGCGTGGGACGACCCGCGCCTGGCGGCTCGACTCGCGCAGGCCTTCGTCGAGGTACAGCTGTTCCGACTCCACAACTGGCGCTCGATATCACGGACCGCCAAGGGAGAAGCGCCCGGCCCCGTCGGCAGCATCAACAAGCTCTGGTGGAGCGAGATGAGCAAGCGACTCCACGACACGGTCATGGCAGTGCTCGGAGCCGAGGCGCCGTTGTGGCGCGGGGCGCAGGACAACCCCGGCGACGGACGGTGGCAACGCTCGTGGCTCTACTACCAGGCCAGCTCGATCTGGGCGGGCACGAACGAGATCCAGCGCAACGTCATCGGCGAGCGAGTGCTCGGACTGCCCCGGTAGCGTGCCGCACGTCAAACGGAAGAGGACCGCGATGAACGTCGCGCGCCAAGCCGGCATCTGCAATGACCCGAAACCGACCGAGGCGGTGGCCAACCCATGAGCAGCGACACGATCCTCTACGCGGTCGACGGACCGGTGGCAACGATCACCCTCAACCGACCCGACGCGGCCAACGCACAGAACACCGAGCTCATCGACGCACTCGATGGTGCGTTCGACCGGGCCGAGGGCAACACAGAGATCCGCGTCGTGATCCTCGCGGCCGACGGCAAGCACTTCTCGGCCGGTCACGATCTCAAGGAGATCCTCGCCGGCGAGGAGAAGTGGGCGGCGCGGCGCGCCACACCCGAGGGCAAGCTCGAACACGAGCGGGTCATGTACTGGGATCGCCTCACCCGCATCCGGGACTTCCCCAAGATCACGATCGCCGCGGTGCAGGGTGCGTGCTCGGCGGCCGGGCTCATGCTCGCCTGCATGTGCGATCTCATCGTTGCGGCCGACGACGCCCGCTTCTCCAACCCTGTGCTGCGGATGGGCGGTGTCGGCGTGGAGCTGCTCGTCGAGCCGTGGGAGCTCGGCGCACGCAAGGCCAAGGAGTTTCTCTTTCTTTCCGAGACGCTCGGCGCCGACGAGGCCGAGCGCCTCGGGCTCGTGAACCGCGTCGTGGCGCGGGGCGAGCTCGCGACCGCGGTGCGCGCCATGGCCGACCAGGCCGCGCTCGTCCCGGCCACCACCGCGCGGGCGGTCAAGGACACGATCAACCACACGCTGGACCTCCAGGGCCAACGCGAGAGCTGGAAGTACCACTTCATGGTGCATCAGTTCGTCAGCAACACCGACGACGCCCTCGGCCGAGCGCAAGCACGCAAGGAGGGCGGCATGGACGCCGTGCGCGCCGAGCAAGCGGGCGACGGTGAGCGATGAGCCACGAGCGGCGGCCAAGAGGCGCCAGCCGGTGACCGCCCGATGACGGGACCGCTCCACGGACTGCGTGTCGTCGATCTCGGGACGCGGATCGCGGCACCGTTCTGCGCGGGTCTGCTCGGCGAGATGGGCGCGGAGGTGATCAAGATCGAACAGCCCGGCCGCGGTGACTTCATGCGTGAGATCGGACCGTTCGCCGAGACCGACGAAGGCCCGTACTCCCTGTTCTGGGCGGTCGAAGGGCGCGGCCGCAAGAGCGTGACACTCGACCTGCGCCGGGCCGACGGCCAAGACCTGGCCCGACGCCTCATCGCCACCGCCGACGTCGTCGTCGAGAACTTCCGCCCGGGCACGCTCGAGCGCTGGCGTCTCGCGCCGGCCGATCTCGACCCACGACTCGTCGTCGTGCGAATCAGCACCTTCGGCCAGGACGGGCCGTACTCACCGCGACCCGGCCTCGACCGGCTCGGCATCGGCTACGGGGGCCTGCTCCACCTCACCGGCTACCCGGATCGCCCGCCGGTGCGGGTGGGCGTCACGATCTCGGACTACCTCACGGGCGTGTTCGCGGCCCAGGCGGCCACCGCCGCGCTGTACGCACGGGACGCCCGTGGCGGGTCCGGCGCGGTGATCGACGCCGCCCTGTACGGCTCGGTCCTGCGCATCCTCGAGTGGACGCTGCCCGCCTACGAGCGACTCGGCGTCGTGCGCGGCCGAGACGGGAACCGGCTCGCGAACTCCGCCCCGCTCGACAACTACCCGTCCGCCGACGACAAGTTCGTCTGCATCGTCGCCGGCTCGGACACCAACTTCGCCCGGCTCTGCGCGGCGATGGGTCGGCCGGACCTTCTGGAGGACGAGCGGTTCACCCGCCTGGTGGATCGCGCCGAGCACGGCGATGTCATCAACGGCATCGTCGCAGAGTGGACGGGCTCGCTCGATGCCGCCACGATCGAGGCGGCCTGCGTCGAACATGATGTTCCGGTGGCCACGGCCTACACGGCCGCGGACGTGTTCGCCGATCCGCACATGACGGCGCGGGGTGATCTCATCACTGTCGAGGACGACGTGGCCGGTCCGCTCCGCCAGCAAGCACCGTTCCCCCGCTTCGTCGGTGAGCCGGGCGCGACGCCCACCGGCGCGCCTCGCCTCGGCGAGCACACCGACGCGGTCCTGTCCGAGCTGCTCGCGCTCGACGCCGAGGAGCTGGCTCGGTTGCGTGAGGAGGCGATCATTTGAAGCTCGTCCACGACGGCCTGTTCCAAGTCGACCCGCCGGCGCTGCTCGGACAGCGGTGCAGAGCCTGCGGGGCACCCGCGTTTCCCCGGGCCGACGCCTGTCCACTCTGCGGCGCGTCCGCGCCCGATCCGGTCGTCCTGTCCGACACCGGCACGCTCTGGGCCTGGACCGAGGTCACCGCGCCCCCGCCCGGCTACCTCGGCGAGGTGCCCTTCGGGTTCGGCATCGTGGAGTTGCCCGAGGAAATCCGGGTGATCACGCGGCTCGGCGGCTCGGTCGACGATCTCGAGCACGGCTGTGTGATGACGCTCCGCCTCGTCACGCTCGGCCACGGTGACGATGCCGTGATGTCATGGGAGTTCACCCGATGACCGGCGCGGGCCAAGGGGTCGAGATCATCGGCGTGGGCCTGCACCCGTTCGGGCGTTGGGGCGACAAGACCGCGCCGGAGATGGGAGTCGACGCGGTACGGGCCGCGTTGGGTGAGGCGGGCTTCGGCCCGGGCGAGCGGCCGTTCCAGGCCGCGTTCTGCGGCACGGCCTACGGCGGCGTCGCGGCCGGTCACCGGGTGCTCGGCGGGCTCGCGCTCACGGGGACACCCATCGTCGACGTCGAAGCCGGCTGCGCGAGTGGTGGCGCGGCGCTGATGCTCGCGTCCGCGGCGATTCGCGCCGGCCAGTACGAGACCGTGTTGGTGTTCGGCATCGAGAAGATGGCCAAGGGCATGATCCGCTCCTCGTTCTTCGAGCCGTGGCGCGAGGCCGCCGGGCTGGCCGCGACTCCGGCCTACTTCGCCCTCCGTGCGCAGCGCCTCATGCGTGAGTCCGGCGTCACCAAGCAGCACTTGGCTCGGATCGTCGTGAAGAACCGGCGCAACGGCATCGACAACCCGGACGCCATGTTCCGCAAGGAGACGTCGATCGACGAGGTGCTCGGATCTCGCGTGGTCTGCGAACCGCTCCACCTGTTCATGCTCTGCTCACCGAACGAAGGGGCGGCCGCGGTGGTGTTGCGAGCGGGCACGAGCGGGGTGCAGCTGAGGGCCGCGGAGCTGCGCTCGCACCTGCCGGGCAGCGTGCTCGGCGAGGCCACGCCGATGAGCGGCGTCGACGATTCCGATCTCCCGGCCGCGACGACGTTGGCGGCCGAGGCGGCGTATGAGACCGCCGGTATCGGGCCCGACGAGATCGACGTCGTCGAGTGCCAGGACACCGACGCGGCCCGGGAGCTCCTGTCGTATGAGGAGCTGCGGCTCTGCCCGACCGGCGAGGCGGGTGCGTGGGCCGAGCGGGGCCACACCGAACGGGGCGGGCCGCTGCCGGTGAATCCGAGCGGCGGGCTCCTCTCGAAGGGCGAGCCGCTCGGTGCGTCCGCGCTCGGCCAGGTCGTGGAGCTGACCCGCCAGCTCCGAGGCACCGCGGGGCCTCGCCAGGTGGAACGGGCCCGGGTTGCGCTGGCCCACACGGTCGGGCGGGGTGCGAACGCGTCCATCAGCCTGCTCACCAGCTGATCTCGCCCCACTTTGGGCGCGGAAACGCCGAAGAACTCTCCGACGTCCATGTGAAGGAGAGGGCGTGTCCGACGTCACCACAGGATCCGCTCGGGGCTGGTCAGCCCTGGCCGCCGACCCGCGCGCCCTCGCGCGGGTCATCGAGTCCGCTCCGTATGCCGCGGTCCTCCATCGTGGGGTCGATGACGGCGGGTACCACGTCGTCGCGCTCAACGACTCGGCCGCCGCGGAGCTGGACCGTCCCGCGATCGACGTACTCGGTCTCACCTCGGCCGAGATGGTCGACCGTGATGAGCTCGCGCTACACCTCGCCCGGTACGACGAGGTCGTCCGCACCGCGGCACCGGTCGAGTACACGACCGAGGTCGGCACCGAACCCGACGGCCTGATCCGCCGGTGCCGTCACCGGGTCAGCCCTGTGTCCGACGATGCCGGCGAGGTCAGCTACCTGTTCGGGACCTGGTGGGACATCACCGATGACGAACCCGTCGTCGCCGACGTGACCCGCCGGCTCGAGGGAGCCGTCCAGGACGCCGAGGCACGACTCCAGGAGAGCGACGCTCGACTTCACGACACCGACGCTCGACTTCAGGACGCCGAGGCTCGACTCCAGGAGGGCGAAGCACGTTTCCAAGACACTGTGACCCAACTGCAGGAGAGCGAAGCGCGCTTCCGCAACATCGCCGACTCGGCCCCGACCCTGATCTGGACCACTGATCGGGACGGCACCCTGGACTCCGTCAACCGAGCGTGGCGCGAGTTCCGCGGCGCAGGCGAGCGCGCCGAGCTGGAAGACAGCGCGAGCGTCCTCCACCCCGATGACCACGAGCGCGTCCTCACGACGTGGCACACCGCTCTTGCGACCCGGACCCCGTACTCGATCTCGACCCGGATGCTCCGAGCCGACGGTGAATGGCGGTGGTTCAAGGTGCACGCCGCACCCCGACTCGCCGACGGCGAGTTCACCGGTTTCATCGGTGCTGCCGTCGACATCACCGACCGGGTCGAAGCTGAGCAAGCCCTTCGACGGAGCGAAGAGCGATCGCGTGCGCTGGTCGAGAACGCGCCGGACATGATCATCGTGCTGAACGAGGCCGGCTGCATCCTCGAAGCGAGCCCGTCGGTGCAGCGCATCCTCGGTCTCGACCCGGCCGATTGGAGTGATCGTTCGGTCTTCGAGCTCATCCACCCCGACGACCAGGAACGGATCCTGGGCGCGCTGGCGCAGAATCTCGCCGAAGGCGGCGTCGGGCCCGTCAACGATTTCCGCTTCCGAGCGGGCGACGGAACCTGGCGGGTCCTCGAAGCCATCGGGAACAACCGCTACGACGACCCATCCGTCGGCGGACTCGTCGTCAATGCCCGCGACATCACCGAGCGTCGCAAGCTCGAGGCCGTCGGTCGACTCGCAGCCAGTGTCGCCAAGGATTTCGACGAGCTCGTCGGCACGATCGCGTCGCGCGCGCAGCAGGTGCTCGACGCCGCGCCCGAAAGCTCGGAGCTCCGCTCCGACCTGGAGGAGCTCGCCGGTTCGGCCAAGCGCGCGACCAGCCTCGTCGGACAGCTGCTCACGTTCGGCCGACGTCCGCCGACCCCGGCAACCGTGATCGACGTGCATGAGGTCGTGTGCTCGATGGAACCCATGTTGCGCCAGATGCTCGGGCCCGCCATCGGTCTGGCTTGTGGTGGACCGCGCTTTCCGGTCTGGGTGCGCGTCGATCGTGCCGGACTGGAACAGATCGTGATGAATCTGGTCATGAACGCGAGCGAGGCGTGCTCGCCCAGCGGCGGCCAGGTCGTGGTACGCACCGAGTCGGTCACCGTGGGTGACGGCCACGATGGGCCGGAGGCACCCGACTGGGCCGATCTGACGCCGGGCCGCTACGTCGTGCTCGCGGTACACGACGACGGGCCGGGTATGGACGACGCCACCTCGGATCAGGCGCTCGAGCCCTTCTTCACGACCAAGCCCGGGCAGAGCACCGGACTGGGCTTGTCAATCGTGCACGGCACCGTCGCCGGCCACGGTGGCCGTCTGGTCATCCAGACCGCGCCGGGCGACGGGGACGACCGTGCGAATCGTGCTTCCCGAGTCGGTGGATGTGGGCGACGCGGAGTCAGCGGCATCCGTCGAGGCTCCGACCTCGGGCGCGACGCCCTGAACACGTGGCCGGCCGCGCCGGTCGGTCGGTCGGGTCAGCCGCGGAGGAACCAGCCGCGCGGGTCCCACCGCCGGAGGGCCGTGATCTCGTCCGCGGTCGGCGGGTCGAGCACGGCGAGGGTGGCGGCGACCTCGACGTCCCACCCGCACGCGGACCTGACGTCGTCGATGCCGACCCCCGGCGCCAACGCGGTGAGGACGAACGTCGACTCGGACAGCGGCTCGGGCTTCTCGAACGTCCCCAGGTCGGTGACGAGCGCCTGCACGGCCCGCCCCGGTGAGGTCACGTAGCCGCAGTCCGGTGGCGTTCGTGACGGGGCCAGCTTCGCCACGACGATTGCTTCCTCGCACACGCTGGCGACGTCGTTCCCGCCACCCGAACCCACGAGGAACGGACCGTCGGGTATCTCGGTCGAGTTCACGTTGCCGAATCGATCGACCTGCGCGCCGCCCAGACACGCGACCGTCTTGGTGCCGGTGCCACCGACCAGCGTGCCCAACACGAGCGCGGCGTCACCGAGCATCGTCGCCGACGGGAAGTTCCGATGGTTGAGGACGAACGGGTCGCCCGGAACGGCGCCGTAGCCCCACAAGCCGATCTCCGCGGTGAGCTCGACCGACGAGCCCTGATCCCGCGCGAGCCGCACTCCCAGCCACGCCGCGAGGTTGGCGACGCCCGCACCCGCGAGCACCGCGTGGGCCCCGACCGCGGCGACGCGTCGTGCGAGATGGCGGGCCCCGAACGTTGCCGCCCGTTCCCAGGCGTTGGACGGCGCGTCGAGATCCGGCGGGAACGCGGCCACGTCAGCTCGCCACGAGTCGGGCGCGGCGCGCTCCACCAGCTCGGCCCGGCGGTCGGCTCCGAGCCGTTCGAGGTACTCGTCCTGGGTGGCCGGCTCGAGCACCCACCGCCGGATCCAGTCGTCGTAGTCGTCGGCTCGGGTCGCGGCGCGTGCCGCCACCCAGAAGTCGTAGTCCTCGCCGTAGCCGTCGACCGGGAGATCCCCCGGGTACAGACCACCGGGATGGGCTCCGAGCGGCGTCTCACGGACCGCCAACACCCGGTGAGCCGGGATTCGCACCAGATGGGACCAAGCTCGGAGATCGTCGACGATGCGCTCGACGGTGACGATCGCACCGCGCCGCGCCGCGAGCGCGCCCCACACCCCTTCGAGGAGCGGCGGGTGCATCGCCACGTTACCGGCGCGATCGGCCACCGGCGCGTGCAGCAACGCCACATCGGGAACGAGCGGCGAGAGCAGCCCGACCTCACCGAAGGGAGTGTCCACGCGTGCGTAGGCGTCGTTGGCCTCCATGGAGGACCCGACGATCGATCGTGTGACGATCGCCGGGAGACCGCGGGCGGCGGCCTCCAGGCGCTGTGAGAACGCAAGGAACGACCAGTGCTCGACGTCGACCTCGCCCCGGCGGTACGCGCCGGCGAAGTGCGGGTTCGGAGTGAAGTTGGGGAACGTGTCCCCGGAATAGCCCGTGATCACCTTGCGCACGAGCCCGCCACGGAAGAACAACGCGCCGAGGCTCGACAGGCTGAGCATGACGAGCGTGAACTGGGGGTCACGGTCCCACCATTGCCGCACGGTCTCGCGCGCCGCGGCGGTCCAGCGACTGTGCCCGACCATGATGTGCAGCGTGTCGCCGGCGTGTACGTGCTCGGCGACGACGTCCGCCAGGGGTGTGGTCACGCCGAATCCAGCACCGCGTCAGCGATGCGTCGGCGTTGCCAGCCCTGGTAGCCGAACAGGATGTCGTTCTGCTTCGCCCGCTTGAACAGGAAGTGGGCGCGGTTCTCCCAAGTGAACCCGACGGCGCCGTGCACCTGGATGTTGTCGCCGGTGACCCGCACCGCCGCGTCGGCCATGGCGCTCTTCGCAATGGCGGCGGCGCGGGCTCGATCGGGTTGGTCGGTGTCGCTCTCCCACGCCGCGTCGTGCACGCCCACACGACCGAGCTCGAGCGAATGCAGCATGTCGACGATCTTGTGCTGGATCACCTGGTGCGCGGCGATCGGCTCGTCGAATTGCACGCGAACCTTGGCGTACTCGGTGGCCTCGTGGAGCGCGGTCTCGCTCACGCCGATGAGCTCGGCGGCAAGACCGACCGCAGCATCGTCGGCGACGCGACGCCACCGGTCGGTGTGGTCGCCGGGAGGGCCGAGCGGCACCGCAGGCGTGTCGTCGAGCACGAGTCGCGCCGCTTTGCGGGTGGGGTCGAGCATCGGGACCGACTCGACGTCGGGTTGGTCGAGCAGGAACGAGCCGAGACCTTCGGGCGTGCGCGCGACCACGATGACCCAGTCGGCGGTGTGGGCATCGAGCACGATCGGCTTGGTGCCGCTGAGCCGCCAGTCGGCGCCACGACGGCGCGCAACCGTGCGGATCCGGGCTACGGGGTCGTCGTGACCGGACTCCTCCAGGGCGACCGTCCCCCGAGCGGCTCCGGAGGCGAGATCACCGAGGAGCTCCGACGCGCCGAGGGCACGGGCCGCGAGTGTGGCGAGCACCGCGGAGGAGAAGAACGGTCCCGGCAGCGGACAGCGCCCCGTCTCCTCGAGCACCACGATCATGTCGACGAGGCCCAGGCCGAGGCCGCCGGCGTCTTGCGGAACGAGGATCGCAGGCCAACCCAGCTCCACGATGCGGGGCCACAGGTCGTCGGCCATGCCGGCGGGCTCCTCGGCTCGTGCCCGCACCGCGCGCAAGGGAACGTGTTCGTCCAGAAACGCCCGGGCCGTGACCCGGAGCTGGTCCTGTTCGGGCGAGAAGGTGAAGTCCATCGGGTCGTCGCTCATTCATCAAGGCAGGGCGCGGGCCCCCGGAAGAGGAACCTGACGCCGATGTTATGTTCGTCTCGTGCCCCGTGCGCGTGCTGCCGCCCGCCCAGACTCCGTCGACCGAGCCCCGTCGAGCGAACTCGGTCCACCGGTTCGGCCGTAGGCGTGGATTTCTCCCTCACCCCCGACGACGAGGCATTCCGCGACGAGCTGACGGCCTGGCTCGACGCCAACCTGGAGCCGTTTCTCGCCGAGTGGTCCGAACGACCCAACGCGGGCGCCGGCGACGCTGCCAACCGCGCCGCGGCCGGGTTCGATCGCACCCAGGCGCGCCGGCAGGACTGGCAGCGTCGTCTCAACCAGAGTCGATGGGCGGCGATCAACTGGCCCCGCGCGTGGAACGGCCGCGAGGCAACTCCCATGCAGAACGTGATCTATGCCGAGGAGATGGCCCGGGTTCGCGCCCCGGGGATCTACAACGCGAACGGCATCTGGCAGATCGGCCCGATGATCCTGCAATGGGGAACGACAGACCAGCAGCGACGCTGGCTGCCGGGAATCCTCAACGCCGACGAACACTGGTGCCAGGGCTTCAGCGAGCCGGACGCGGGCTCCGACCTGGCCAACATCGCCACCACGGCGATCGACGACGGTGACGGCTACGTCGTCAACGGCCAGAAGACGTGGGTCTCCTCCGCGCACCTGGCCAAGTGGGGTCTGTTCCTGCTCCGCACGGACCCGGGAGCGATCGGGCGCGGGGCCAAGCACGAAGGCATCACCGCGTTCATCGTGGACCTCGAGACATCCGGGATCGAATGCCGTCCAATCCGCGACGTCACCGGCGACACCATGTTGAACGACGTCTTCTTCACCGACGCGCGCCTACCGGCCGACGATCGGCTGGGCGGTGAAGGTGAAGGCTGGCTCGTCGCGATGAGCACGCTCGGCCACGAGCGCGTCGGCACTGCGGGCCTCTCGATCACGATGGCCGCCGATCTCCGCTCGATGATCTCCAGCGCCCGTTCCGCCAACCCCGACGCGCTGCGCGACCCTGATCTGCGTGATCGAATCGCCCGGGCGTTCACCGACATCGAGCTGACGCGCCTGCTCAACTTCCGCGCGCTCACCAAGATCATCAAGGGTGAGAAGAACTGGCCCGAGGTACCGCTCGCGAAGCTGCAGTGGTCGAAGATCAGCCAGACCCTCGCGGAGCTGGCCATCGATCTGCTCGGCCCGGCGGGCCTGCTGGCCAAAGGAGGATCCGACGCGGTCGACGGTGGCAGCTGGACACGGAACTACGCGTGGCAGCGGTACACGTCGATCGGCGCCGGTGCTACCGAGATCCAGAAGAACATCATCGCCAAGAAGGCCATCAAGCTGCCGCGGCACTAGCGAGCCGCTCGACGTACGCTGGCCAACGTGTGCGACACGATGGTCGTCGTCGGTCCGGAACGGGTGCTGTTCGCCAAGAACAGTGACCGAGATCCCAACGAGGCCCAGCTCCTCGACTGGCAACCTCGCCGCACCCACCCGAGCGGCACGCGACTTCGTTGCACCTGGATCGAGATCGACCAGGCCGAACGGACCCACGCGGTGCTGCTCAGCCGCCCGTTCTGGATGTGGGGCGCCGAGATCGGCGCCAACGAGCACGGCCTCGTGGTGGGCAACGAGGCGGTGTTCACCCGTGAGCCATCCGCCGAGGTCGGGCTCACGGGCATGGATCTCCTGCGACTCACGCTCGAACGGGCAACAACCGCCGAGGCGGGAGTCGAGACGCTCACCACCCTGCTCGAGCGGCACGGCCAGGGCGGCGGATGCGGCCACGAGCACCGCGAGTTCACCTATCACAACAGCTTCCTCCTGGCCGACGGCGGCCGCGCGTACGTCGTCGAGACCGCCGGTCGACGCTGGGCGGTCGAGGAGGTGCGGTCGGGTGCCCGGTCGATCAGCAACTGCCTGACCATCCCCGGCTTCGCTCGTCGGCACAGCGACCACATCAGGACGCACTTCTCAAGGGGTCGGGTGCGCCGGGCGATCACCCAGACCGGCGCGGCCCGGGCGCACGGTCCCGGCGATCTCATGGCGCTGGTGCGCGACCACGGCACCGGCGGGCCGACCCCGCGCTATTCGCCCATCAACGGGGCGATGACGGGGCCGTGCATGCACGCCGGCGGGCTCGCGGCAGCCTCGCAGACCACCGCATCATGGGTGGCCGAGCTGCGACCCGGCCGCGCCACGCACTGGGTCACCGCCACCGCGGCACCATGCACCGCCATCTTCAAGCCGGTACGCGTCGACGAGCCGCTCGACCTCGGTCCCGCACCGGTCGACCGTTTCGACGCCCGGTGTCTGTGGTGGCGCCACGAGGTGTTCCACCGCCGCGTGATGACCGACCCGGCCCGAAACGTCGCGACGTTCGCCGCCGAACGCGACGAGATCGAGGCCCGTTGGCTCGCGGACCCACCCGAACCGGCCGCAGCCTTCGCCGAAGCCGATCGCCTCCTCGAACGTTGGACGGGCGCGCTGGAGGGTGACGCGCGCGACACGCGACCACCATGGGTGCGCCGCTATTGGCGCGTACGCGACCGCCGTGGCGGCCTCGCGGCGGCCGATATCGAGACTGTGGCAGCACTCGGATGACGGCGCTCGGATGACCGCACGGTCGGCGCGTCCGGGCAGTCAGCCGTACCCGTCGGCCGAGGCGACGAGCTCGGCCTTCGCCGAGCACGTCAATCGCGGCAAGGTCGACGCGTACGCGGCCTTGGGACTCGAGCTGGTGATGGGTGCGCGCGCCGGTTCGCGATTCCAGGACGCGTTCGACGGCCGTTGGCTGTTCAACTGCCATAGCAACGGTGGGGTCTTCAACCTCGGCCACCGGCACCCGGCAGTGGTCGCCGCGCTGCGCGCCGGCCTCGACCAGCTCGACATCGGCAACCACCACCTCGTGTCGGGCTGGCGCGCCGCCCTGGCCGAGCGGCTCAGCGCGAGCACCGACGGTTTGCTGAGTGGGGTCGTCTTCGGAGTCAGTGGGGGCGAAGCCAACGACCTGGCGATCAAGGTCGTGCGGGCCCACACCGGCCGCCAGGAGATCGTCTCGGCCATCGGCGGCTACCACGGACACACCGGCCTCTCCATGGCCGCCGGCGACCCGGCGTACCGGGACCCATTCGGCCCGAACGTCGAGGGCTTCGCCCAGGTGCCGTTCAACGACCTCGCCGCGCTGGACCGAGCTGTCAGCGACGACACCGCGGCGGTGCTCCTCGAGCCGATCCCCGCGACGCTCGGGATGCCGATCCCGGATCCCGACTACCTGGCCGGTGTGCAGCGACTCTGTCGCGAACGCGGCGCCTGCTTCGTTCTCGACGAGGTCCAGACCGGGCTCGGCCGTACCGGGACGATGTGGTGCTACCAGCACGACGGCCTCGAGCCCGACGTGCTCACCACCGGCAAGGGCCTGAGCGGTGGCCTCTACCCCGTCACCGCCACGCTCATGACCGCGGAGATCCACGCCTTCTTCGATGAGCACCCGTTCGTGCACGTCTCCACGTTCGGCGGCGCCGAGCTGGGATGCGTCGCCGCGCTCGCCGGGCTCGACATCATCCAGACACCGGGTTTCCTCGAGCGCGTGCACGAGGTCGGCGCGCGGTTCGAGCACGCATTCACGGACCTTCCGTTCGCGGTGCGCCGCAAAGGCCTCTTCCTGGGCCTGAAGTTCGGATCCGACGGTGACGGCATGGCCGCGACGCGCGACCTCATCGGGGCGGGCATCTTCGCGATCTTCGCCAACAACGATCCGTCGGTGCTGCAGTTCCTCCCGCCGCTCACGGTCACCGACGACGAGGTCGACGAGATCATCACCATCATGCGCACGACGTTCGCGTGATCGACCACGCGACACTGTCGAGCGTCGAGCACGACGTCACCACCGCGCTGGCGCGCAATGATCCATCCGGGCTGCGGATCCTCGGCTACGGCGAGATCTCACTGGTCGTGGGCTGGCCCCTCGACACCCCGCAATGGGCGTGCAAGCGGTTACCGCCGTTCCGCTCGCCCGACGAGGCGGACACGTTTCGCGACACCCTGGACCGCTACGTCGCGGAGCTGGCACGCCGCGGTGTCAGCGTCGTCGACACCGAGGTCATGACGGTACCGACCACCGCCGACGAGCTCGCGGTCTACTGCGTGCAGCCGGTGCTGCCCACCCCGTCGCTCGGCGTGCAGGTTCTCCGTGACGATCCGGAGCGTGGGGCATCGCTCCTGGAAAAGATCGTTGCCACCGTGCTCGACGTCGTCGACGAGCGCGTCGGCCTCGACGCGCAGCTCTCCAACTGGGCCTGGGCCGACGGTCGGCTCCAATACTTCGACGTGACCACGCCGCTGCTGCGGCGGCCCGACGGGACCACCGAGCTGCCCACCGACGTGTTCCTCGCGTCGCTGCCCTGGCCGGCGCGGGCGGGCGTTCGCCGCTTCGTGCTGCCCGGCATCATCGAGCGGTATCACCACCCACGCTCGGTCGTTCTCGACCTCGCCGCCAACCTGATCAAGGAGCACCTCGACGGTGGCATTCCCACGGTCCTGGCTACGGCGGGTGATCGCCTGGACCCGCCACTGACCGTCGAGGAGATCCGGCGCGACTACCGGAGCGACGCGCGCACCTGGCAGCTCATCCAGGCGGCCCGGCGTGCCGATCGGGCCTGGCAAACCCACGTCCGGCGTCGCACGTACCCGTTCCTGCTCCCGGAGCACATCGAACGCTGACCGCCCGGCGGACCGCCACCGGCGCGACCACCGTTCAGCCCCCGGTGGTTGATTCGATCCGTTCCACGCGGCCGTCGGCGTGGTGGGCGAAGCGCGACTCGTCGCGGCCGTGGACCGGATCGTCGGCGGGCCACGGCCAGCCACCGAACCCGGTGCGGCGGTAGTCGGCGAGCGCCTGCTCGATACCGGCCCGGTCGTTCGACACGAACGGTCCGTACCGAGCGACGGGCTCGCCGATCGGACGACCCTGGAGCACCAGCAGCTCGACGTCGGTGTCGCCCGCGGTGAGCTCGACCGGCACGTCGGTGCGTACGACCGCCCCGGTGTCGGGCCCGATCGGATGACCGCCGATGTCGAGGCCCTCACCCACGAAGCCGTACAGCGTGCGGACGGTCTCCGCGCTCCGAGCCGCGGGCAACGTCCACGTCGCGCCGGCGTCCATGCGGACTGCCCAGATCGCGACGTCCGCCTCCGGTCGCGCCGCCCACGAGCTCGGCGGCGGAGACGGCGGCTCGGCGCCGTCGAGCGAGCCGGTCACGACCTCGATCTCGACGCGGCGACCCGCGTCGTCGAACACGACGCGGGGGATGTCATGGGACCAGAACATCGTGAAGTACGGGTCGGCCATCTTGTCCGCGGCGGGCAGGTTGAGCCAGATCTGGAACAGCTCGACCGGGTTGGGTCCGTCCCGGTCGAGCAGCGGGAACATCTCCGAGTGCACGATCCCGCTCCCCGTGGTGACCCACTGCACGTCGCCGCGGCCGAACCGGGCCGCCGCGCCGAGCGAATCCGAGTGATCGATGAGCCCACGGCGTACAAAGGTCACCGTCTCGAAACCACGGTGCGGGTGCTGCGGGAACCCGGGCACGACCTGACCGTGGTACATGCGCCAGCCGTCGAGGCCGGCGAAGTCGGACCCGAGGTCGCGTCCGTCGAGCGACGCGGCCGGACCGAAGTGCTCGTTGCCGGGCGGGTAGGCATCATCGTGGTGCGCGCAGAAAAGAAATGGGTCGGCCGTCGGCCATTGGGGGCCGAGCGACACCGTCTGGATCACGGGATCTTCGATCACGGAGTCGGTCATCTGTGGGATCAACGTCGCCTGAGGACTGGGAATTCCGGCCTCGAGGGACACCGCGACCGGGCGGACCCGGTGAGCCGGTGGGGAGCGCACTTGTGCGGGGGGCGAATCGGTTGCACAATTCGCGCCTTGCTTTCGGGGGGAGAGTTGCGATGACGCAGCGACGCACGGCTTGGCGTTCGGTGCTCGTGTCGGCCGTGGCCCTGATGCTGTTCGCGGCCGCGTGCTCGAGCGGCAGCAGCGGCGACGGTGGCGCGAACAGCGGCAACGGCGGGGGCGGCGGCTTCCGCTCCGGTGAGCCCCAGCAGGGCGGGACCTTGCGCTACGGCGTCGAAGCCGAGACCAGCGGCCTCAATCCCACCACGGACCGCTTCGCCGCGGCCGGCTACCTCATGGGCAACGCCGTGTTCGACCGCATCGCCTACCTCGACGAGAACGGTGAGTACTCGCCCTACCTCGCCGAGTCGATCACCCCGAACGACGATCTCACCGAGTGGACCGTCGTCCTTCGATCGGGAGTGAAGTTCCACGACGGCACGCTCCTCACATCGGAGGCACTCAAGCTCACCTTGGAGCTCGCGATCGCGGATCCCCTCGTGGGGCTCGCGATCAAGCCCCTCTTCCGCGCCGAGAACCCGGTCGAGATCGTCGACGAGCTCACGGCCCGCTACTACATGGCGGAACCGAACGCGCACTTCCCGTTGTACTCGACGAGTCAAGTCGGCTTCATCGCGTCACCGACGTGGCTGCGCGCCGCGGCCGAGAACCCCGACCTCAACCAGGAGCCCGTCGGCACCGGGCCATTCATCTTCAAGAGCCGCTCGCAGGACTCGAGCACAACCTTCGAGCGCAACCCCGATTGGTGGAACGGCGACGTGTACCTCGACGAGATCGAGTTCGTCGTCCAGACCGACGCGGCCCGCCGCTATGACCAGCTCGTCGCCGGCGAGCTCGACGTGATGCACACGAGCGACCCCGCGGTGATCAAGCTGGTGCGGAACGACAGTGATCTCACCAGCGTCGAGGACGACACCGGCGAGGAGGGCTTCGTGATGATCAACACCGAGGCCACCCCGTTCGACGACCTCCGCGTCCGCCAGGCTCTCGCCTTCGCCACCCCGAAGAAGGACTACCTCGAGCTCATCACCCAGGGGGTCACCGACCCGGCCGACAGCATGTTCCACCCCGACCTGAAGTGGAACAACCCGAAGGTGAAACAGGAGGCCGACCAGCCCGAGAAGGCGAAGGAGCTGGCCGAGGAGTACTGCGCCGAGAACCCGCAGAACTGCGAGGGCGACAAGATCAAGATGCAGTTCAAGTACACGGGACCGAGCGTGCAGCAGGATCTCATCGCCGACACGTTGATCAACGGTTGGCAGGACGCGTTCGTCATCGAGCGCGACCAGGTGCTCCAAGACGACTACATCACCCAGGTCGCCCTGGGTGACTACCAGGTCGTCACGTGGCGGCAATACGGCACCGCGGACCCGGAGGGCGAGTTCGTCTGGCACGACTGCCGGAGCATCTCCCCGGTGCTGTCAATCAACTGGACCCGCAACTGCAACGAGGAGACCCAACAGCTTCTGGAGGACCAACGCTCCTCGTCCGACGAGGCCGAGCGTATCGACACGTGGCAGCAGATTTCCCAGAACATCCACGACGACTACATCTACATCTTCTTGAACCACACCGACTGGATGATCGCGGCTCAGCCGTACGTCGGCGGAGGCCTCGACTCCGACTTCCCCGAGGGCGGATTGAAGACGGCCGCCAGCAACGGGTCGCACTCGGTCTCTCAGATGTGGCTCGACAAGTAACTCGCCGTGGGCTACGTCCTGCGACGGCTGCCGCAGCTCGTCCTCGTGCTGTTCGCGGTGACGTTGCTGACGTTCTTGTCGCTCAATCTCCTCGGTGACCCGCTGAAGTCGATCCTCGGCCCGCAGTACGGAGACAAGGAGCTGCGGGCCCAGGTACGAGAAGACCTCAACCTCGACCAGCCGATCCCCACTCGGTACGTCACGTGGCTCTCCGACGCGGCACACGGAGACCTCGGTCGGTCGTACAACACCCGCGAGAGCATCAGCAACATCCTCTCGGACCGGATCCCGGTCTCGGCGCTGCTCATGGTCTACGCGCAGGTGCTCGCGCTCGGGCTCGCGATCCCGATCGCGATCATCGCCGGGTACAAGGCGGACTCGTGGTTCGACCGATCCACGACCACCGCCGCGTTCGGCTTCGTCGCGGTACCCAGCTTCGCGCTCGGGGTGATCCTCCTGTACTTCTTCGCGGTCCAGAACGACATCTTCCCGTCGCGCTACCTCGACGACTCGTTCGGCGATCAGCTCTACTCGCTGTTCCTGCCCGCGCTCACCCTGGCGCTGCCCGCGGGAGCCACCTACGCGCGGCTGCTGCGAGCCGACATCATCCGCACCCTCCAGGAGGATTTCATCACGACCGCCAAGTCCAAGGGAGTCCGCCCGACCCGCGTCCTCGTGCGCCACGCGCTGCGCCCGTCCAGCTTCTCGCTGCTGACCGTCTTCGGGCTCCAGGTCGGTGCCCTCCTCGGCGGCGCGCTGGTCATCGAGAACATCTTCTCGATCCCCGGGATGGGCAAGGCGGTGGTCGACGCCATCTTCCGCAAGGACTACCTCGTCGTGCAGAGCGTCGTGCTCATCGTGGCCACGACATACGTCATCGTGAACTTCATGGTCGACGCGCTGTACAACTTCCTCGACCCGAGGGTCCGTGATGCCGCCACCGCCTGAACCCGAGCTCCGCGAGCCGCTGCTCATCGGCGACGAGCACGACCCGGACGAACCGCCGCTCCCGGTCCCCGGCTCCGACGAAGCGTCCGTCGTCACGCGCCGGCGACTCGGCCCGATGTTCTGGATCGCCCTCGGTTGGCTCGCGCTCGTCGTCGCGTTGGCCGTGCTGGCCCCGGTCCTGCCGATCGCAGATCCGAACGAGACGCTCGACGGGCCGCGCGCTGGTGGTTTCAGCACCCACAACCTGCTCGGCACCGATGATGGTGGCCGCGACCTGCTCGCCCGGACGATCTGGGGCTCTCGGGTGTCACTGCTCGTCGGGTTCACCTCGGTCGCGTTCGCGCTCCTGGTCGGCGGGACGATCGGGTTGTACGCGGGCTTCTATCGGGGTTGGCTCGAGAAAGCGATGATCGCGACCTTCGACATCGCGCTCGCGTTCCCGGCCGTGGTGCTCGCGCTCCTGCTCATCACGTTCCTCGGGCGAGAGCTGCAATGGATCCTGCTCGTGCTCGGGATCCTCGCCGTCGCCCCGGTCGGGCGCCTGGCGCGCGCGAACACGTTGGTGTTCTCACAGCGCGAGTTCGTCGTCGCGGCCCGCGCGCTCGGCGCCAGGTCGAACCGGCTCATCTGGCAGGAGATCTTCCCGAACGTGATCGTGCCCATGACCGGGCTCGCGCTGTTGGGCATGGCGCTCGCCATCGTCGCCGAAGGGTCGCTCGCCTTCCTCGGTCTCAGCGTCGAGGGCGCCACCACGACGTGGGGGAAGATGATCGTCGCCGGCTCGTCGGGCACAGCCCTGCGAGAGAACCCGCTCACCGCCTTCGTGCCGATCACCGCGATGTTCCTCACCGTCCTCGCGCTCAACTTCATCGGCGACCGGCTCCGCGCCCACTTCGAAGTCCGCGAGTCCGCCCTCTAGCTGTACTCGGCCGGGACGTTGGTGCAGAGACGGGGCTATAGGGTGCCCGAGCGCACCAACGGAGCGGAGACCGGCGGGAAGCACGAGGTGGCAACGATGCGGCTCGGGATCGTGACACCGGTGGTGACACGCCTGCCGGGCGCGCACGCCCGGTGGGAGGCGAAGGCGGGCATCGGCGAGATCTCCCACGCCTGCCGGGAGGCCGAACGACTCGGCTACGACTTCGTCACCTGCAGCGAGCACGTCGCAGTTCCCGTCGCGGTGGCATCCGAGCGCGGCGCGACCTACTGGGATCCGCTCGCCACGCTCGGCGCCGTCGCGGCGGTGACCGACCGGATCCGGCTGGCGACGTTCGTGCTCGTGCTCCCCTATCACCATCCGCTGGAGATCGCGAAGCGATACGGCACGCTCGACGTCGTCAGCGGTGGTCGGCTCGTGCTCGGCGTCGGAGTCGGGAGCCTCGAGGCCGAGTTCGAGCTGCTGGACGCACCGTGGGCCGACCGGGGGGCGCAGACCGACGACGCTATCCGCGCGCTGCGGGCCTCACTCGGCGTCGCCGAACCGTCCTACCGGGGGCCCCACTTCAGCTTTGACGGGATGATCGTCGACCCGTGCGCGGTGCAGGCGTCCGTGCCGATCTGGGTGGGGGGTCGCACCGGCCGCTCGTTGCACCGGGCCATCACCCTGGCCGACGGGTGGGCGCCGTTCGGACTCGCCGGCGCGGAGCTGAAGACCATGTTGGCCGCGGCGCGCGAGACCGACGCGTGGGCGACGCGCGACCAGCCCCTCGATGTGATCCTCCAGAACGATCGACCCCTCGACCCCGGTGGTGAGCCCGACCGCGTCCGTGAGCAACTCTCCAAGTACGAGGCGCTCGGTGCGACGGCCCTCGCGGCCCGACTCGCCCATCACTCCCTCGAGCACTACTGCCACCAGATGAGCGCGCTCGCCGAGCTGGCATGACCGACGTGAGCTCGGTCATCGGTCGCGCCGCGCCGGTGCTGTGGGATCGCGCCCGCGCGCTCATCGACGACGCCGTCGCGCGCGGCGACCTCGACCCGGGCTGAACCCGACCGCCGCTTCGCTACGATCCAGCGCGTGGCTCCGCTGCGCATCGCTGCGCTCGTCAAACAGATCCCCGCCTTCGAAGAGATGGCGATCGGCGCCGACGGCCGACTCGTCCGTGAGGGCCTCGAGCTCGAGATGAACCCGTACTGCCGGCGCGCGGTGTCCCAGGCCGTCGCGCTCGCGGGCGAGCACGGTGGCGCGGTCACCGTCCTGACGCTCGGTCCGCCGGCGGCCGAGGACACCCTGCGCGAAGCGATCGCGTGGGGTCTGGAACGAGGCGTCGAGATCGACGGGGTCCTTCTCACCGATCCGGCCTGCGCCGGCTCGGACACGCTCGCCACGGCCCGCGCGGTCGTCGCCGCGCTGAACCGGACCGGACCCTTCGACCTCGTGTTGACCGGACGGAACTCGGTCGACGCGGACACCGGTCAGGTCCCACCCGCGATCGCCGAGCTCACCGGGCTGGCCTTCCTCACCGGCGTGCGGAACCTCACGATCGACACGAATCGAGTCGTCCACGCGGGCTGCGAGCACGACGACGGGTGGATCGAGGCCGAGGTCCGCCTGCCCGTGGTGCTCTCCGCCGCCGAGCGGCTCATCGATCCGTGCAAGGTCGAACCCGCCGGTCGCGCGTCGGTGCCCCTCGAACGACTCCGAACGTTCGATGCCGACGACCTCGGCCCGGGGCCATGGGGCGCGGCGGCGAGCCGGACCGTCGTCGGCGACATCCGCGTCATCGAGTCGGAACGGCTCGGCGCCCGCACCCCGGATGCCTCGCTGTCGGATCAGGTGGAACGGGCCGTCGACCTGCTCGTGGCTCGCGGCGCGCTCGACCCAGCCGAGAGCCGCGGCGAGGAGACTGCCGAGGTCCCGGCGTCCTTGGATGACCCCTCCCGCATCCTCGCGGTCGTGGTCGAGCCGGACCGTGACGAGATCACCCGCGAGCTGCTCGGCGCCGCGGCAACACTCGGCGGAGCGGTGCACGCCCTCACCACGACGCCGTCCGATCCTGATCGGCTCGGCGCCTGGGGTGCGGACGTGATCACCCAGCTACGCGGGGCCACGGTAGAAGAAGACGTCGCCCGGGGAGTGACCGAGTGGGCACGCGCGCACGCGCCGTGGGCCGTGCTCGCCCCGAGCACCGTGTGGGGCCGCGAGGTCGCGACCCGTTGCGCGGCCGCGCTCGATGCCGGGCTCGTCGGCGACGCGGTCATGCTCGCGACCGACGGCGATCGGCTCGTCGCGTGGAAGCCCGCATTCGGCGGCGCCCTCATCGCCGCGATCACCGCGACCTCTGCGGTCCAGCTCGTCACCGTGCGTGCCGGGATGCTCCCGCTGCTGCGCCCACGGACCGCAACCGCACGGCTCGTCGACCTCCGAGTCGAGTCCCACAGCCGCGTGCGCGTCCTCGCGCGCACCCGTGACGACGACCTCGACGTGCTCGCCGACGCGCGCGCAGTGGTCGGCATCGGACAGGGCGTCGCCCCGGCCGAGTACGGCGCCCTCGATCCCCTGCTCGACGCGTTGGGCGCCGAGTTGGCCGCCACCCGCAAGGTCACCGACCAGGGTTGGCTCCCCCGGGCGCGCCAGATCGGCATCACCGGCCGCAGCATCGCCCCTCGCCTCTACGTCGCGATCGGGCTCTCCGGGAAGTTCAACCACATGGTCGGCGTGCGTGCCGCCACGACGGTGCTCGCGATCAACAACCAACCCGACGCGCTGGTGTTCGACGGTGCCGATATCGGCATCATCGGTGACTGGCACGAGGTTGTGCCCCTGCTCGTCGGCGCGATCATGTCCCGCCACCCCGGTCGGCCGGCCGCGCGCTGATCATCACGGGTGACCGCTCGATCAGCGACAACCGAGCGCCAGGGACCGATCGGAGACGGGAGCACCCGCAGAAGACCGGCTACGCGGTTGCGTCGGGCTTGGTGGGACGCCAGAAGATCGCGAGGAGCACCAGCGCGCCACCGCCGCCGGCCACCACCGCGGTGAGCAGGCCGCTCCAACCATTCCAGTCGATGTCGAATGCGTCATCGAGCGACCACGTGCCCGCGCCGAGCGCGCCGAGCGCGACCCCGCACATGCACAGGGTCATCACGTACTCCCAGCCCTCACCGGGACGGAAGATGAAGAAGCCGTTCTTCATGTGGTTCGTGATCCACGCTACGAGCATCACCCCGACGACCCCGGCCGCAGCGAGCGGCATGAGGAAGCCGGCGAGGAGCATCGCTCCGGCGCCGAGCTCGGTGAGGCTGGCCAGCCACGCGTGCAGCTTCCCCGGCTTCATCCCGAGGCTCTCGAACCAGCCCGCCGTCCCGGCGATCTTGCCGCCCCGGAAGATGTGGTTGTAGCCGTGGGCGATCATCACCGCACCGACCGTGACCCGCAGCACGAGCAACCCCGCGCTCACCCCGTCATCCATCGCCGCCGATCCTCCCCGGCCTCCTGGGCCGAACTCGTCTGGCGGGCTTGGCTACCGACCCCGGCCCACCGAACCCGCCGGCCGCTGCCGACACCGGTACCGGCACCAGTACCGGCACCAGTACCGGCCGGCGATGCCTGACGCTATCGTCAGGTCACTGCCACAGCCCGGACGTTCCCAGGGGATCCTATGAGCACCGTCGAACCGACCGAGGACTACGACCCGTTCGAGGACTTCAACCGATCCGCCGGCATCGGCGTGGTGGAAGACCCCTACCCGATGTTCGCACTCGCTCGTCAGCAGGCGCCGCTGATCAAGCAGGACATGACGGCGGCCGCCGCGCTCGATGTCGACGTGGCCACCGAGGTGGCCGAAGACGCCGCCGACACGCTCGATTTCGTGGACCTCGGGGACATGCCCAACGTGTTCACCGCGTTCAGCTTCGACGCCGTGCAAGCAGTGCTGCGCGACGGCGAGATCTTCTCGTCGAAGGGCTACGCGGAGGTCATGGGCCCGGTGATGGGCCACACGATCCTGGAGATGGACGAACCGGAGCACCACACCTACCGCTCCCTGGCCCAGCAGGCGTTCAGCCGCAAGGCGATGGAGCACTGGGAACGGGACCTCGTCGCGCCGATCGTCGACGAGCACATCGACCGATTCATCGACCGCGGCCGGGCCGAGCTCGTACGCGAGCTGACGTTCCCGTTCCCGGTGAACGTCATCGCCGGGATGTTGGGATTGCCCCGCGAGGACCTACCCCGGTTCCACCGATGGGCCGTCGAGCTCATCAGCGTCGGCTTCGACGCGGAACGCGGCCTGCGGGCCTCCGCCGCCCTGTACGACTACTTCCAGGCCATCATCACCGACCGGCGGGCAGCGCCACGCGAGGACGTCATCAGCGTGCTGGCCCACGCGGAGCTCGACGGCCAGCGCCTCACCGACGACGAGATCATCGCCTTCCTGCGCCTTCTGCTCCCCGCCGGCGCCGAGACCACGTACCGCTCATCGAGCAACCTCCTGTTCGGGCTCCTCAGCCGGCCGGACCAGCTCGACGCGCTGCGCGAAGACCGTTCGCTCATGGGCCAGGCGATCGAGGAGGGTCTGCGCTGGGAGCCGCCACTCCTCAATATCATGCGGACGTCCACCCGCGACACGGTGGTCGAAGGCATCGAGATCCCCGCCGGCTCGACCGTGGTCGTCAACATGGGCTCGGCCAACCACGACGAGCGGTACTGGGGAGATCACCCCGACGAGTTCGATCTCTTCCGGGCTCCTCGCCAGCACCTCGCGTTCGCGTTCGGCCCGCACATGTGCCTCGGGATGCACCTCGCGCGCATGGAGACCACCGTCGTGCTGAACCGCGTGCTCGACCGGCTTCCCGGATTGCGCTTCGATCCAGACGCGGATCCTGGGTTCATCACCGGCATGGTGTTCCGGGCGCCCAACACGCTCCCCATCGTCTGGGACTGAGCTCCACCCTCACACACCCGCTCCCGACTCGCGACGTTTGATGCTTCTGTGACGCCTGGCGTCACAGAAGCATCAAACGTCGGGGAGATCGGAGAGGACGGCGGCAGGCGAGGCCCGACGGGAGTGCACGCCCAGCAGCGATGCCGGTAGGCTGACACGAGCGTCAGTAAACAGGTCCGCGAACAAGGGGAAGCGCGATGCAGGCCGATGATCTGATTCTCGTGAGTGTCGACGACCATGTGGTCGAGCCGCCCACGCTGTTCGACAACCACCTCCCCGAGAAATGGAAGCAGTTCGCGCCCAAGAGCGTGCACCGCGACGGCATCGACGTGTGGGAGTACGAGGGCAACACCATCCCCAACATCGGGCTGAACGCCGTTGCCGGGCGACCCCCCGAGGAATACAACATCGAGCCGACCAGCTACGACATGATCCGCTCTGGCTGCTACGACATCGACGAGCGCGTGCAGGACATGAACCGCGACGGCGTGCTCGGATCGATGTGCTTCCCCAGCTTCGTCCAGTTCTGCGGCCAGCTGTTCTCCAAGTCCAAGGACAAGGACATGGCGCTCAACCTGCTGCGCGCCTACAACGACTGGCACATCGACGAGTGGTGCGCCACGCACCCGGGCCGGTTCATACCCCTCAGCATCCCGCCGATCTGGGATCCCCAGCTCATGGCCGACGAGGTGCGCCGCGTCGCGGCCAAGGGCTGTACCGCGGTGACGTTCTCGGAGAACCCGGACAAGCTCGGCTGGCCGCACATCTTCGGCGATCACTGGGATCCCTTCTTCACGGCCTGTCAGGACACGGGCACGGTGATCTGTCTCCACATCGGCTCGAGCTCGACCCAGATCACCACCGCGCCGGGCGCGCCGATCGACGTGATGATCACCTTGACGCCGATCAGCCTCATGAACGCGGCGAGTGACCTGTTGTGGTCACCGGTGCTGCGCAAGTTCCCCGACCTGCAGTTCGCGCTCTCCGAGGGCGGGACCGGCTGGCTGCCGTACTGGCTGGAGCGGGTCGACTACGTGTACCAGCAGCATCGGTTCTGGACCCACCAGGACTTCGGCGACGAGCTGCCGAGCCAGGTCGCCAAGGATCACTTCACGTTCTGCTTCATCAGCGACCGCGCCGGCGTCGACGAGCGGGCCGCCATCGGGATCGACAACATCACCTGGGAGTGCGACTACCCGCACTCTGACTCGACCTGGCCGAACTCCCCCGAGTCGGTCGCAAAACAGCTTGACGGCGTGCCCGACGACGAGGTGAACAAGATCACCTACGAGAACGCGATGCGGGTGTTCCGCTACGACCCGTTCGCCCACCGCCCGAGGGAGCGGGCCACCGTGAGCGCGCTGCGGGCCGAGGTGCGTGACTGACGGGCCGGCCAGACGCCCCGACGCTCGGCCCCGTCAGGCCGTGCGCTTCACCAGCCGCAACCGCGGCACCAGGCCCTCCCCCTGGAGGAGCCGCACCGCGCGTTCCTCGGCCGCGTCGAACACGACCGCGTCGCCCGGCTCCCGCTCCACGAGGAAGCTGACCACGCAGTCGGCGCACGCGGCGGTGCCTTCCATCACACATTCGTCACAGTCGATGACCATGCCGTCAGCCTCACACGAGGTTGTGACACCCATCCCGATCCAGCCGTCCCGAACCCGAGCCCAAGCCCAAGCCCGAGCCCAAGCCCTCGGGCTCGACACGACCGGGGGCCTGCGGCGGGCCGACCCGAGACGTGGAGGAGTCGGGTCAGGCGGTCACCTGCAGATCCGCGAGCAGCACCCGGACGCGCCGCTCGATCTCGTCACGGATCGGCCGAATCGCGTCCACGCCCTGACCCGCCGGGTCATCCAGCACCCAGTCCTCGTAGCGCTTGCCGGGAAGCAGCGGACACGCGTCGCCGCAGCCCATGGTCACGACGACATCCGCGGCGCGCACGATCTCGTCGGTCCCGGGCTTGGGGAGCTCGCCGGCGATGTCGATGCCCCGCTCCGCCATCGCGGCGACGGCCGCGGGATTCACCTCGTTGCCCGGCTCGGAGCCTCCCGACCAGGCCACCGCGCGATCACCGGCGAGGTGTTTGAACCACCCGAGCGCCATCTGCGACCGGCCGGCGTTGTGGACGCACAGGAACAAGACGCCGGGACGACCATCGTCGAGGGGCTCGTCGATCATGGTGCCTCCTCGGTCTCGGACGGCGACGGGCCCTCGTGGGCCACGACGAGGTCCGCTGCCGGAATGCCGGGGAACAGGTACCGAGCAAGCGCGACGGCGGCGAGCGCGCCGACGACCTGCGCAACGACGAACGCGGGCGCGCTCGACGGCGCGATCCCGGTAAACGTGTCGGTGAGCGTGCGGCCGATCGTGACCGCCGGGTTCGCGAAGCCCGTCGACGAGGTGAACCAGTACGCGGCCCCGATGTAGCTGCCCACGGCGAACGCGGCCACCGTGGCTCGTCCCGCCCGTACGACGCCGAGGATCACGAGGATCAGCCCGAACGCGGCGACGACCTCGCCCAGCCAGAGTCCGCTCGACGAGCGAGTCCGGGTGGCCAGGGTGACGGCGGGCAGGTCGAACATGAGGTTGGCGATGATCGCCCCGGCGCACGCTCCCCCGATCTGAGCCAGGACGTACGCGATCGCGTCACGGTTCGTCGTGCCGCCGAGCACGCGATCGGCAAGGGTCACGACCGGGTTGAGGTGGGCTCCCGAGACGGGACCGAGGGCGAGGATGAGCGCGACCAACCCACCGGCGGTTGCGATCCCGTTCTCGAGCAGCTGCAGGCCGACGTCGTCGGGTGACAACCGGCTCGCCGCGATACCCGAGCCGACGACGATCATGACGAGCAATCCGGCCCCCACGGCCTCCGCCGTTGCTCGTCGGGCAAGGCTGTGATCGCTCACGAGCGGGCTCCCGTGGTGGCCGGCGCGGCCCTCGCGACGGCGGGGGCCGTGGCCGCGGGACCCGGTACGGCCGCCTGGTCGATAGATTGGTGTACGTCGATTGATCGATCATCACCGATCGATCGATCAGTGTCAATACGTGAGCATGTCAACGCGAGCGCTCGGCGCATCGCCCCCAGGCGACGGTGGCCTCGCACGGACGGAGGATGTCGTGGCGACCCGAACCCGCCCTCGAACCACCGGCTCACGCGCGCCGGAGGAATGCAACCCATCGGTGCTGTCGGAGCGACTCGATCGCCCGCGTGCCGAGCGACTCGCAGGAGCGTTCGCCGCGCTGGCGGACCCGGTGCGTCTCCGGCTGCTGAATCTCGTCGCCCAAGCGGGTGAGGTGTGTTCCTGCGACTTGCTCGCCCCCCTCGGAAAAGCGCAGCCGACGATCTCACACCACACGAGCGTGCTCGCCGACGCCGGCTTGATCATCGGTGACAAGCGCGGTCGATGGGTCTGGTGGCGCGTGGTGCCCGAACAGCTCGCGGCGCTGCGCTCGGCGCTCGACCCGGCACGGGCCGATGGCGATACCGGTCAATCGGTCCCGAGCGCGAGGGTCAATGACGGAGCGCGGTGAGAAAGGCCAGCGACCCCGAGACGCGGGCACCCTCCTGTTCCGCGTGCGCGCCGACCCACCGATCCGACGACACGACCAGGACGGGCGTCGTCGGCGGGAGCGCGGCCACCTCGCGCACCACAACCGGGTCCGCCTTCTCGCCCGGGGGTGAGAACACCACCCGCACGCCCGGTCGGCGCGGCGCCGGCACGCGGCCGACGTCGGCACCGTCGAACACGATGGTCATCGACGCCTTGGTGCGGAGCGCCACCTCGGCCACGAGGCCCACGAGCCGTTCCCGCTGGTCGGCCACCGTACGGTCGGGCCATTGGGTCATCGAGACGTTGTAGCCGTCGAGCACGACTGCAACTCCGGGATGGCGAAGCATCGCGCCGATGGCGTCGGGCGCGTCGGCCGAGAGACCGGGTGGGACCGGCAGCGATGCCCGCCGAACCCTCGACTGGGACCTGGAGCCCGACTGGGACCTCGAGCTCGACTCGGGGTCGGGCTCGGGGTCGGGCTCGGGCTCGGGCTCGGGCTCGGGCTCGG